>CAWUKV010000200.1:0-10179 GCA_963923025.1 uncultured bacterium
CTGATCCGATAGGGAGAAGGCTTCTTCTACATGGTGGGTGACCTGGATAAAGGTGAGGCCAAACTGTTTTTGGATTTTGCGCAACTCCCCTCGCATCCGCACCCGCAGGTTTTCGTCCAGGGCGCTGAGGGGTTCGTCTAACATCAGCACTTTAGGACGGGTGACAAGGGCTCTGGCCAGGGCAATGCGCTGTTGCTGTCCACCGCTGAGCTGATGGGGGCGGCGGTCCCGGCGGGAATCCGACTGGGACGAGGGTTGGAACTGGCAGATGGGCTGAGTGAGCCTGAAGCGTTGGAAGCGTTGGGTGCGATCGCGCGTCAAAACCAGATCTACAAAAGCTACATCGGCCTGGGCTACAGCAACACCCACACCCCCCCGGTCATTCAACGCAACATTCTCGAAAACCCAGGCTGGTACACCCAATACACCCCCTACCAGCCCGAAATTGCCCAGGGGCGGCTCGAAGCCCTGCTGAACTACCAAACGATGGTGACGGACCTTACCGGGTTAGAAATTGCCAATGCCTCCCTGCTAGACGAAGGCACCGCCGCCGCCGAAGCCATGACCATGAGCCTGGGCGTTTGCAAAAACAAAGCGGCCAAAGCTGCTAAACGGTTCTGGGTGTCTAACGCCTGCCATCCCCAAACTATTGAGGTGATCCAAACGCGCGCCTTGCCACTGGACATTGAGGTGGTAATCGGGGACCACCGCGACTTTGCCTTTGACCAGCCCGTCTTTGGCGTGCTGCTGCAGTACCCCGCCAGTGAAGGCCAGGTGTACGACTACACCGACTTCATCGCCCTGGCCCACGAGGCCGGAGCCCTGGTTACCGTAGCCGCAGACCTGCTCAGCCTGACCCTCCTAAAAGCGCCGGGTGAGTTTGGGGCAGACATTGCCGTGGGTAACACTCAGCGCTTCGGCGTGCCGCTAGGCTACGGTGGCCCCCACGCCGCCTACTTTGCCACCCACGCCGCCTACGCCCGCAAGCTGCCTGGCCGTCTGGTGGGCGTCTCCAAAGATGCCAAAGACCAGCCCGCCCTGCGACTGACCCTGCAAACCCGCGAGCAGCACATCCGCCGCGACTCTGCCACCAGCAACATCTGCACGGCCCAGGTTCTCCTCGCCATCATCGCCAGCAGCTATGCTGTCTACCACGGTCCCCAGGGGCTAAAGGCAATGGCGACCCGCATTCACCGGCTGACGGGGGTACTGTCTGAAGGACTAGGTAAGCTGGGCTTCGGGCTCAGCGATGCGACCTTCTTTGATACCTTGCGAGTGGTCACAGGCCACAAAACTCAAGCAGTGCTGGCCCGCGCAGCAGAGCGACAGATCAACCTCCGCCAGATTGACCCAGAAACGCTGGGCGTCTCCCTAGACGAGACAACCACGCCGGAAGATGTCGAAACTTTGCTTCAGGTCTTCGCGGGTCCCGAGTCGCTATCCTTCCTGCCGCAGCTTAAGTCATCGGTGCAAATCCCCGCCGCGCTGCAGCGCAGTAGCGACTACCTGACGCACCCAACGTTTAACCGCTACCACTCAGAAACCGAACTGCTGCGCTACCTATACGCGCTGCAAATGAAGGACCTATCGCTGGCTTCAGCGATGATTCCCCTGGGCTCCTGCACCATGAAGCTGAACGCCACCGCAGAGATGGTACCCGTCACCTGGCCTGAGTTCGGCCAGATTCACCCCTTTGCCCCATTGCCTCAGACCCAGGGCTACCAGACGCTGTTTACCCAGCTGGAAAGCTGGCTGAGTGAGATTACCGGCTTTGCCGGCATTTCCCTACAGCCCAACGCGGGCTCCCAGGGCGAGTACACCGGCCTGCTGGTGATTCGCCAGTACCACCAAACCCGCGGTGAGGGTCACCGCAGCGTTTGCCTGATTCCCCAGTCGGCCCACGGCACCAACCCGGCCAGTGCAGTGATGGCGGGCATGAAGGTGGTCAGCGTCAAGTGCGACGACGACGGCAACATCGACGTAGACGACCTGCAGGCCAAGGCCGAGAAGCACCGCGAGAACCTGTCAGCCTTGATGGTCACCTATCCCTCCACCCACGGCGTTTTCGAAGAGAGCATTCGCAGCGTCTGTGACATCGTCCACAGCCACGGCGGTCAGGTCTACATGGACGGGGCCAACATGAACGCCCAGGTGGGCCTATGTCGCCCGGCGGACTTTGGCGCCGACGTGTGTCATCTGAACCTGCACAAAACCTTCTGCATTCCCCACGGCGGCGGTGGGCCAGGCGTTGGGCCTATCGGTGTTCAGTCTCACCTCGTGCCCTTTTTGCCCGGTCATGGTCTGACGCCAGAACTGGGCAGTGAAGCGTCTATCGGCGCAGTGGCAGCAGCGCCGTGGGGCAGCGCCAGCATCCTACCCATTTCTTGGATGTACATCCGCATGATGGGGGCGGCGGGCCTAAAGCAGGCAACCGAGATTGCAATTCTCAGCGCCAACTACATCGCCAAGCGCCTGGAAGGTCATTACGACATTCTCTATAAGGGGGCAAACGGCCTGGTCGCTCACGAGTGCATTGTGGACCTGCGGATGTTCAAAAAGTCGGCCAACCTAACCGTGGACGACGTTGCCAAGCGGATGATTGACTACGGCTTCCACCCACCGACCATGTCCTGGCCGGTGGCAGGGACAATTATGGTGGAGCCAACTGAAAGCGAGTCGCTGGCAGAACTAGACCGCTTCTGCGACGCGATGATTGCCATTCGCGAAGAGATTCGCCAGGTCGAGGCAGGCGAGGTACCCCAGGACAACAACGTGCTCACTAACGCGCCACACACGGCAGCGGACCTGACAGAAGCCGCATGGGATCGCCCCTACAGCCGAGAGCAGGCGGTGTATCCGACCCGGTGGACGCGAGAACGGAAGTTTTGGCCCTCGGTCAATCGGATCAACCAGGCCTATGGCGATCGCAACCTGGTCTGTTCTTGTCCTTCGATGGACGCGTACGAAGCGTAGCGGGTCTAAGCGCCAATCAACATTTGGCAAACCCCTATCTCCAAGTCGAAAACTTTGGAATAATCATTACCTCTACGCACCCCACCGCTGGTGCAGTAGCCCGCTCCGTTTGGACGAGGCTGCAGCACCCTTGGGTTGCTGGCCAAGCCAGATAGCCAACGCTCTAAACGACAAGAACTATCAATAGGAGGGATAAGCTTCAGTGCGCGATTTTATCCGACGTCTCAAAACTCAATCTGTCAGATTTTTCTGCGTTCTGTTGGCGGTCAGTAGCTTGCTGCTAGCGGCGGGCTGTGTGCAAGTCGAAATCTCTGGGCTACCTACAGAGCACTACCTCATTGTTCAGCCGCCCACTGACAATGCCCAGCTCCTTGACTGTACGGCAAACGAAACCGCCGACTTGGCTAGCACCACTGAACTCGACTGCCATCCCATCGGGCTAACCGTTCATCGCTAGCCCTACGACACCAGCGGCTCTACCCGTTCTGCAATGACAGCATAGAACGGGTCTACCCCGCCCATACCCATCATTTGCAAGATAGCCGGGACCTCAGACTTTTTCTCTACCACTTCCGGCACGCTAAAACCTGGAACCGACTGAAAGTAGCGCTTAACTAACTCGACGCGAGCAGCTTCGCTACCATCCCGCCAGGCCGCGATCGCTTTTTGATAGAACATCCGATTCGAGAAGCTGAAGATCGCCACGCCCCCCGGTTTCAAAACCCGATGCACCTCTGCAAATACCCGGTCCGGATACTGGAGATACTGCACGGAGACCGTGTTCAATACCGCGTCAAAAGACTGGTCGGCTAACGGCAGCACTTGGTTTTCGTTCAGGTTCTGCACAAAGTAGTGATCTAGCCGTTTGTTACGGGCCAGTTCCTCTGCGTTCATGCCGTGGCCTTCCACATGGGTAAAGGCGACATCACTGGGCAGGTGCGACACCCAGCTGCTCATCATGTCAAAGATGCGGGTACCGGGCTTTAGCCGTTGCCGATATAGGTCGGTGAGCTGACGGATAAAGTTCTCGTCAACGTGAGTAACAAAGCGAGGCTGGGCGTAAAAGTCCAGATCGTTAGTGGTGTCGAGCTTGTTGCGCTGGGTTTGAGTGAGGGGCATAGGGCATTGGCGTGTTGCGCTTTTCATGTTGAGCTTTTCGTAAAGTAGGCAGCCTCAAAGGGCTGCCCGCCATCTAAGCCGCCTTCCGGGCGACCCAGTACTTGCTCATGAAGTAGTTGCAGGTCTCCACCTGCTCGAAGCCCGCCGACTCTAGCCGTACAACCAGGTCATCGGTGGTGTAATGGCGGTAGTAGGGCTCGTGGAAGGTTTCAGGGAAACCGTCCATAAACGGCTGCAGCTCAGGAGAATCTAGCGCCTGAATCGAGTCACAAATCACAAACAGGCCACCTGGCTTCACCACGCGATACGCCTCGTCAATGACGTTCTGCCGGGCCGCTGCGGGCAGCTCGTGGAAGAGGAAAACGCTGGTGACCGCTTCAAAGTAGCCATCGAGGTAGGGCAGCTTCTCTGCATTAGCCTGGATGAGCTGAGGCAGGGTCCCCACAGACTGGCTCAGAAGCTGGTTGGCCTTGCGCAGGTAGGCGGGGGATAGATCTACACCGTAGAGCGCCGCCTGGGGCAAAGTCTCACGGATCATGCGCAGGGTACGCCCGGTACCGCAGGCAACGTCCAGCACCTTAACTGGCTGAGGCGTCCCCACATCGACGGTAGCCGCAGCCTGCATCTGCTCGATGTGATGCTTGAGCGGTGCAAGAATACGGCGGCGCATGGGGTCGGCAGTGCCGTTGAATAGAATTTCGACCTGTGTGTCGTACATATTGGCAGACATATCGGTGAGATAGCCGCCCGTCTGGTGGTGAAAATTCTGAACGTAGTAGCTGGGGTAGCCTTCGGTGTTGATATCGGCGGTGAAGTCCTGATGACGCTTGTACTGGGCACGCTCCCAAATGGAGGGAATATCCAGCACAATCATGGGGTAATAGCGAAAGAAGTCGTCCCAGGGATTGTCAAACAAAAGATGCTTGGGATAAACGCCATCCTCCGCATCTTGCCAGTCTACGTCTAGCAATTCATTGATCAGCTGCTGCAGCTTGGCAAAGAGTTCGTCACTGACCTTTGGCGTCTCGGAGCGCTCGATCGGAGAGACTAGGCTCATGACCCGAGTGCTAACGGTCTTGTGGGCAAAACCAAACGCCTGTCGGCCCTGCTGAAACGTTTGATAGGCAAGTTTAGTAAGCGTGTCTGGCATGGAACAAATGAAAAAGACTGAGGACAGCTGGGTTTGACCCTTTTCGTTATTGTAAAAGTATGTAAACAAAACTGCCCGTACAAAATAGAGCGAGTTTTGTGTAGCCGCCGCCAGTGACCTTGCCAGTGACCTTAGGACAAGGCTGCGACAACCTATGGTTCTATGCCAAGCAGAATCGCCGTACTTGGTGTCCTAACCGGTAGGGCGCAGCTATAAATCCCCTCCCGACAAAACCGCCCTCGTAAGCTAGAATGGCCGATGTCTGATCACGATATATAACCACGAGATCTCTATATGAAGCGACTGACCCTGGAAAGCGCACAAATCATGCGCCGGACTGAAGACCTGATCAGCGCCGCCTCGAACCGCTATCGCATCACAGTCCAGGTTGCCAACCGCGCCCAGCGTCGCCGTTTTGAAGAGTTTGACAACATGGACGAGTCGCGGATGAAGCCGGTTCTCCGTGCCATTATTGAGATGTCTGACGAGCTGACTCAGCCCGAAATTATTGGTGAGTAGCCGCATTTGAATGGTTTGCTCGGGGAGTAAGGACGCATGACACGGTGGATGCGGTGGGTCGTCAGTAGTCTATTGGCGACAGCTTTAGTCGTAGCGGCACACGTCATAACCGTGCAGCTGAGCTGGCAGGGCGCGGCGCAAGCGCAGCCGGCGGTGGTGTTACGCCGAGTCGATCCGACTGCGATCGCAGCGACCATCTACGCCCAGCACCCGGACCTCCCCACTGAAAACGGCTACACCTATACAGACGGCACACCCGCCACAGATAGCACGCTGGTCAGTCGCCTGATTCGCTACCACCTATTCGTCAAAGACCGCCCCGCCAACTTTCGACTCGACTGGAAGCTAACCCTGGCAGACTATCTGGATGCCTTCCAGCCGATGGAATCGCGGTTCTATCCCGATCAGGCCAATGTTCAGCCAGACGCCAACGGCGGGCCGCTGCTGGGTGATAAGGCTGCTATTGCCGCCATGAGTCGAGAGCAGCGCAATCAGCTGGCGCAAAGTCTGTTAGACATCTTCACTGGGCAGGGAGAGTACGCAGGCGATTGAGCACGGCCGACGCCCTATCTCGAAAGCTGTGGGACGGTCCGGGCTGGCGGGTGGGCTGGAATCCGACTGCACCAAAATTTACAGCGCTGGTCGGCAGCGACAGCTGGTCTCTAGAGCTCACCACAGCGGAGATAGCGGACGTTTGCCGCCTCAGCGGACAGCTAGATGCAACCATGGCAGCTTTAGCCCATGAGCTGATGGATGAAGAGCGCGTCACCTGCGAGCAGGAGACGGCGCAGATTTGGCTAGAGGCTGAAGGGTTCCCCCAGCAGTACGATCTACGCATCATTCTCCTCACCGGACGCGGCGGTGAAGGCAGCTGGACAGCAGCGGCAGTCCCCCACTTGTTGGCTGCGCTGGCGTCTCTAAAAGACCTGGCTCAGCTATGAAATCTGCACGGGCAGCAGGCGTCTCGACGCAAATGGTGAAGGCTATAATTTATGCCCGCAGATGGGTACGATAGCGCTAAATTGCGGTTCGGTGGTGACTGCCCAAACGTGCTGTTGTGTATACAGTTCACCCTAGGGTAGCCCCTCGATCTATCAGTACATAGCGAATTTCAACTGCGCTGTTCAGGGGCTCAACCATGAAAATCAAAGTCTTCAGCGACACGCTGTTTAAGCGGTCGCCCAAACTATCAGGTCAGCTGGCTGACCGTGAGAAACAGTTTGTCGGCAACGGCACCGAACTCGATGTCGCCGCGCACGAACGCGCACCCGGCGGACATATCAAGGTCACGCTTAAGTCACCGCTGGCTGATACGGGTCACACGGTTTGGTACGTTTACGCGCCGGATGTGCGGGTATACGACACCAAAGTCAAACTGACGGTCAACCGTAGCACGGTCTTCAAGCTCAAGCCGGTGTCTTCTGGGCAGCTAGCGACCAAAGAGAAAGTCTCTGTTCCCGGCGGCACCGAGTACTACCTACAGTCTTACCTGCCCGCCGACAACGAACATGTCAGAGTTGCGATCGCAAATGCCTTCCTCGGTCCTGAAAATCGAACTAGCTGGTACGTATACAAGCCCGACGTCAGTATCGAGGGCGACACCATCACCTTGACCGTGACCAACGACACCATCCTAAAGCTGGCTCCCAAAATGTCGTCCCAGCTCGCGCAGCATCAGAAGGCATTCGTTAGGAACAGAAGTGAATTTGAGCTGCTGGGCCATGAGAAGTCAACCAACAATCACATCAAGCTTGAGTTTGCCAGTCCCAGCGTGCCCGACCGAGCCAATACGGTTTGGTATGCCTACAGCCCCGACATTCGCATCGAAGGCAACGAACCTGACAACCAACCCAAAAACGAAACCCCAGCCCCCGCCAAACCCGCAGGTCCCTTTATCCGCCTTCCAGGGTTTAACAGCCGGTTTTACCTATCTCAACCCATTTTGCCGGGGGGCAACTTTACCTGGGCCGAGGCGACCAAAAACGGCAGTCGTATTCCGGTAAATCGCAACACGGTCTACGGCATCATCCGTGCCGCTAAGGTGATGGAGGATGTGCGTAAACGATTGGGCAATCGTCCCGTCAAAATTAATTCTTGGTACCGAGACCCAGCAACCAATCGGCGAGTTGGCGGAGCGAGTCGTTCTCGTCACCTGGTTGGCGACGCGGTGGATTTTGTCATTCCTGGTATCCATCCCTACACCATCTACGACCGGCTCAACGGCTGGTGGGGCTCTCGGGGCGGCTTAGCCAGTGCCACCGTTTTCACTCATATCGATACCCGCGGCTATTACGCTCGTTGGAGTTATGGATTTTAAGCCTCCGCACTTTAGCCGATCAGCACTCAGGACATACGGTTTACAACTAGATTCTGACGCGAATGTCAGTATCTATAAGCACAGCTAGATCAAATCAGTATTCAGTATATTCACGAATACTGCTCGTCTAGGTGTTTTATGTTGCGTTTTCCTTTAGTTAAGTCGGCTAAGTTGCTCTGTGCATTGATGTTAGGCGGATGGATTGTTGGGGGTGGGCGTGCGATCGCAGACGAGGTGGGCTGCTACATGATCACCTCAGACGGCAGAACCCTTGATGTATCCCACATCTGTGGGGCCAACGTGCCCGTTGGAGCCTATCTATCTGACCCAGAGCCTGTCCCCGACTACACCCAACTGACCGCAACACCCTATTCTGCCCCTGCCCGGATATCGGCCCCCCAGGCGACCACAACGCAACCCCAGCGCAACGTTTCCCAAGAGCTCCCCTTCCTCGGTGCCCTTCCCCCACTACCGCCCATGGAGCAGTTTTAACAAGCCTGCGCTAAGCCCCTCTAGTTGTGCTAGTCTAGGTAGGCGTTTTTAACGCACCGGGGCGTAGCGCAGCTTGGTAGCGCACCACTTTGGGGTAGTGGGGGTCGTGGGTTCAAATCCCGCCGCTCCGATTGAGTTTTAGCCGACGCATAAGGCTTCCAAGCGTATCTGATTAGGATACGCTTGGAAGCCTTATGCTTTGTGAGACTTGGTTAGACAGAGATTTAGGGTCACGCTGGCCATTATTAGATAGCCATAATTATTTGACGGCATGTCATTCCGTAAAGCCCGCTGGGCATGAACGCGCTTTAGCGGCTCCTTTGGAGCAACGAAGTCGTAGACGCTTCGCGGCTTCTCCCCGAGTGGAATCTCTCCGTATGTAATACTTTCGCCGAGATGCTAAAGCCCTCTGGGCAATAACCCTCCGGGTATGGGCTAAAGCCTAAGGCTTCGCGTACCGACAGGCTCAGCACGACACATGTCTAGAATTATTTGGGGCCACATACTTATCAAGTTTCGAGACACGATGAAAGTCACAGTTGGTTCGTGTCAGCCAAGCTCCTAGCCGTCAACCGCATTTGTAGAAGATGCTTCGAAATCATCAGCATTGTTTTGCGATTGATTATTGGCCTGAAAATCCTCTGGGTCGTAGCCAAGATCGCCCACAAAGCAGAATGACAGCGTCAGAAATTGCGCAACAGTTGCACCGCCAGCACGGTTGCCAGTGAATCTAGATACAGCCTACCGCTAACCTGTCTTTGCTGTGCCTCAGCCATCAGTAAAGTGGAGATTGCTTCCAGCTGCTGCTGGCGGCTTTGAAATGCTGGCACTAACGTAAGGTGATTGTCTTCTCTCTTCAGAATTTTCTCTGCAACCTGCTTTAGGAGTGTTGCTGATAGCTGAATCCTGAGGCAATTGTCATCCCCTTCCCAGCGCACAAAAAGCGGGATGTTAGCAGGGGTAATCAACATATCGCCATGACGATATAGTTCAGTATGCTTTTTTCCATCCTGGGTCTGTAGGTAATGCAGAGACAGATTCACAAACAGCATGTGGGCCGTCTCAACATGGAAGTCCGCTTCACCTGGAGAAAATTCAAGACAGTCAATTTGGACTTCTTCTGTCCCCAAAACTAGTGCTGACTCACTTGGATGTGAGTCTTCAGGAAAAGCATCAGCTGACTGGGGCTGTTCAAGAGTCATGGGTTTAAAGCATAGTCCTATTGCTGATAGGCCTAAACTAACGGAGTTGTGATTTTGCCTGAGCTAAAGCTGAAACAACGACTGAATGAGATTTTTAAGACTTGATACCTTTTAAGCGAATTCAGGTTCCGGATTTGCGTTGAAGAGCCTGAAACCCTTTTTCTTTCCTGCTGAAAGTAGAGCTAGAGCATTAAATGAGCCCAATCGCAGCTTGGCTACTTTAGGGCCTAGATGATGTCAGGCGTCATGACTGTTGACCAGCAGAAACAGTCGAATCGACACTATCAGGCTGGCTCCAGAGAAGGACTAGTCCGATCACCGCCACGGTCAGCTCTACCCCAGTTGCTATTACTAAACTGCTAGACGGCATTCCATCCAAAGCAAAACCGACCAGACGTGAAAGCCCA
>CAWUKV010000201.1:0-10159 GCA_963923025.1 uncultured bacterium
AGACAATCCTGTTTTTGTGAAGAGGTTCTTGATTGAGATGGCATGGGCTTAAGGCTACAAAGCTTTATTCTTGCCATGGGCTAACCCTGTCTGTGTCCTATCCCGAGTCGCATTACGCTGCATTAGCCATGTCCTTACACTAGGAGTGTTAAGGATAGCGACTTTTTTATTTAGGGAATATTTAATTTAACCGTATATCTTCACCCAAGCTTCATATTGGTTATGGTGATGCGCGTGAGTCTACCCTGCTCAGTAGTCAAACGTTGGTCAGCACACAAGCCCTATTTCACAGACTGAATACATAACCTTACGAAAGGAGTGCCGTCGAAATGGCCAATGTGGGACAGTTGGATTATCTACTAGAGCGCCTAAAAGGCAGCGCCACCGAATGGAATCAGTGGCGTGAAACCAATCCAACGGTACTCATTGACCTAAGCTACAAAAACTTAGCTGGGCTGGATTTAAGCGGGTTCAATCTGTCATCAGCCCAACTGATCTCTACAAACCTGAAGCGGACAAACCTTAGCGCAGCCAACCTCAGAGGGGCCAACCTCTTCGATGCCAACCTTTCTGGGGCTACCATCCAACAAGCGAACTTAGCCAGTGCTAACCTTATTTCCGCAACAGTTCGGTCAGCTCAACTGGACGTGGCTGATCTCAGTTTCGCTAAACTCATCGATGCGCAGCTCGACGGCGCGAGCTGCGAAGGTACCGACTTTCAAAAGGCAAACATGACCCGTGCCAGCCTTAGGAATGCAAATTTGAGTAACGCCAACCTAGACAGCAGCAATCTTTGGGCAGCCAATTTAAAGGGAGCCTGCCTATACCAGGCTACTCTGTCCAGCAGCACGAACCTGTCTTCCGCTACTTGGGGCAAAACCGTCATGCCCAATGGTCGAGTTGACGATTTAGCTCTACACATCAGCTAACCTAAGTAGCGTTCTATTTGAATAGCGTTTTATAAGACAGACACCACACGGCATTGATAACCCACAGATGCTCACCGCCTGAGCAACCCACCATAGCGCAGGCCATGTAAGGATCCACAGACCACCAGATCATCGCACCAAGATCAACCACACCATTGCCAATCCAAATATTGGCAATGGCTGATTCAAACGACTTGTTCAAGCGTCAAATTCGACAGTCACAACCAGGTGTACCCGAGCTTTCAAACAAAGTTGGTACCCTAGATGCTTTATTCAGCTGCAGCCCTACTGACATCTTCAGCTTCTTGCTTCCAGTGCCAAAGCTAGCATCAATTTTTTATTGATAACATAAAAATTGATGCTAGCTTTATCCAAAATATTCAATCAATCAACCGTAGCTGTTCTTAAGCCAGTTCGTCCATTGATGTATCAATATTGACTCATATATTACTCAGCATAAATCTATTTCTCAGTCTTGAATCGGTACTGAATATGTCCGCTGTCTGTAGGCTTGTAATATGACTGAGTTAGTTGATTCCAGAGTATAAAATAATACTTAATAAGCCAGAAAACCCTTTCTGGATAAGTATTTTATCCATCTCATGCAAACGTCCCGATTTATTGGGTTTGACAAAATCGACTCAGTATTTCTCAGGGCTATCAGGATAGTCTTCATAAAGGTTAGTTGAAGACAGGCATATATTCCTTAAAAGTTCATAGAAGTCCAACGCTAAGCTTTGAAGTAAGCCTTGAAGTAAGCGAAATTACAGTAGACGAAGCAAAACGGGTTGAATCGCTGAGAGGCAAATTGACGTCTTGTATTCATGATTTCTTGGGGGTACTAGCTGTGGGGATTATACCTAGCACTTAGGTGAAACCCCTGGCTATTGCACACAGCGTGTGGTGGGGTCTGTTCACTCCACTGCAACTGGAGTTGGATGCACTGAGTGTGGAGCATGAGGGTAAAGCAGGCGATACGGATAGACTTTTCGCTTCTGACCGAGCCATCTTTCACGCTCGATTCGTTGAGCAGCTCTGATACTGTTGCTTTTCGCGAACACCGCTCCATCACAAGTCTGTTGTCTATGATTTAGATTGCTAACGTCGATCTAGCCCGTTTACTTCTATCTTGTTCAAAATCTGCAGGCTTCCAACGGCAGGCCGTGGTTGATTGGTGAAAGGTCTGTTGCTATTGGTCAACGCTTTTATTTCCTCTATCACTGTCGCCTGTTAGTGGAACAGCTTTGTTCTGCGCTGTTTGTCCGTCGCAGTCTGTGTGGTTTGGCGGTAAGGAGTTTTAATGAAAATAGCGGTTGTCGGGGTCAAGCAGCTTCCGCCTAAACAGGGTGGAATTGAACAAGCCTGTTCTGAGCTTTACCCTCGTATGGTTCAGAAAGGGCATGCCGTTGATGTCTACGCTCGCGCAACCTCGACTGAACTAGGTTGGTTTCAAAAAAGTCGCTATCACGACGTTGGTGTCATTTCCTTACCCAGTTTTAACCGTAGAGGGATGGATGCGATGGCAACGTCGGCACTGGGCGCAGTCATGGGCAGCCATAGTTACGATGTAGTGCATTTCCATGCCGTTGGCCCCGCCCTATTTTCTTGCATTCCTCGATTGCTCTCACCCAGGGCAAAGATTGTTATGACCTGTCACGGGTTAGATTGGCAGCGGGCAAAGTGGGGAAGCTTCGCAAAGCGTTGGCTCGAGGCGGGTGAGCAGATGGCTGTTCGATGTGCTGACGAGATTATCGTGGTATCAGAAGCGCTCAAAGACTACTTCTGGCAGAGGTATCAACGACCAACGCACTATATTCCCAATGCGCCTGCTGCCTACGCTGAAACCAATGGGTTTGATTTTGGTCAATCTCTGGGGCTGACACCTCAAAAATACATGGTTTTTCTGGGTCGCCTGGTCCCTGAAAAGTGCCCAGAGCTGCTAGTCCAGGCCTTTCAACAGTCTCGTCCACAGGGTTGGAAACTGGTATTAATCGGCGGGAACAGCGATACATCAGATTACACCCAAAACCTTAGGCAAATGGCTGCAAGCAACCCTGAAGTTGTACTGACCGGTCAACTTCAAGGAAAACGCCTTGCTGAGGTGATGCGGGGGGCAGGACTGTTTGTACTCCCATCTTATTTAGAGGGTATGCCACTGGCTATGTTAGAAGCCATGACAGAAGGAATTCCTGTTCTAGCCAGTGATATTCCCCCGCATCAGCAACTTTTAGATAACGGACGCGGTATTTGTTTCGAGACAGGCAGTGTTGAGGACTGCGCACGCCAAATAAATTGGGCCATTCAGCATCCTGCTGCACGCCGAGAGATGGCATTAAAAGCACAACAATACGCAGATCTCTATCACAGCTGGGAACACATCACGTCAGAAACGCTGAAAATTTACAACCAACCGATTTCTGTACCGCTAGGGCTGTCTCCACCGGAACATGTCGTTCAGTCTTCGGTGCAGTCATGAACGCATGTCCTAGAACGTTTCCCTCTCTCTTTGTTCTGATGTCAGCTTTAGATACCGTTATCGGATAACGCTATGAGAACGCCTGTAATTGCAATTGGCTTAGATGCGACAGAACCCGCTCTAATTGAAGAATGGATAGCGGCTGGCCATTTGCCAACCTTAGCTCAGTTAAGCGCTAAGGGGAGCTATCAGCGACTTCAAAATCTGGGCTACTATCGCGCTGAAACGCCCTGGACAACATTTTTAACCGGCTGCACCCCTGAAACGACGGGATACTGGGGGCCAGTTAAATACCGCGCAGAACGATATGACGTTGAAAAGGTCGGAGCCTATAAGTTCGGCAGATATTTACCCTTTTACGCCCTCAACGAAGACTTCAAGTCTGCCATCTTCGATATGCCTCAAACTACGCTGATCCCAGTATTTAACGGGGTACAGGCACTGGCGTGGGGCGCACACTCTCCACAGGTGGCAAGGGGTGCGCAACCTGCAACACTTTTGGATGAGCTAGATGAGAAGTTTGGCCCCCATCCAGCTTTTGGCCGAGACCATGCCAATATCTACAGTGGCCAGTCAATCTCCCGACTGCAGCAGTGGCTAGAGACGGGCATTGCCAGACGAGGTAAGATTTGCCGACATTTATTCGAGTCTGACAACTATGATTTTTTACTAACGGTGTTTGGAGAGGCTCACGCTGCAGGTCATTATATGTGGCACCTCAACGAACCCTCCCATCCGCTGTATGGGAAACAGGTGACTGCGGGTAACAATCTGTTGCTATCTGTCTTTAAAGCCATAGACAAGGCGATCGCAGACATTATTGCAGCAGCGACACCAGACACCAGTGTGGTTGTCTTTTCGGCCCACGGCATGCAAAATAACAATCTGGATGTGACCAGCACTTTCTTCCTGGCCGAGCTACTTTATCGTTGGAATTTTCCAGCCAAAGTTGGGTTTTCAGGACATCCAAACGGCGTGAATCAGCCACCCAGTAGTGGTTGGGCCGCCCAGCGTCGTTGGTATCAACAGCTCTGGGGACAGAAGCAAGATACTAATCCTGTAACGCGACTGCTGCGATCGCAAATGCCAACCAAGGCTCATCGAATCTGGGACAAGGTCACCGCCAGGCTCGGGCAACGCGCCACCTCTGACTTTGTTTCACCCTACACCCTCCAGAATACTGGCGGTGACTTCAATTGGCAGCCCGCCACCTGGTACAAGCCCGTCTGGTCAAAGATGAAAGCCTTTGCCCTACCCAGCTTTTCTGAAGGCTACATCCGCATCAACCTCAAGGGGCGCGAGCCCAACGGGCTCGTCGATCCGGCTGACTATGACGCAGTCTGCGACGAGATCATCGAACAGCTAGAGCAACTGCGCGATAGCCGCGCCGGAACCCCTATCGTCCAGCAGGTTATTCGCACGCGGACCCACGCTACCCAGCCCGATGATGGCCTTCCCGACGCCGACCTCATCGTCATGTGGAATGAGGACCATGTCGCTGACGTGGTGGACAGTCCCACCCTCGGGAGCATCGGTCCGGTACCTTATCAGCGTTCTGGTAGTCACACCCCAAACGGCTTCCTACTCATGAATGGGCCGCGGGTCGAGGCGGGTCAGCCAACCCAAATGGGCAGCGCCTTAGATTTGGCACCCACTTTACTCGACCTCATGGGCGCACCCATCCCAAGTTACTTCGAGGGACATAGCCTAGCTCCCCAAAGGTCTCTAACATCCGTCACCTGACGCCAGTAAGCAGCCATTCCATCTACTCGTTATTCATTTCAAATCCATTCCAAAGTTACGTCTCACCCTACCTAACCGGAGCCATTCACAATGGGCAAAGCATTTCTAAACTTGCAGACAGCGCTACAGCGACGGGGCTGGATTGCCTTACCTGTGATGGCAGCGGCGGCAGGGTCAGCGCTACTCTACCTAGCGACTGCGGCCCCTATCTATCGCACGTCTAACCAAATTATTGTGGACGAAAAGGAGGTTAGCGTCTCCGATCTGGGCCAAGGCATCACCGGCATCAACTCCGATGCCCCCGGTAAAGCGGATCCCATTGCCACCCAGGCTGAGCTGCTATTGTCTCAGGGTGTCTTACAGCAGGCGATCGCGGCGGTAGAAGCTGAGCAGCCCAACAGTGAACTCCCCTCTACTAAGGCGTTGCGTCGAGCTGCCAACGTAGACATTTTGCCGGGTACCAACATTCTCCGCCTCAGTGTTGAAGGAGAAAACCCTGAGCTGGCCGCAAAATTAGCTAACGCCATCGCTAATGCAGCCGTCGCAGAGAACATCGAAACGATCCGCCGTGAGGCCTCTGTAGTTCGAGAATTTCTAGAGGATAAAATTCCCCAGCAGCAAACTCGACTGAGAGAAGCTGAGGTAGCCGAAGGTGACTATCGCCAAGCTAGCGGGATCATCTCGCTAGAGGCGCAGACGAATGAATTAGTCAACCAGGTTGCAGCGCTAGAAGCTGAGCGCAACCAGACTCTCGCTTTATTAGAAGAAGCAGTTACCCGGGACCGACAGCTCCAACAAATCACCGATACCTACTCCCCCGAAACGGCCTACAACAGCGTTCTAGTCGGGCAGGATGAAACGCTCCAATCCCTTGAGCAAGAGAGAACCGAGCTGGAGGTCACCATCGCCGATGCCAGTACCCGGCTTGGGGAACAGCATCCTGACTGGCTAGCGCTGATCGAAGAACGAGAGGCCCTCAATCAGCTCTATCAGCAGCGTCTCGCAGCACTGGGTGGCGGGCAAGGCGTCAACGCGGGGGGTGACCTGAGCCAGTCGCTCCTGGCTGACTACATTACAAGCGACATTGAACGGCAAGGTCTAGAAAGTCGACTAGCCGTAATTGATGGCGAACTCGCATCACTAGATGCCCGCCTCCTGCAAATTCCGGTACAGCAACAGCCCCTGGCAACGCTAACACGACAGCGTCAGGAAGCTGAGGCCGCACTCCAGTTTCTACAGAGCAAGTTAGAAGAAGCGCGGTTAGCCGAAGCACAACTACTCAGCAATGTTCGTATCATTGGCCAAGCTGAAGTGCCTCAGGATCCGGTTGCGCCTCAACCCCTAGCCGTTTTGGTACTGGCGCTGGTCGCTGGTGGTGCGCTCTCAGCAGCCCTCATGGTTCTGCTCGAGGCCACAGATATGACCTTGCGAACAGCAGCAGCAGTCGAGTCGGCCCTCAAGCTCCCCGTCCTGGGCATGTTACCCAAAACTCCCCATCGTCAGGGAGCCTGGCGTTTAGAAGCCTTTCTAGATACGCCTGAACGGGTTGAACCTTACCGCTCGCTCCTTAAGACGCTGTCTTTCCAGCGACGAACCAGCAAACAGCTGCGGACCTTTAAGAACGGCAATGGTAATGGCAACGGTAATGGGACGACTACCGCCGTGCAGCCTATTGGACAGACAATTGTTATTACCAGCCCCTACACCAACGAAGGCAAATCTACTGTCGCAGCACACCTAGCAGCAACAGCGGCAATGCTATCCAAGCGAACCCTGCTGATTGATGCTGATTTCCGGTCCCCCTGCCTGGACCAGCTACTGGAGCTTCCTGCCTATCCTGGTCTTACCGAAGCCATGACTGCACCCGAAACACTACCGGAAATCGTTAAGGCGACTCCAGTCGACAACCTGTTCGTCCTGACTCATGGACAACTCTTCAATCGACCATCTACCCTGGCAGAGAGCGAAGCGATTCGTCATCTACTGGCCAGTGCGGCAGCTGAGTACGACATGGTTATCATCGACACGGCACCCGCCAGTAGCTGCGCCGATGCCGCCACACTGAGTCAGTACACCGACGGGTTGTTACTGACATTAAAAGCAGGCGTATCTCAACGAGCGGCGGCTGTTCATGTGGCATCAGAACTTAAGAAGAGTGGGGCTACCGTTCTGGGAGTCGCACTGAGCAACGTCAAGCCAGGGCAAGAGAGCATGTACGCCGAAGTCAGCAACGACCAGCTTCAACTCCTGCCTTACACCAGTTATGCTCCCGAGGCCACTCAACCAGACAGCACTAGCGTTCGTGTCTAGATCAAGATAGAACCTCGTCTCCCACTTTTTACCCTTAAAGCTATGAAATTGTTCTTTTCTACATCTAATCCACTGCCGTGGATGTTGACCATCCTGCCGCTGACGGTGGTAGTGTCTGCCCGGCCAGCATTAGCACAACTCCCTGAGATTGAAGACAGTTCCTCCGTCGAAGTTCCGCTCTCAACCATCGAAACAGGTGCCATTCCCCTGAAGACTGGTGATCGTCTATCCATAGCGGTAGTTGGGTTTCCTGATCTCTCCGGCGACCATATCGTTTCGAGCAACGGTACAATCCAAATTCCTTTAGTGGGTTATGTGAATGTGGCTGGTCTGACGCCTGCCCAAGTCGTGCCTTACCTGACTGAACTACTACTGCCTTATGTTCGACGTCCTCAAGTGTCCCTAGCGGTAACTGAACTCAGCCCAATTCGGGTAAGCGTTACAGGAGCAGTGGTGGAGCCCGGTCCTCGCCTGCTGAGTGCAACCCGAGAAGATGAAGGCCGAACTCTAACACTCAGCGACACGCTGGTACTCGCAGGTGGCATCACACCGGATGCTGACCTGCGCAACATCACCATCAGACGGGCAACCCCCGACGGTATGGTGGAAGAGCAAATTGATTTGTGGGCTGCCATTCAGTCTGGAGAACTGGCTGCCGATCCCAAGATCTTTGATGGCGATGAGGTCGTCGTCCCCAAAGCCAACGCTAGTACCGTTGACCAACAAATGCTGTTAGCATCAACCGTTGCACCAGATGAGATTACTATTCATGTAGCTGGCGAAGTTGAACGTCCAGGGCAGATTGGGATTACGCCAAGCGCAGATGTCAGTGCAGCCGTTGCCGCAGCCGGTGGCCTCACCCCCGATGCTGACGTCAGCGGGGTTGTTCTCTATCGGATGGCTCCCGATGGTCGTTTAGCCGAACAAACATTTTCTTTCGGTGACGCCTCTACAACGCTAATGCATGGAGATTTAATCGTTGTTAACACCTCTGGTCGGGGTAACGTTGGCGACAACTTCGACTTCCTTGATCGTGTACTAGGTCCCTTCGGCTTTCTTATCCGTCTGTTTGACAATTAGAAGCTGTAATCTGCCTGTAACTCAAAGCATCAAGCTTGTTTGAACGCTTCTGTGCTTACATCAGCACCAACGTTCTGACATTTATAGTGGAGTTTCCTGTTAATATGCCTGACTCATCTACGCCGTTAGTAAGCGTTATAGTTCCGGCCTACAACGCAATGACCTACTTGCCAGAGGCTTTAGACAGCGTCCTTCAACAAACTTTCACTGACTTTGAAGTCATTATTGTTGATGACGGCAGTACTGATAATATTCTCGATTGGGCAACAACCATAAGCGACCCGCGGGTACGCTTGGTTTCTCAGCAAAACCGGGGGCTTGCTGGGGCTCGTAACACCGGTATTCATGAAGGGCAAGGTACTTATCTAGCTTTCTTAGATGCTGATGATTGCTGGCATCCAACAAAGCTGGCTAAGCAGCTTAGCATCCTTCAAACCTCTCCCGCAGTTGGTGTGGTCTATACCTGGATGCAACTTATTGACGCTGAAGGTAGTTTAACCGGACGCACCGTTAAGAACTGCGTTGAAGGGTCAATTTGGTCAGAGCTAATTCTATTGAACTGTGTTGGCTCTGGTAGCACTCCAATGGTTAGGCGGAGCTGTTTTGAGCAAGTTGGTCTGTTCGATGAGAACTTAGGTTCTTACATGGAAGATCGGGATATGTGGTTGCGAATTGCGCCTCATTACGAGTTTGCAGTCGTGAAGGAACTATTAGTCGATTACCGTCAGCATGCAGCCAGTGCATCCAAGAACTGGAAAGCAATGGCGCGCAGTGCAAAGCTAATTTTAGATAAGTCCTTCGATAGTGCACCGGTAGGCATAACTCAGGAAGAGGTTCGGTTATTGAGAAAGCGCTCCCACAGCATCATTAACCTCTCACTGGCATGGAAACCGCTTCAGACCCAAGAAAAGGACTATCGACAGTCGATATCTTTTGCTTGGGCAGCGGCTGAGCTCTATCCTCCCATCTGTTTTTCAAAGGGGTACATTCGATTGCTGGCAACAATGATAGCTATGCGACTACTTGGTGACAAAAGTTACAGTAGAATAACGGCAATCGTTTTTAAGCTAAGGCGACAATTTATGCAACTTGAGCGAAGCCTGACGCCAATGGTGCAATAGCTCTAGAAGCACTGCCAAGTCAATAGCCTGACTTCGGCTTTCAGTTTAATTTTGTCGTGAGAGGGGGGAAATCTACATGCTAATCAAGTACGAAGGCCAAGGTAAATTCATATTCGTTGCTAATTCAAAATCAGCGTCTAGCTCAATCGAAGCATCCAAGTTATCAACCTTAGCCGATGTTCGCTTGACTAACGCCTATGCGGGTAAGCATATGAGTATTCAGAACGTTCACGAGCGTTTTGACTTTCTGTTTAGAAATTTCCCATTTGAGTCTTTCTTCAAGTTTGCCGTAATCCGTGACCCGCTAGAATGGGTAGTTAGCTGGTACAACTTCAGATCGAGGCCTAGCCTGAAGAGTACTAGTACAAAAGGCAAAAGCAACTACGTTGGGAATCTGAGCTTTGCCGAATTCTGGGAGCAGAATAAGGGGGAGGACTTCTTACGTCCACAGTCTTCCTGTTTTGTCTCACCGAGTCATCCTCACGTTCGAGTCAACTACA
>CAWUKV010000202.1:0-10136 GCA_963923025.1 uncultured bacterium
AAATGAAGAAACCCGTCACCGCCCCCCGAATCAGGTTCTGCGTTGCCAAAGACAGGGCCAAACCGACAATACCAAAGCTGGCCAACAGCACACCCAAGTTAACGCCGAATATGGTCAGGGCAATAATTATGCCCACTGCAATCCAGACAAAATTGGCAATGTTCTTAATCACGCTAGAAATGGTCGAAATCCGCAACTCCAGGCGGCGATAGTTTTCAAAATCGAAGCCGCTCCGGTCCTGCAGCGTGTCAACAAAGCGGTCGATCAGCAAATAGCTCACTCGGATGCCTAAATAGGCCACAACAGCAATAATGGTGATTGCTACCGGGACCTTAGCCCAGTTCACCAAACTGTTTTGAAAGGCCCGCGTGTAAGGAAATAGCCCCAGAGCCCAGATCATGGCCCCGGTCAGAACCACCAATTGCAACAACGGCAACAGGATGTGGCGAATGGCATGAAGCTGTCGCTGGTGGTTTTCGCTCAGCTCTTCTGGGCGCTTGCCATGGAGCGCGCGTACGGCCCAATCAAATAGAACATAGCGGCTGAATTGCAGGATCACAGAGAGTGCGATCGCACCAACAATTGCCCCGGTCGCCCATAGCCCTGCCCGCTGCAAATAGCTAGGCTGCCGCTCCCGATAGGCGCGGCGCAGGGCCTGACTCACCACCTGCCGGATCTGCTGCACCAGTCCTGCAGTTGTCATTCCCTGCATACGGGCATCGGCATCGGTCACCGTCATTAGGTAGCGGTCATTAACAAAAATGCTGGGAGAATCCGCACCGTCTAATGTTTCCTTGACAATCGCGACCTCTGGGTCGGCCATCAAAATGTAAGTATCGCGAATGTCCTTCAGGTTTTCACCCACGTGGTGCTGCCGAACAGTCAGCGACGAAGAGGGTGCCGCAATCTGAAAAATTTGTTCTCCATCCAGCGTGATCCAGCCAACCGCCGTTTGGTCAGACGAACCACCTGACAGGCTAAACTGAGCCGATGCTGGTAGCGCCAAACTCAGCGTGACAAGCAGACCAACTAAAAAGCTGCCGACCCGGCGCCAGACGCTACGCCCACCTTTTAAGCAAGCAAAAGAACGGGCAAACAGGTCCTGCGCTTTCGGGAAGAGGTCACACAGCATCATAGATTAGAATCAATCAAAGAAAATGAACAGATAGATTTCCTTTCGCCTGTAGGTTAGTCACACCTTAACGCAGTGTCATCTGCCCTCTGACCGAGAGCAGGTCCTAAAAGCAGACACTATCCTCATCTGAAATCAACCTAAGACAATTGCTCAACCCAATCAGCAAACCGCTCACCTTGCCTAACGGTTTAACCTAACGGAGTAGCAACTCCTCAAGACATCCGGTGAACCCTTTACCCCTTCCCCTTTTCCTCCTAACCCAAGCAGACAAACCATCTTCCCAGACCTACCTCACTTAATCCGATATTGAATAAGCAAATCGTCTAGCTTCTGTTTCAGAGCTTCCGTCTTATCGTAGATGTGATCTTCAAATTCCTGAGGCCACTTCACCTGCTCAATGGCTGCCACAGACTCTGGTAGTGAAGAGTGCTCGGGTCGCGTGCAAAACATGCCCCAAACGGTGGCGGACGTCATGAAATGAACAAACTCAGGCGGAAAGTCCGGTCCATCAATTAGGTGGGCTTTAGTTTTTAAGATCGTGACAACGTCATTATTTTGCTGATGAAACAGGTTAATGACATCTGAGTTTACATCCTCTAGATGGCCGTTCATCCACAGCGGATAGAGCTGCGAGCTGAGCTTCAGCGAGGCATAAATAGGCCCATAAAACTCCTCCAGCTGTTGCTTGCGGTATGCAAAGTCAGCTTCAGTCAGCAGCGTCTCTTTGTGTATAGCCTTCTCGACACTCGCCTCGATCATCTTCTCAGCCGAGAATCGCAAAATGGTCCCGGCACCCAGCGCACTAGCCAGAAACACACCCAAAACCTGCACCAGCTCCATACGCGCCTAGGCCTCCACACCGTCAAACGTCAGACAGTCAAGAATGCCCAGACACCGGGACAAAGCGCCCGTAGTTGTGTTCTATACCCGGGTTGCCTGAAACCGCTGTCGCACGACCCAGGCAAAAACCGCACTGGTGAGAAACATCAGCAAACTGTAGATGGCCGCAGGAATCGCCATGGTTGGGTTGTTGAGTAGGGTACCGGCAATGGCAATCGCTAGCGTGCCATTTTGAATGCCGACCTCGACGGAAATGGCCTTAGCACTAGGCTGATCGAGTTTGGTAGAGGTTGCGATCGCATACCCTAACCCCATCGCCAGTACATTCAGCGTCAGCGTCACCCAACCCACCTGCACAAAGAACCCCGCTACATTGGCCCGCTCTTTCACCAGCAGACCGACAATAATCAGCACCAGGAAAAACAGCGACAGCCACTTCACTCCCTTTTCAACTTTGGCGGCAAACCGAGGTGCGTAGTGATGCAGCACCATGCCTAACGACACCGGAATCAGCGTGATCACTGCAATCTGCAACACCGTTTGTAAGAACGGTAACTCTAGCGCGACTGCCTCATTCAAAAACTGCTGCATGCCCATGTTCACCACCAGGGGAATGGTAAACACCGTCACCAAACTACTGATGGCGGTCAAGGTAATCGACAGGGCGACATTGCCCCGCACCAGATAAGACACTAAATTCGACGTGGGTCCCCCTGGACAGGCCGCGAGGATCACTACCCCCACCGCCAGTTCCGGCGATAGCGGAAAAATCGCCGCCAGTAAAAAGCCCAAGATCGGCAACATTACCAACTGCGCCGTCAGCCCCAGCAGCACCGGCTTGGGCTCCGTCACTACTCGCCGAAAATCTGCCAACGTCAGTCCCAATCCCATGCCCAGCATGATGATAAACAGCGCCAGGGGCAAAAAGACAATTGTGAGAAAGCTAGATTCCATGACTTCAGCAGGTTGAGACAGCAGTGTCAGAAGCCATATTACTAAGCCCTAGGTATATTTACTAGCGTCACTATCCCCCAGTGATGGGCCAATGTCCTTTCCCGCGCGTTAAAAACAGCGGTCCTTGCAGCGGGCTTCACGGGCTAACTTCGACGTGACGCAGCTTGTGGAGCAGGTGGCGGGCTTAGTGAGTGTCGAAGGAGATGTTGCAATAGCTGGGCTAGCACTTGGCCAGCCATTGGCGTTGTCCGTTGGTGCATCAAAACCTGGGGAATGCTGGATAAAGCTTTGGTGTAGTTCATCAAAGTTGCAGGTCTGCCGCCTGTAACTCGGACTCAAGCCGCTGATGAACTCCACAGCCTAAAACGCTTCTAACCTCAACATGCTAAACCTTCTGACTCGTTCCCCTTTCACTTGCAGTAAGACACTGCTTGTCTGTATTGGACTGATCTCACTCATAAGCTGTTCTAAAGGTAACGTTACGAGTCCAGCCCCTGACCGTACCACCTCACAGACGGAAGCAGCTACCAAAACCTCAACGAGCCCACAGGCCCAGGAAAGCGCGGCCCCCGCAGCAACAGCACTGGCTGCACAAAGCAACGATCCAGTCAGCGCGCAGCCTGAAGGCTCAGACAGTGATGTGTTTGTGAATTTGGTTGCTGGCAGGCAATATGCCGAGGCGCGAAATCAGCTCATGCGACAAGGCTGGATTCCAGCAAACTTGCCAGCGCCGGGACCGTATGGTGTAGAGCGGATGGCCTACGAAGCTGGCTTTACAGAGGTTTCGACCTGTGCCGGGACAGGGCTGGGACAATGCCGCTTTGAGTTCAGGCACGACAGCGCCAATAAAGTCCTTTCTGTGATTACAGTTGGAGGAGCAGCCTTGGAAGTGTCTGACTGGGCAATTAGTACACCCGTTGACGGTGCTCCCATAGCACCAACTAGTACTCCGGCAGAGATTGCTGCAGTACCTGCGCCAGCTGTTATCCCTGCCGCCTTCCAGGGCGAATGGAATGCTAACCCAGCAGACTGTGCTGCCCACCCACCCACCACAGGTCGGCTACTTGTTCAATTGAACCAGTTGGAATTTTGGGAGACGACTAGCGCAGTAGAGATGGTCGATCGGCGGAGCGATCGCGAAATAGTAGTGACTTCTGAAGCCTATAGCGAAGGCGAAACCTTCATGCAGACGAAAACATTACGCCTGTCAGCAGATGATTGGTCACTGACCGACGTTGAGACGGGTGCAGTTTGGCGACGCTGCGTGGGTAGGCTCACGGGCGTCCCTACGGCTTCAGCCCCAACAACAGCAGCCACCCCAGAACTGGCTGAAATTCCAGGCGTATACCAGGGTCAATGGGACTCAAGTCTTGAACAATGTGGCACACCCTATAGCGACGGTCGATTAACGATCACAGCAGATCAGTATGCATTTTGGGAAACGACTGGCACTGTCAGTGCAGTAAATGTGACAGGTGAACGTGAAATCGCGGTGACGGCTGACGTGTCTAGCGAGGGGTCATCCTATCAAGAGACAGTTACCTTCGGGATGTCTGAAGATGCCTCGTTTTTAACCCACGGCGATGGCTTTATAAAATATCGATGTCCTAGTTGATGAGGCCTGTTAATAGGTGTTGGCTTTTCTATGCCGCTACGCACGTGGTTGTGCAATGGGTGACCTCTCTTAAGGAGAATCTCCTGCTGATGACACACAAGGTCAACCCCTTGGCAGTCTCCCCGACTTTGCTGGGGAGACTGCCTATGCTTGGTCATCAGGGGCAAGGAGCAACTCCCGCCGTACCGTCTACAAAGGCTGCATTGGTCTCAATATCAGCGGGGTCAAAGGTACCATCATTCCTTGCAGTAACATTTGCCCGGTCGAGCACTTGGAACTGACCTGCCCCATTGCTAACCAATTCAAAGCCATCGTTGCCAGGCGTGGTGACAGTATTGTTGTCGAGCGCTAGGCAGAAGTCTGCATCAGCCGTGTGCTCAACTCGTACGCCATTAGCGCCAGGATTGGTAATCGTATTGTCGGTCACAGTCGCAGTAACGTTGGCATTGTCTTCAATTAAGCTAAGTTCAATTCCGTCATCACCTGCATTGGTGATGGTATTACCCGTCACTGTAATATCCGCCGTGGTATTTTCTTGAATGTCATTAAAGAAAATGCCATCTTCCCCGACATTCGAGATTTGATTGTTGAGGATGCTGACAGTGGCATTGGCATTATCTTCGATAACGTCAAACTCTACACCGTCTGTTGCTGCGCTGAGAATATTATTCTCTGCGATCGTAATATTTGATACGGTATCGTTTTCAATGTCATCAAAGCGAATGCCTGCTCCATTAGTACTTGTAATCGTATTGCCGGTCACGGCAATGGTCGCATTAGCACGGTTTTCAATCCTGTCGATGTCAATCCCTGCCGCGCCACTACTGACTTGATTGTTTTCAATAGTAATCGTTGCGATCGCATCATTTTCAATGTCATCAACCTGAATACCCTCAAAGACTACATTGCTAATTTGATTGTTGGCGACAGTAATGGTGGCGTTGGCATTATTTTCAATGTTATCAATTTCTATGCCATCCCCCCCTGCGACATCCGGATCCACATTGCCTGCATCAATCACATTCCCAGAAACAGTAATCGTAGCAACCGCATTACCTTGAATGTCGTCAAAGAAAATGCTGTCGAATTGAGCATCCGTAATTTGATTGTTTGCCACCGTGATATTGGCAGTGGCATCTCCCTCAATGAGCCCAAATTCAATACCATCGTTACCAATCGTATTTAAGGTATTATCAGCGACAGTCACTGTTACATCGTCTGTTCCGGCAAGAGGACTAAAGCGAACGCCAGCGCCAGCTGTATTCGAGATTTGGTTGCGAACAATCGATACCGTGCCATCGATATCGGGCAGGTTAATACCGACATTGGCATTGGTAATGATATTGTCCTCAACCCTAATATTCTCACCATTGGCCACAATGCCATCTGTCCCAGCCGGATCAATCGCTAGGCCCGAGACCAACGTATTGCTGCCGATAGTTGCAGTCCCACTGACTGTCGGTAGGTTGCCGCTGCCAGATCCTGGCAATGTCGCTTCCCCAAACTGAGTATTTAACAGTTGGGTCGGCCCTACTGATCGCACTTCTACCCCACCTGGCAGCGTAAAGGCACCACCCGCATCACCCGCCTGCACATAAATGATGTTGTCAGCGTTGGCGGTAGCGATATTAGCCGCCTCGGCAATAGTAGTCACCGGTTCTTCAAACGTCCCCTCTCTGCGAATCGCTTCTGCTAGCAGTCCATCAACTGCACCGTTAGCAGAAGGATCAACATGACGGAATACAAAAGCCTGGTCCGTCTCGGGGTTAATAGCGACAACATCCGTTTGCAGAATAGAAACATCCACCTGGTTCTCTACCAAAACAGTGTTGGTACGCGCAATGGGCTCTCCTGCCCTGGCCCACAGCTGTGCTGGCGAGTCCTCTTCCCTATTGGATGGACGTTGCGCCGGGGCTCCCAACAACGCATTCACAGAAAAGAGGACGTTCGTGCCAAACACCCCGTCATTCTGAACACCCAGACCAAAGCGCAAGTTATCTTGAACGCGATAATCCAGCGAGGCCCGAACCCCTACGCTCTCTTGGGAGACTGCGCCACCCAAGTAATACACACCGCCTCGCCCCCACAGGCTACTCCCTTCACCAAAGTCAAACAGCTCAAGGCCGCCGTCGAGTGACACAGTGGTCAGGGCCGCTTGTATCTGGTCAACTTGCTGCTCATCAATCAACAACTGATTACCAACAAACTGAGGGTTTGCAGCCTGGGTTACGGATGCAGCAATCTGGCGGGCGTTGCCCAAAGGCAGGTTGGCATTGAGCGTTAAGTCCCAGTTCTCGCCTAATAGCTCAGTGCCGACACCGACCTGGGTAAAGGTACGATCACCCGTACTGCGAGCATCTAACCCAGCATAAGCGCCCCATATTGTGCTGTCGTTTATCAGGGTTCGGTAGCCAGCTTGCAAACCACCACCAAAATTGCCAGTGTTATCTACACTCACACGTCCATCAATAAAGGTGACATTTTGCCCTGGCGTTTGAAAGATGGGGAGAAAACCACCAAAGCTAGTAAAGCCGGTAAAGCCACCACCTTCGGTATGGTTGAGAATGGAGAAGGGCTGTAGACGGAGCGCAGCGGCTCCTGCCTCTGTCGGGATTGCTTCTGGAGTAGGGGACTGGGCAATCTGGGCTTGCTCGGACTGGGCTTGAGCGATCTCATCGACTGAAACCGGTGCAGCGATTCCCTCAGACAGAGGCTGCGCCATCGCTTCAGATGAAATGGCCAATATACTCGCTAAAGATAAACAATAACTCAGGCCTAGCTTAACGCCTGTACTGCCTATTTGTCCTGAATTTTGGGAACGTTTTGGGAGACGAGATAACGTTGTAATATCCTGTGTGGGGACAATGGCGACATGATCAACTGTCATGGGATTTTCCTGTTATGAATTGTTGTGAGCTATAAATACTTGAACCCTGGCCATAGCAAAACCAGCGTCTTCTCTGAAGAAAACTCTCGTATTTGCAATTAGGTTTGATTCAAATAAATGGGGGCGTTTCTAGATGTGTTTAGATCATCAAAGAGCCACGCAGAAGATTGCTTCCATCTATGTTGTTTGAATTCCAGAAACCATGAAAAAACTTTTTTGGCATCAGGAATCAGAAGATTTATAGCGTTTCTCGCTTGACTCGGCTCGCTCTACTTTGGCAAAAGCTCAGTAGAACAGCAGGCCAAGCGAGGCGCAAGTTCAATACAATTGAGACTTGCTATATTCGGCAGATCTTTCTTCCTAAGCAGACTAAAAACAAAATATCAAAAAGAATATTGACACACGCAAAAACCACTATCAGAGAGGGCCACAAGTGTTATCGTCAATATTCTTTTTGAGGTAGAGCACAAAAACCAGACAAGAAATTGCTTTTCTATAGCAATCCCATACGTGACAACCTCACGCCTGCATAAAACAGGATAAGAATACAATTGGCTGTCAGCTACAGATACGAGTAATAGTTAAACTTGGATGTTCTGGAATTCTTAGCCCTTAGTGACTGTTTTGTATTTGGCTTAGACAAGCCACCACAAAGCAAGCGCTCCATAAACCAATCCTTGATGTCTAACGTGATCTCCTCATATCAATCGATATTTACCTGCGTGACTAACTATACGAGCGAGGGTTGGATTTGGATGAAAAGTTCTAAATTATCTAAAAGACAGCAAGTGTAAGGGACGCGGCAGCTTCAATAAGTGTCTGGCCATAGGTAAATCACGGCTCGTATCATGCTGTAAAACCTTTCAAGCATAAACGCGCGAAGCGACGCCAGCGGCGTAACTTGTCGGTATGCGTAGCCCTAGGCTTTAGCTAAAGGAGCCGCTAGAGCGCGTTTATACCCAGCGGGCTTTACGGAATGACATACCGCTGAAGAATTAAGGCTATCTACTTATTATATTCGACGTAATAGCTAGCCATCGCGTTCTCGTGTACCTAGCGGGTCACTGATCAAGCCCTCAGAACCAACGCTCTTTCATATGGCAGCGATAGCGTATAGCCAGCGCCATATGGGTTAGGACATCAAGTACGGCTCCTAGAACCATCGGTTGTCGCAGCCTTGTCCTAAGGTCACTGGCAGCGGCTGTAGATAACTTCCCCGCACTAGCACCAGAGCGTTAGGATCAGAGCAGATCAATTTGCTGTGTACGATATGACTCACGCGACTGACACCCTTACCCTGGCCCGCTGGATGGCCGCCGACTTCAGCAATCAGGCTCAGGCGTTCGAAAACCCCCCCTTCTTTGCCCACATTCGCGTGTGCATGCGGCCCTTACCGGCAGACTTCCTCCCCGGGACCAGCCTATATCTGGAGCAGGCCTACGATATCGGCCTAGATCAGCCCTACCGTCTGCGGGTCCTGCACTTCTTACCCCAAGACGATCATATTCTGCTCGAGAACTACTCACTGACAGAGTCAGAGAAATACATTGGCGCAGCTCGTGACAAAGACAAACTTGCCACCGTTACCCCCGATGCCTTAGAAAAAATGCCCGGCTGCGACATGACCGTGCGCTGGACCGGTGACAGCTTCATTGGCAAAGTGGTTCCCGGCAAACAGTGCATTGTTGTTCGCAATGGAAAAACAACCTACCTCGACAACGAATTTATCATCACCGACAACAAACTGGTCAGCTATGACCGAGGTCGCGATCCAGAAACAGACAAGCTGCTGTGGGGATCCGTTGCAGGGCCATTTGAGTTCGAAAAGCGAGAACGATTCGCCCACGAAGTAGCAGCTTGAATAAGAATCACGATCCTCGCCACATCATGGGCTTAAACACCCAGCTTTATTGCACTTTTACCAGCCAAAGGCTGCATACTGCGAGGCCATATCAAAATCTTCAACGGCCTGGTCGTTGTCGTAGTCTTCAGATTTTGTAAGCGGCTCGTTGTGAATGCGGCTTTCGGCGCAGAAAGAGGCTGTGTTGAAGCCGCCGAAGCGCTTAACAATGCTAGTTCGCATGCGCAGATTGGGCGTCGCAAACCAGAACCGCTCAATAGAACTCATCGTCTCGTACTCGGTGACGAGCAACAGACCGTCCTCGTCGTCCATTTCGTAGCGGCCCACAACAGGCACGATTTCGGCATAGCCCCGCTCTCTCAGCAAGCGCCCCTGCCGGGGGTTGTCCTCATCAGGGACTAAGGCAAAGACCGTCGTGCCCTTGTGACTTTCCTCGTCTCGGTCCCAGGCCATTTCACCTTGCCACTGCACGTAGGCACCGCCAACGGCTAGCGCCGGGTCAATATCGTGTAGCTTGCAAATCTCAACGACCTTCTCACTATCAGCAGGCAGCGCCTCTACCTGAATATGAGAGCCGCCCAACTCAGCCCGACGAAAGGGGAGATGGTGGGTGGTTCGCTGAGACTGCCATTCTCCAGCGCTCTGCTGGAAAAACTCCATGACGTTCATAAGTATTGGGGCGCTTTTTAGTTATTGTCTGTTTACATTTTAAGTCTTTGCTTCGACGATAGCTACGCCCAGCGAGGGTTGGCACTCACCCCAACTACCGAACTAACCGTCAGGCAACTTACCCCCAATGGATGATGGCTTAACAATTGTAAGTTCGTAACGTGGTAACTACATA
>CAWUKV010000203.1:0-9952 GCA_963923025.1 uncultured bacterium
ATGCAGTGCCACTGCCCTAGCGTCTGACGCATGTGCTTGAACTTGGCGGTTAAGTCGGCATCTTCTAGACCGAACCGGCCCCATTCTTCCAGAATTCTCAGCCCTTCGCGGGCTCGATCCAAATTTGCATCAAGGATGCGATATAAAACCTGGCGGGATGGGGGTAAGCTAGCCGCGTTCGCTGGTTGCATGAAAAGAAATACTGTGGCCATCTGGGCCAAACAACGGGTTCATCCTACCAGTTCAAACGGTCAACTTCGCGTTCTCACAAGGTTTCAGCCTTCTCTCTGGTACTGCTTTTGTGCCAGCTTTATGGGCTGATGCTGTTGATCTCAGCGTCTAACTGCGTCCGGTCCTGGTTTCTTCCAGATGGGCTGATTAGCGCTGCTGGGCTGCTGTGAGTGGCGTTGGATGTGCCGATCGACCTGTTTGCTTTGACGTTTAGGAATCCCGCATTCCCGCCATGCCGAGTCAATTTTCCTTGCTGACTGTTCTGCTGACTGCAACGACGCTGCTTTGCACGGGGTTACCCGCTACTGCGCAGAGTAGTCGTCAGCCCTATGACAGTTCTTTGAGGCGTCAAACAGAGACGGAATACACCGTTCTATATGTGAACCCGCTTAGCGGTGACGATCAGCTGGGGGCGGGCACCCGCTATCAGCCCTACAAGACGATTACTCGGGCGCTGCAAATAGCCCAGTCTGGGACTGTGATTGTGCTAGCACCGGGGCAGTACACTCGCGATAACGGCGAGTCGTTTCCGCTACAGCTTCGGCCCGGCATTACCCTGCAAGGTCAACCCACCACGACTCAGAGCGTTCTCATTCAAGGCGGGGGCACCTTTAACAGTCCTCGGCTCTCAGGCCAAAACGCCACGTTGGTAATGGCCGACCGTTCGGGCCTTGCCTACGTTGTCGTGTCCAACCCTACGCCCCAGGGGCATGGCGTTTGGATCGAATCGGGACAGCCGGTGATTCGTAGTAGTGCCCTGGTAGCTAACGAGCACACGGGTCTTTACGTCGCAGGCGGGTCTCCGATAGTCGAGGGCAGCTACTTTACCCACAATGGCGTGGCGGGCTTGGTGCTGTATGGGCAGGCGCGGGCGGTTGTTCGAGGTAACTACTTTGAAAACACGGGAACAGCGATTACTGTAGGTAGCGAAGCCTATGCAGAAATTACCGACAATCGGATTTTGCGTAACGAGGAAGGACTCGTCCTGCTGGGTAATGCCAGTCCCTTGATTGCCAATAACCAAATCGCTCAGAACCAGCGAAATGGTGTGGTAGAAGTGGCGCTGACGACTGCGCCGGAGATCGCTGCAGCTGAGCCTGGGGCAGATTCCTTGTCTCCAGCTGTAGCCAGTGCTCCCGCGGCCGATATCCCAGAAGCTGAAACGCCAGAGGTTGATACTCTAGAGCGGCCTGATGTTGGGGATGTGGTTGAAGATACCGTTTCAGACGAGCTGGTAGCGACGGTTCCAACGCCGTCGCTACCAGCGGCCTCAACGCCGTTGCCAGCCCCTGAGTCTGCCATTGGTTCGACACCCGCTTCCAGTGAACCTATTAGCCGTCCTGCGGCACCCGAGTCTCCACCCAGTCCAACGGTTGTTCAGCCCATCTCGGAGCCAGCTCCTGTGCCGGTTGCGGTTATTTCTGAACCCACTGTCCCAGAGGAGCCAGCCGAAGTCGTGGCCGAGTCTGCTGACATTTCTGCTGAAGCTTCATCCTCTCCGTCCATCGCTGAACTGCGTAACCGAGTTAGACGACGAGACGCCATTTTGGCGCTGGCGGAGGCCGAAGTTCAGGAGGAGCCTGTCGTTACAACGGCTGCTGTTCCCGTGAGTTCGCCCGCGACTGGTGGGTCAATCGACATTGCGGTTGTACCGGCAGACACAACCGAGCGCCGGGTATCACCGCCTGCTCCGCGTCCCCGTCCTGAAATAACGACGGCCCGCAGACCCGTCCCGACTCAGTCCATTCCGCGTAGCAGTAATCCTGGCAATCGTCTGTCGGTGCCGGGTGGCAATATTCCGGTGGGTAGCGGTGGATCAACTCAGTTTTCGCCCCCTGCTAACGATGGCAGTGGGCCACCTGCACCGCCCTCGCGGGCTTCGGCATTGGGGTTGACCTACCGCGTGTTTGTCGAGCCTCAGACAGATGCTGATCGCGATCGCGTCCGCCAGATTGTGCCCGACGCTTTCCGCACCCAGCTCGACGGCCAGCCTTTGATGCAGGTGGGGGCCTATGCCGATGAAGCCACCGCCCAAGAGCGACAGCAGCTTCTGCTAGAGCATGGGATAGACGCGCGGGTGGAATATTTGCCGTAGGACAGAACGGCAAAAGGATGGAGAGCAAAAGTATAGCTAGCGCCATATCGCTTAGGACACCGAGTACGGCAGTCCCGCTAGGCGTAGAGCTAGGCGTAGAGCTATAGGTTGTCGCAGCCTTGTCCTAACGGATCTGGCGGCTGCTATATTGCATTCGTCGAGTTGCTAAGGGCAGTTCCTGGCATGAAGGCCTTGACACTGGAGTCCCTCGACACAGTCGGATGCTTTAACCAACCCTTCGACTGCTATACACGTAAAAAAAGAGGAACAGCGGACTGTTCCCCTTGGATTCAGAAGCTATGGACTGCTGCTGATTAGCCAGTCAAGTCTGCTCGGGTCGCTAGATAAAGAACAGCCCAAACAGCACCGCTAACGCGATAAATAACACCGGATGAGGCTCCGACTTACTGCTGTTGTCGACCAGGCTCAGGGTTGCGCCTTCCTGTACCAGGTCTAGTACCTTGAGATTGCCACTTAGGTTGGTTCCCAAGGCAGCTGGCGCGAGGTCTTTTTCGAAGCTGCAGTTGAGGCAGCGGTAGAGATGGTCGTTCTGTTTGACGATGGTGTGTTTGCCACATTTTGGGCATTCCACCGACTCAACTAGGCGGCTAGCAATTAAGTTCATGGGAGCACTCCTGGTGGGTTGACGATGTTCGTTTGTAGATGTTCGCGTTGGTTTTTGCTTGTAGATGGTGGGGGCCAGTGGTGCCGTAACAGGCTGTTTTAGAGCTTTTTCACAGAAACTACTTAGGGCTAAATAGACACTGTTTTAAGGCTCTACGAAATAATACCCAGCTGACTGTTGAAGACAATCAATTGACCTTATTTCGAAGGTGTTAATACTTGGTATTGTCTAGAAATGGAATAAAAATTGCAACTGATTGAACCTTATACGGATAGTTTTAGTAGTGATTTATTTGCTAGTAGCTTATTTTTTCTGTGTAACTACTGAAAGGAACGCAGGTGTATACCGAATCCTCCGTAGATTCTAGGTATTTCTATAAAATGTGGGTGAAAACGAATACTACAATTAATAGTCTGCTATCGTTCTCACGCTTATCTTTGAATAGGCAACAGAGCGTTTTAGCTTAAGCCAGCTGTTGTCCTTAGTTACATATACTGAAGGTGTGAAGTGGCATCACTGGCTTCCAGCTGGGGTGGATCAGTAGGGCGTAAATGACTTTTGCTACAGGTTGCTTTGGCCACCTAGTCCTGAACGTATTCTGTTCCGTCAATTAGGGCAATTTCAGCTCTTAAGAATTCGCGTCCCAGGTAAGCGGCATGATCTAGGTAAGTGACGGGACAGGTCTCAGCCTCTTCAAAGATTTTGATGCACAGTTCTTTAGCGGTACGACCGCTGTAGACCGTGGTGGCAGATTGGGTCGTAGGACGGATGCGGGTAATGGGTTCACCCGTATCTGGGTCGCAGGCTAGCCCCTTATCGTTGATGGTGTTGGGGAAATGTTTGGCGCAGATTAGGTGCTGCTCAAGATCTAGGTAGATTAAAAAGTAACCCTTTGGGTCTAGCTCAATGAAGCGCCTGGAAAGCCTGTTATCTAGACTTTCTAAGGTGTTCGCTAGGGTGTCGGGGGCGGGGACAGACGTCTCTTGCATGGGTGGGGCGTAAGTTGATGTGAGCAGAGCGGCCGCAATTGAGATTTTCCTTTGGCGGCAGCATCCACAGTAAGACGAGAGTGGGAACGACATCAACTTTAGCGATATTTTAGGGATGTCCCAGCGCTACACGTCTATAGAAGCGTGATTTTATAGAAACGTGATTTTGCTAGACGGTGATGTGCTAGAACCGCACTGATAGAGCATTTGTGCTAGAACCCGTCCTATGGGTCCTGCTGGATGGCCTGCTTGATAGGCAAGTTGTCGTTGATGATTTCAATCTCCGCCTGTTCTGAAGCGTTGATGCGGCTGATGTAGTCGGTCAGAATCTGCTGGAGGGTGGGGTGGTAGAACCGATGCAGGCTAGTGTTGGGCGTAGCAGGAAAGCCACGCCGCTTTTTGTGGCGACCGCCAGCACCAGGGTCAAAGCGTTGGATGCCGTTGGCAATTGCCCATTCGATTGGCTCGTAGTAGCAGGCGTTGAAGTGCAGGTGGTTGTAGTCTTCGAACGCGCCCCAGTAGCGACCATAGAGCTGGTCGCCCTTGACCTGGCAAAAGGATAGGCCGACCGGGTCGGGGTCGCTGTCGGTGTAGGCGGCAAAAATAACGGTGCGATCTCGCCATCCGTTATGCAGCTGCTGAAAGAACTGCCGGGTGAGGTACTTGCTGCCCCACCAGCCAAACTTGTCGCAGGTGTCGCTGTAAAAGGAATAGACCTGATCGCATAGGGTTGGGGTAATGTCTGCGCCTGTATGGACCTGGAAGTGCAGCCCAGCTTTGGTTACGGACTTGCGTTCACGTTTAATATTGCGGCGCTGGTTGGCGTTGAACTGGGCCAGGTAGTCGTCAAAGGTGCTAAAGCCGTTGTTTTGCCAGATGTAGCTGTGGTGTAGCCAAGCTGTGAAGCCGAGCTGTTCCATCTGGGTTTGCCAGTCTGGGTCGGCGTAGAGAAAGTTGCAGCCCGATAACTGGTTGCGATCGCAAAAGTCATCGATGGCCTGCACCATCAGTCGGGTAATTGCCGTCTGGTCGGCCCCAGTCGCAATCAAAAAGCGATAGCCTTCGACCGGCGTAAAGGGCGACATGCCCAGCAGCTTGGGATAGTAGCGAATGCCCAGCCGCTCGGCCAGCTCGGCCCACTGATGGTCAAAGGTAAACTCGCCATAGCTGTGACCTTTGAGGTACAGCGGCGCTGCGCCGATTAATCGAGCACCTTCCCAAACGGTCAGGTGGTTGGGCAGCCAGCCCGCATCGGCAATAGCGCTGCCCGAGTCTTCGAGGTTGTGCAGCCAGGTCCATTCAAAAAATGGCGTTTGCAACGGCTCAGCCATTGCGTCCCACTGGTCCTGGGGCAAATCTTTGATGTGGTTAATCCAGCGAACCCGATACTTTGACTTGACGTCAGGCTTGAGATTCAGCACCGCGCATGAATAGGAGGGGGACTGGGGTTATTCTAACGGGTCTTTTTGGCTGCGGCAGGCCACCCACGACTCGAAGCAGAGATGACGTTTTGTGATGGGGTAGCGTACGCGTGCGGGCAAGTTGCGCAAAGTCGGGTAGGCTTTTGACGTACGTAGTACATAAAAACTAGATGCAGTGCTGTACACCGACAGTGCCGTTACTCTAGCTCTCGCAAGCCTGTTTGCAACCCCATAACTCTAAAGACTCATGGTTCAATACACCCTTGCCCAATGCCCGTCCGAGGTTCTCATCGACATTCCCGGCCGAGACTCTGCCAAAGCGCGCGAAAAAGCGATGGATCAGCTGATGGAGCTGATGGGAGAAGGTAAACTGCCTACAGAACTTGACGATGGGTTTGACCCCAAGGACTTTATTGAAGTGAAGGACAAAAAAGCTGCGCCTTCAGATGCCGAAAATTCCGTAGTGGATGCGGTCCAAACCCTCAGCAACCTGGCTAAGCTCAAGGTGAAGGTTCAAGGCTCTCGGGACGAGGCGTTAGCCGTCAGAGAGCTGGTGGATCTGCTCTTTACCGACGAAGAAATTAGCGACGAGGACTTTGAGGCGTTAAACGGCGGCTTCAAGGTGCTCAAGACCTTTGCCCAAAGCAACCTGCGCTACAAAGAAGCCCGCGACGAGGCAGAGTCGGCCCGGAAGGTGTTGGACGAAGCCCTGGGCAACTGACGCTGCTGAATGGACTGCCCATGTTGGGACTCTATGTCAGGGTATTTTAACGGCGGTGCCTTTGTAGAAATATCCCCCGACCTTGGGCAAGCTGCGGGCGTAGAACGTGTCCACGGATGCGTTGCCAAATACCTGGGTCACCAGGTCTTGGATAGGGCGGTTGAGATGGCAGCCATCGGCAATCCGCTTCTGAATCGGCGTGAGCCGGTCTTGCCACTGGGCGAGGCCGGTGTCTGGGCTGCGGCCATGTTCGATGAAGTAAAAGTGGCCGGAGGGCTTGAGCACGCGGTATATCTCTGCTAAAGCCTGCTCAATATTGGCAATGCTGCACAGCGTCCAGGTGCTGACCACGCTGTCAAAGCTGGCATCGGCCATGGGCAGCGATTCGCCGTTGAGAATGTCAAACTTGACGGGCAAGGGCGATTCCTCGACCCGACGAGTTGCGATCGCGCCCATCCCCGCATTGGCATCAATTACTGTCAGCGACGTCACCCGATCAGCTGAGTAATAGGGCAGATTCAGGCCGGTACCAAAGCCAATTTCTAGCACCTGCCCGGAAACCTGCTCTAGTAGCTCAGCCCGGTAGGTGGCTAACTCTTGACCCGACATGGCCCAGTCCATCAGTCGGGGGAGCACAAATTGGCGATATACGTTGGTCACGGCCCGGTCCCTTTCCTGAGTTCACCGTTTTCAGCCTAGCGGTCTGCTGCGTCCGTCGCTAGGTTCCGCCTGGGTTACGATAATGACCCAGAACTGATGGCCTAGACGTGCCCCCCCTGTAGTCTGGTAGGTTTGACTGTACGTTTTTCCCTGGCACTGGCATGGATGCCCTCAAAGGCCGTGACCTGCTCAGTCTTGCAGACCTGAGCCCTTCTGAATTAAGAGATCTACTACAGCTGGCCGCCCAGATGAAAGCGGGTGAGCGGCAGTTGGCCTGTCCCAATCGGGTGTTGGGGCTGGTTTTTTCTAAGGCCTCGACCCGGACACGAGTGAGTTTTTCTGTGGCGATGTACCAGTTGGGTGGGCAGGTGCTGGACCTAAACGCGGGGGTAACGCAGATTGGCCGGGGTGAGCCGCCTGCTGATACGGCCCGCGTGCTGGACCGCTACCTAGATGTGCTGGCCGTTCGCACCTACGCCCAGAGTGAGCTAGAAGAAATTGCCCGCTACGCCAGCATCCCCGTCATCAACGCGCTGACGGATTTGGAGCATCCCTGTCAGATTTTGGCAGACCTGCAAACGGTGCAGGAGAACTTTAATCAGCTGGCTGGGCTGACGGTGACCTACCTGGGGGACGGCAATAACGTTGCCCATTCGCTGATGATTGGCTGTGCGATGGCGGGCATGAACGTGCGCATTGCCACGCCCGCAGACTATGCCCCTGATCCAGCGGTGGTCAAAGCCGCAAAACAGCTGGGCGATGGCGAGGTCGTTATCACTACAGACCCCCAGGCCGCCGTCGCAGGCAGCCACGTCCTTTACACCGACGTCTGGGCCAGCATGGGCCAAGAAGACCTGGCCGATGCTCGAGTGCCGGTTTTTCAGCCCTACCAAATCAACACTGACCTGCTGGCTCAGGCCCATAAGGACGCCATTGTGCTGCACTGCCTGCCGGCCCACCGGGAAGAAGAAATTACCGATGCGGTAATGGAAGGTCCACAATCTCGCATTTGGGATCAGGCCGAGAACCGGCTGCATGCCCAAAAGGCGCTACTGGCGGCGATACTGGGAGCTACGGATATTTAGCTTCCGGTAAGCTACGGACGTGTAGCGTTCGGCAGCGTGGCTAATGACTGACTGGTTTTGACCTGGGCTTGACGGGCGAATAGCAGCGCGATCGCACTCAACAGCACCACACCCAGCACCCCCGCCAGCGGGTTGCCGTCAATTCCTGTTACCCAGTCGGGCACCTGCCCGGTGTAGGCCACCAAATTGCCCACGTTGAACAGGTAATAGCCGCCCACCAGGCCAGCATGTAAGCCGATGGGGTAGGCCAAGCTAGTGGGGTATAGCCGAGTCGTAATTTGCCGAATGGTGGCGCGTCTGGCCCAGACCAGCGCTAGGCCTAGAATTAGCAGGCCGACAAATTGCGGAAAGGTGCGAATAATTTCGGGCAGCGGCTTGATGAAATGGGCCAGAGCAAAAATAGCGGCGTTGGCTACCAGCGCAGTTCCAGAGCGGCTACCTGCTTCTAGCTCGGCCAGCAGCCAGCCGCGAAACAGCAGCTCTTCTAGCACGCCGTAGGCCAGACCAACCAGTGTCGCTTCCAGCAGCAGCCGTCCCCAGCTCCAGGTTGGTGCCTGGAACGCGGCCCAGCCCACCAGTAGCTCTAGGCCGAACAGCAGCGTGACGCCGCCAAGGCCCAGTCCAGTGCCAAGGGCTAGTCGCCGCAGAAAAACTGTCCAACCGCCAGCCATGCCCAAATGCTGCAAGGGCCTCTGCCAACCGTGGACGCGTCGTCCCCAGAGACGAACGAGGATGACGAATAGGGCATAGAGCAGCACGAGTGCGATCGCGGTTGCAGCAGCAGCCTGCTCCAGCCTGCCCCCCAATATGCGGTGTAGCGGTAGCGCTAGCGGCCCCCACAGCGCCAGCAGGCACAGCAAGAACAGCACCACCCGGACACCGCTTGGCAGTGCCCTCAATTGGCGGAATGGTTTACGCTGCCCCAAACCCTATCTCGATGATTGCTGTACCCCCAACCTTATTCGTCAGGTTCGATGGTGCTGGTCAGCCCTTTTGACTTCAGAGTCTCGCAGTAAAACTCGGCGTGCTCCAGCTCACAGGTAATCACCAGCGCTGTGCCTGCGTTGTGGGCCTGCATCATAATATCGACGGCCTGGGGTACCGTTAGGCTCGGCACGGTCTGTACCAAAGATTCCACGACATACTCCATCGAGTTGAAGTCGTCGTTGTGTAGGAGGACGTGGTAGCGCGGGGCTAGTTTTCGTGTTGTTGAAACCGACGGCTTCTCAATCGTTCCGATGGATACCATGACGCTATTTCTTGTGGGGAGGCTAAACGTTAAAGATCGCAGCAAGATAGCCGCTCTTGCGGCATCCCTACGTTTTTTACATCAATCATTCTAAAAGTGCTACCCATCCAATGCCGAATCCACTAAATTCTTAGACAGTCCCCAAGCTCAGCAGAAAACTGGTCCACTACAGCGATTACCTCTGGTCATTGGTCCAGTTCGTGCCTATAATATTGGACTGGAATATTCCTCTGGAGCTAAACAGTTTATGGCGCGATATCGCGGTCCTCGCCTTCGCATTACTCGTCGACTGGGCGACTTGCCCGGTCTGACTCGAAAAGTTGCCCGTAAGTCTTATCCGCCCGGCCAGCACGGTCAGGCCCGTAAGAAAAAGTCCGACTACGCCATCCGCCTCGAAGAAAAGCAGAAACTGCGCTACAACTACGGCGTTACCGAGCGTCAGCTACTCCGCTACGTGAAGAAAGCACGTCGAGCAGGTGGCTCAACCGGCCAGCTGATTCTGCAACAGCTGGAAATGCGGTTGGACAATACCATTTTCCGCTTGGGCATGGCCCCCACCATTCCATCCGCCCGTCAGGTCGTTAACCACGGGCACATCACCGTGAACGGTCGTGTGGTCAGCATTCCCAGCTACCAGTGCCGTCCCGGCGACGTGATTAGCGTTCGTGACAAAGATGCTTCCAAGAAAATGATTGAGGCCAACCTGGAGTTTCCAGGACTGGCTAACGTCCCCAGTCACTTGACCTTTGACAAGAGCAAAATGCAAGGCACCGTCAACGGCATCATTGAGCGTGAATGGGTGGCGCTCAACGTTAACGAACTGCTGGTGGTGGAGTACTACTCGAAGAAGTAATTGCTTACTCTTCCAAGCATTGC
>CAWUKV010000204.1:0-9926 GCA_963923025.1 uncultured bacterium
GACCGCCGAAGTTAGAGGTTATTCAGGTGCCGAAGTATCCGTGATTTTGCAGGTCGGGCCGGATTGTAATAGACTTCGATATTCGAATTTTGCTGATACTCCTGTATCAAAACTGCCTTTTGAACAGTATTCCAATGGACGGGCTCCCAAGACACTTGGTTATTGACATAGTCCTTGCCAAGAATCGAGTACCGATACTCGAATTCATGATTTATTCCATAAGCGCCAGCCCCACCAGCTGCCGTTTCTAAAACAGACACTTCTCCCGTGACGCTGGGCCAGGCAATGCTGGTACGAGCTAACTGGATGGTTTGTACCCCCATTGCCATGACAGTAGTGCCTGTAGCAATGGTGACGGCTGCAATAGTGATAAGCATATTTCTCTGCTTATGCAGGCTGATTACAGCACCGAAACAGATCAAGAAGCAAAAAAATATTTGTAGTGCAGCACTAAAAACAGCAGGATATTGAAACTGAAATAGCACTGCTATAAGCAACAATACAACTACTATTCCGTTCTTACTCATTGTCCATCCTGTACGCAGCTCACTTCGCAGTCAGGAAGATAAACTCTGCCTGATATCTCAATGTGACAGGTCTTTCAAAGCTGTGACAAACCACTTAACTAACTTAAACACCATAAAGATGTAGGTTAGCTGAAACCGTCTAGATACGGCTCTGACAGAGCAATGACGTAACCTGACAAATGCCCTGATGGTGCTGGGTTTCGCCGCCTCTACCCAACCTACATACTTAAAACTACAGACCCAGCTCAAGAATGCCGACAATGCAGAGCTGACTATCCATTAGCTGCCCGCTCGATCTCGGCCAGGTCAATTTTGACCATCTTCATCATGGCTTCCTGGGCCCGCTGCGCGCGTTTCCTGTCCGTATCATTCAAAAATTCAATCAATCGTGTCGGTACAATCTGCCAAGATAGCCCCCAACGATCCTTAATCCATCCACAGGCAACCTCCGTTCCACCATCGGCTAACGCTGCCCAGAGGCGATCAACTTCAGCCTGGTCTTCGCAGTAAATCTGAAAAGATACAGCTTCTGTAAATGGAAACTGCGGACCGCCATTGAGTCCCATGTAGGGAGCCCCTGCCAATGTGAATTCGACGGTCAGTACCATACCAGCAGGTCCGCTTGGCGTATCGGCTGGTGAGGTCAAAACTCGGTCAATGCGCGAATCGGGAAGCAGGGAAACATAAAACTCCGCCGCTGCCTCAGCATCGCCGTTAAACCATAAACAGGGAACAACTTTTTTCACCGATTTAGCTGGTCAAATTAAACCGTTGCAATTTTGCATCCAGCATCTTTGGGAGGGATTTCTTCAACTCCGCTTTATTCTTAAAATTCAGCTTGTGCTGGGGGGCTAGGTCAAAGGGAAACTGTCCGGCCATGTCGTCCCGCTCCTGCTGTAACAGCAAAATCTGCTCTGCTCGCTTAATGCTAAGCGCGTACCCTAGCTCCACACAAACCGCCGGATTTGGCACCAGCAATGACGGTGTCCCATCCATCTCGGCAATTGGCGTTCCATCCGCGACAAACAGCAAACAGCGCCGAATCTTCCGCATCAGGTTGCTGTTTAACCGCACCGCCCCCTGACTCAGCCGATGAGACTCCACCAGCTCTACGGGAATTCTCGACTTGTTATTGAACTTGTTGACATACCCCTCAATCTCGTCCCGTACTAAATCCCCTGACTCGGGGTACTCATCCTGGTAGCACAGGAAAATTGTCGGCTCTAGATTGGCTAGGGAATCTGCCTTGGTGAAATAGATTTCATGACTGATCAGGTCGATGTTGGCAATGGAGTAGGTGCCGCTGCCTTCAATGTAAAACTCAACCAGGTCCCCTTCTAAGTAGCGCTGAAACCAGTCCGCCTGCTTGACATCTTCAATGTCTTCCAAGAAGTCGGCCCGGAGCGCCGACTTTAGCAGGCTATTCTTGGCCAGCCGTAGGTCATGAGGCCGGTTTTCTAAAGCCTTGATCGGCTCGTAGTCCTGCAAATACCAGGCCTTCAGCGCGATAATTGCCATCGTTTCAGCCTACCTTACTGACTAGTACGTTTGCATCATATTAGATGCACTGCACTATCCTATACCAGTGCGCCTCGAGCGGCTACCGAATACCTAAAGATTTCATTACTTTCCGCCTTAGAACAGTCTGTAGCGTATTGATATGGCGTGCGGGTAATGGCGTGCAGAGGTAAACAAACAACAGCGCCTGACGGTCACTCTGAGGAACCCGCTTCATTTGCTTCAGCTTATGCAGAGGTACGCAGGTTCAGATAAGAACCATTGCAGTGCTCCCGTTTGGCTAGCAGTTGCAGGTATCAGCCTTACACATCAGGCGCTGGGTTAGACGAGACAGATCGGTCGAATCCAACAGCAATGACCTCGTTTTACTAGGGTTTTACAGACGGGGTCTCGACTTTACCAGACGGGATATCAAGCGGTATAAGTCGAGCTGTTTAATCTGTCAGGGAGACCAGGGCTTGTTCCCTGTCCTCAATTTCAATAATAGGAGTGTGTGCCCCCCTTGGGATCGCTTGCCATCAAAGTTAACCAACCGGGGATCGATAGCTTTTACAGCTCAGCCGCCAGCGACGATCACGAAACCCGCAAGACTTATAGCTCCTATTCATCAGCATCCGTCCAACTACGGATCAGGTCTGAAAAGAAACTTTTTGAACTTAGATTTCTTTTGCAACGGTTTGCTGAGAATGAGCGGGTTAGTGATGTCATAAAGCCACAGTATGCTAAGGCAATATTCATCGGAATCTAAAGGACATGGCAGGCGTCGTTGCGGCGGGACACATTCAAACAGCCGAGGCCGCTGCCGAAATGCTTCGAGCCGGGGGGAATGCCTTTGACGCTGCTGTCGCAGGTGTCCTCGCGGCCTGCGTCGCTGAATCGGTGCTGACGTCGCTGGGTGGCGGCGGCTTTCTGCTGGCCCACACGGTCAATGGCGAAAACATCCTATATGACTTCTTTAGCCAGACGCCTCAAACCGCTGCCCAACCTGGACAAAGCCTCGATTTTTACCCCATTGATGCTGATTTTGGCGACACTACTCAGGCGTTTCACATTGGCCTGGGGTCGATGGCCGTTCCCGGCGTTTGGGCGGGGCTACTGCGCGTGCATCAGCGGTTGGGAAAGCTGCCATTAGCCGTGGTGGCAGAACCTGCGATCGCACTTGCCCGCCAGGGCGTCACCGTCAATCCCTTCCTTGCCTACGTCTACCGCATCCTCACCCCCATTCTTACGGCTACGCCCGCCGCCCGCGCGCTCTATGCCCCTAGCGGCGAGCTCCTCCAGGCAGGCGATACCCTCAATATTCCTAGCTTTGCCGATACCCTTACTCACCTGGTTTCCCACCCCCACGACTTCTACCGCGGCGACATCGCCCATCAAATTGCTCAAACCTGTGCCGACAAGGGCGGCTGTCTGTCGCTATCCGACCTGGAAGACTACCGGGTACTAGAGCGCACCCCCCTCAAAACCCAGTATCGCGATCGCACCCTGCTGACCAACCCACCCCCTAGCTCCGGCGGCACGCTGATCGCCTTTGCTCTCCAGCTCCTCTCAGCCCTAGACCTAAGCCAGTACGCCCACAGCAGCTCCGATCATCTGCGCTGCCTCAGCACCGTCATGCGCCTGACCAACCAGGCCCGCCGGGACGGCTATGACAGCCGCCTATACGACCCCACCGTTGCTGCCGATTTTCTTGCGGCTGATCACCTCGCGCCTTACCAGCAGCAGCTCGTTAACAAACTGGGCAGTACCACCCACCTTAGCGTCATCGACAGTCAGGGCAATGCCGCCAGCGTCACCACCTCCAACGGCGAGGGCTCTGCCTATGTTGTTCCGGGTACCGGCATTATGATCAACAACATGCTCGGTGAAGAAGATCTCAACCCCCACGGTTTCCATCAGTGGCAGCCCAACCAGCGCATCTCGTCGATGATGGCTCCGACGATGGTGCTCCAACAGGGGCAGCCCGAACTGGTGCTGGGCTCCGGCGGTTCCAACCGCATTCGCACCGCCATTTTGCAGGTCATCTCTAATCTGATTGATTTTCGTATGCCGCTGGCTGCCGCCGTTGCAGCTCCCCGTATCCACTGGGAGAACGGCACACTGCACCTAGAAGCAGGCCAGACTATTCCCAATGGAACCGTTACTGACGCACTGGTCCACTGGTCAGACTTTAATATGTTTTTTGGCGGCGTCCATGCAGTTAAGCTAAGTGAAGCAGGTACCACAGAAGGGACAGGAGACCCCCGGCGCAGCGGTACCGTGTGCCAGGGCTAGAGTCTAGGGTTAGGTTTTAGACGCCAGTCTCGATACCATTTCTGCGCGAGAAGAGACTTCTAGCTTTCGAAACATCCGCTTCAGCGCCTGCTTGACTGTGTTTTCTGTAATCCATAACGTTTTGCTAATTTTGGCATTGGTTAGTCCCTGGGCTACCAGTTCGGCGATTTGAATTTCGCGTGGGGTAAGCTTATCGCTGTTTAAGTTAGGTGTACTGGCGATCGGTGTACCAGAAGGTGTTGCTAGCAGCGTTGCCACTCGTGTTGAGAGGTGCAGACACAGGGCGCTGAGATCGACCAGGTCTTGAGTCGAAAAGGCCGGATGGTGCTGGTTGCGGGTTAGCCCAATACCTCCGACGAGCTGACCGCTGCTTACGATAGGCCCCGCCATAACGTGTCGATGGTCTGCCCTAGGGCAAAGGAGCCGCCAGGCTTTGGGAGACATGACCATGCTCTCATGGACAGGCGCGTGGCGCTCGACTAGGTAACGTAGAACGGGATTGTGTTTTACAGACATGGCTTTTTGCAGCGCATCACTCTGTTCGGCCTCTTCAATCGAAAGCTGATTAAAAAGGAACAACCGCCATCGCTGCACGGTGAAATACTCAGCGATACCAGGCATAACGGCTTGGAGATCGGCTTCGTCGTTAGCCTGAGCAATGGATCGAAACAGACACTGCAAAGAAGTTGGCATTGCGGAGACAAAATCAAGATGTAAAGACAAAATCAGGCCGAAAGTGTACCCGTTTGAGGTCTGGCCAGGGCTAGAAAAAGACCTTACCTTAAAGTCTATCGAAGCAAAGCCCTGATAGCGACTCCCTAAGACATTTCTACAATATGACAGTCCATTTCTCTTCTGACAACAGTAAAACAGCTGCTGACGGTGACCTAACAGCAGATGGCCTAGCCGTAGGGTTTTACAGCATAGCCGTACTGTTCAATATCTGTCTGGTTGTGCAAGTGTTATCCGTAGGGCTGGCCTACTTTTACCATCCACAATGGTGGAGCGTCCATGTCTGGTTAGTGAGGGGGTACGGTGGGCTATCGTTGTTGCTGGCGGGCTGGGCGTTTCTCATGCCATTGTCAGCTCGAATACAGCGGCTTTCTGCAAGTCTGCCGCTATTGCTACTGCTTCAGTTTCTATCCATTCATCTCAGCACGCCAGTTCCTCTGGGTGTATTTCACCCGTTACTAGCGTTTGTGCTGTTTTCAGTTTCTACAACGCTGGTGCATCGGGCTCGGTATTGGGCCTTTCCAGATATGACGCCTACAGAAATGTAAGGTTTATAGCCCAGCAACACTTCATATCACAATACCTATACTGCGAACGATACGCAAAAACAACACTGGCCCAAGCTGTTCTATTGCTCTTGGAGACACACCATGACTGGCTACGCCCATCCTGAGGTTTTAGTCGACACAAACTGGCTAGAATCTCACCTATTGGACCCACAGCTGCGACTGCTTGAAGTCGATACAACCCCCAATGCGTGTTCTGGGCAGCATCTGCCTGGTGCAATCTTTTGGAGTATCCTGAAAGACCTGTCACATCCAGATATGCGAATGAAGCTAGAGTCCTCTAGCGTCGCAGATCTCTTATCTCACTCGGGCATTACCCCTCAAACGACAGTGGTTGCCTACGGTAGTAACATCGGCGTTAGTGCGGTCATCTTTTGGTTTTTGAAATTGTTTGGGCATGACAATGTTTTTGTTCTGAATGGTGGACATCAAAAATGGGTCGCCGAGGGCAGACCCACTACGGATAGTCTGGACAAAGCCTCACCCACGTCATACCCGGTTGGGACCCCCAATCCGGCGCTTCGCACAACCTACACAGTCGTGCGGGCGTCTCTTGGGGAGCCACAGCAGGTTTTACTGGATGTTCGTACACAGCAGGAGTACGACGGTGAACATTTTCTGTTCAAACCACCTGAGGGAAGTGAGCGAGCCGGACACATTCCAGGGGCAATCCATCTAGATTATGTGCAGATGCTCAACAAAAATGGCACCTTTAAGTCTGCTGAGACGTTGAGATTGCTGTTTGATCAGCACGGTATTACTCCTGACAAGACGATTATTCCTTACTGCGCTATTGGCGGCCGTTCTGCCTTTGCATGGTTTGTGTTGACTTATCTACTGGGCTATCCCAATGTTCAAAATTATGACGGTTCTTGGAATGAATGGAGTCGTTTGCCAGATGCACCGATAGCGTAGGTTTTCTTTTCCCCCGCATCGACCACCCCGTGGCGGCACAACATGTTGTGCCGCCACGGGGTTTCGGTATTTGCCCAAACCACGCCACCACCGCCCCAATCTCCCGTTTAAGCGCTAAAATTGCCGCTGTCCCATCGGGAGAACCTCATGTCACTGGACCTCGCACGCTTTTACCGGGCCGCCAACCCCAGCCGCCCGCTAAAGATTATGCAGCCCGAGGACCGGCAGTACTACATTGACTTCTCCTCCGTGCGCGGTGGTGACATTGTCCGCGAGCTGGACCGTACTATTGCCCGCCTCTCCCCTGATCTGCCCACCACCCAGCTTTTCACTGGTCACATTGGCTGCGGCAAGTCCACCGAGCTGTTTCGCCTCAAGGCCGAGCTAGAAAGCCAGGGCTTCCATGTGGTTTACTTCGAGTCGGACCGCGACCTAGAAATGGCCGATGTGGATATTAGCGACATTCTGCTGATGATTGCCCACCAGGTTACCGAAAGCCTGGAACAAGCCGGTGTTCGCCTGCGCCCCTCCTCATTGGAAAAGCTGTTTCAGAATCTGATCGATACCCTCCAAACCCCCATGGAGATTGGCGATGTGAGCTTTTCCGTCGGCATTGCTGCCATTACCGCCCGCGCCAAAGAAAGTCCTGAAATGCGCAGTCGCATGCGCCAGTATCTGGAGCCGCGCACGAAGAATATTATTGACGCGATTAATGGGGATTTGCTGGAGGTCGCGATCGCAACCCTCCGCGCCCAGGGCAAAAAAGGACTGGTCGTCATCGTCGATAACCTCGACCGCATCGACCCCGTCGAACGGGCCAATGGTCGTACCCAGTCCGAATACCTGTTTGTCGACCGGGGCGAACAGCTCCGCAGACTGAGCTGCCACGTGGTCTACACTGTCCCTCTAGCGCTGATCTTTTCCAACGATCTGCCCCGCCTGTCTAACCGCTTTGGCGTGGCTCCCAAGGTCCTGCCAATGGTCCCCATTCAGACCCGCAGCGGCGACCCCGCCCCTACTGGGCTAGCGCTTTTGGAGCAGATGGTAATGGCCCGTGCTTTTCCACAGCTGAATTACAACGAGCGGCGCGATCGCATCCCGGCCCTATTCGAAGACCCCACCACCCTGATTCGCCTCTGCAACATGAGCGGCGGCCATATGCGCAACCTCATGCGCCTGCTCTACGGCTGCCTGCAAAAAAGCGACCCGCCCTTTTCGCCGACCACCCTCGCTGCCGTCATCCGTGACGAACGCGACGCCCTTATGACCCTAATTGACGAAAAAGAATGGCAGCAGCTCTTTCAAGCGGTGAGTAACCCTGACGTTCTGGGTGATGAGGCGTATAATCTGTTACTCAGAAGTCTCTTTTTATACGAGTACCGAGACGACGACGGCCGCTGGTTTGCGTTGAATCCAGTTTTAAAAGAGACCCGTCGGTACCTGAGTTGGAAGAATGGTGAGGTGAAATAGAGGCATGTCCCCCATCCTCGACCACAACCAAGCCGCCCTGGACAACCTCCAGCGAGCCCTGTCGCTCGGTCGGGGACAGTTCTCCCTCATCATTGCCCGTGTCAACTACCAGCGGCTTCAGCGCATTCTACTCAACGCGCTAGAACGCAATCAGCCCTTCCACACCGTCGAACTCAGTGCCAGCGCCACCTCCCTGCGCGACGCCCTGCTACAGAACACGCTACCCGCGCCGACCCGGCCCATCATGGTTACCGGCTTTGACCAGGTGCAGAACCTGGAAGCCTTCTTCAAAGCCGCCAACCTCAGCCGCGACGAATTTCCCAAAACCTTTCCTTGTCCGGTCGTCCTGTGGATGACCGACCCGGTGCTGCAAAAGTTCAATCAGCACGCCCCTGACTTCAAAAGCTTCGCCGCCGCCCCTATCCAGTTCGACTACCCCGTCTCCGAACTCCTCCAGTCCCTCCACGCCGCTGCCAATGCCCTGTTCCAAGACATCCTTGACGGCACCGACGATCCGGTGGGTACTACTGTTCTGCACCTGCCCCCTGTTCAGCTCTCTCTCCGTGCCCTGGTCGAACACGAGCTGCCCTTTGCCCTGGCTGATCTAGAGCGCTATAACGCCGCCCTCGACCCCGACCTGTGGGCCAGCCTGCAGTTCCTCAAAGGGCGAGACTCTCACAATCCGGGTGAGATGGAGGAGGCCCGCGACTGCTACGAAGAAAGCCTTACTCACTGGCTGATTACCGACGCCCCCGATGCCCCAGACATAACAGCACAGGATAAACAGGCCGTTCTCTTGTTCCACCTTGGCCTCTGGTGGCGCAGCTACGCCGTTCTGCAACGGGTCGTCTACATCTCCGCCTGCGAACAGGCCCGTATCTACTTTGAAGAAACCCTGGCCAACTTCCGCCAGCAGCAGCGCCCCGACCGCACGGCCCGCTTTATCCATGCCTTAGCCGAAGTTCTGCAAAAGTTGGGCGACTGGACCGCCCTTGAAGCCATCGCCCAGGAAGGCATCGAACTCCACCAGGGCGACCTGGTCCGCCTTGCCCGCGACTACGGTTACCTGGCTGAAGTCGCCATTGCTCGCGAAGACTGGTCCGCTGCCGAAACCTTTGCCGCTCAAGCCCTAGAACAGTCCCAAAAGGCCGTCAAAATTGTTACCCGCCAGCGGGTCGAAACCGACGACCCCACCCCCGTTTCCCCCCAATCTGTCCTCATCTCTTTGCGCTACCACCAGGGCTGGTACCACTTCCTCCTCGGACAGGCCCGCCTGCACCAGGGCAACCTTACCGCTGCCCTAGAGGATCTCGAAAACGCTCGCCAGCAAACCGGCCCCAGCTACGACCTACCCCTCTTTCGCAAAATTCTCGCCACCCTCCAGTCCCTCTACTTTCTACAAAAAGACTACCTCAAAGCCTTTTCCCTCAAACTTGAACAGCGTCGCGTCGAAAATCTCTTTGGCCTGCGCGCCTTCATCGGGGCTAGCCCCATCCAGCCCTACCACCAGACGCCTTACCTCGAAGAGCCCGATCTCGCCATCCTCTCCGCCGAAATCCGCGCCTCCGGTCGCCAGCAGGCGGTCGAAATGCTGGTGGACCGCCTGCTCCAGCCCCGCTTTCCTCTCGTCGTCATCCACGGGCAGTCCGGCGTCGGCAAAAGCTCCATCCTCAGTGCGGGCCTACTGCCCATGCTGATGCAGTCCACCCCCGAAGGCCGCGTCACCGTCCCTATCCTGATCAACAACTTTCGAGACTGGGAAAGCCAAATCCAAAAAGCGCTAATCAAAACCCTGGTCATTCACCCCCAGCTTACCGTCCGCGACCCCCTGCAATACTCCTTCAAAGCCGCCGCCGCCGACGGCCGGGGCGCCGGACCCCCGGGCGCCAGGGGCCAGCCCGCGGGGCGGGCCGGGGGGGCGAGG
>CAWUKV010000205.1:0-9889 GCA_963923025.1 uncultured bacterium
GTAAGGCAGAGGATTGCAAATCCTTTATCCCCAGTTCGAATCTGGGTGCCGCCTTTTTGTTAACTTGCGATCGCACCTACCCCAACCGAGCTAATCGCTTTCAACGCATCCAAAAAGGCATAAACAGCTGGTGATAGCAGCGCATCCTTCGGCCACGAGGCTCCCATTGGACGGCTCACTTGAAAGGGTAGCTCTACAATACGGACGCCCTCTGGGACGGGTTCAGCCGCGAGGCGGTGCATGATGGCAATGCCCAACCCCTGATTCACCATGCCCACAATGGTCGAGTCGGTGCGAATGCGGTAAGCGACCTCAATGGGGGGGACCACCTGCTTGAGAATGCGGTCGATGCGCTGGGTGCAGCTGCTGTGGACGGAAGTAATCAGCGGGTTCTGGTATAGGTTTTCCCAGGTGAGATGAGTCGAATCGATAGCGATGTTGGGTGGTAGTAGGGCAATACACGGGTCATCCAGCACGGACAATGTATCGAAGCTATCGTTGTTTAGCAGCTCTGCCATGCAGATATCGGCGTGGCCTTCGAGGAGTGCCTGCTGTAGCTGGGGAATCGTATCGAGTTCGGTGATGGTGACCTGAATATTGGGATAGCGGGTATGGAGAGCTGCGATCGCGCGGGGCAAAATGTTGCTGGCCATACTGCGAAAGGCAACCAACCGCACCGCGCCTCCTTCTACCCCTCGAGCATCGGTGGCAGACTGACCAATGTCATCAACCAGCTGCAATACCTGAATGGCCTTGGCACAGATAGTTTCACCCACGGGCGTTAGCGATGCCCCATGGCGGCCACGGGTGAGCAGTACTACGCCTAGCTCATCTTCTAGGGCGGCAATGCTGTGGCTGACGGTTGACTGACTGAGCCCCAGGTTGAGGGCGGCCTCGCTAAAGTTACCAACTTCAGCGACAGAGGCTAGTGCCCGAAGCTGGGCGAGCTTGAGTTTATTCACCACCCGAAATACCCCGTCTCACCCCTCCAAACTAACGGATCTGCCCAAACTCGAAGTATCGAATTTTTGCATGGATGTGATGAATCCTATCCTTTGTTGCTTTTTGGCCCAGTTCATAGAGTAGGGATGTCGAGCAAAAAGCTTGACAAAACCTAACCGGCTACTGCCATAGGAGGCACTATGCAAAGTTACACTAACGCCTCGTCAACCCGCCTAGAACGTCAGCGCCATCAGCTAGAGCAGCTGTGGTATGCCCCTCACCGCTCGTTCCCTGGCAGCAAACAGCTCAAGCAGTTTGGCACCTGGCTTCTGACCGTGTTGACCGCCACCGACGACCTGACGATTAGAGAAACCAGCACTGGCTGGTCTGTGCAGGAGTCGGGTCAGGCCCAAATTCACCACTTTGACTCAGAAGAAGCCGTCAGAGTTTGGCTAGAGCAGCGTCATCTTGAGGGCTAGCTTTGAGGCCAAGACAGCATTGGTCTGCTCTACAGGCAGGCCAGACAAAGAGCCAGACAGACCTCGTCTGTGACTCACACATCAAGGGCGCTTCTAGGAAACTGGGAGCGCTTTTTCTATCGCTGTCCTACGTTGGTCGGAACCCAATGACCCCAGCCGAGCCCCCAGTTGCTTTACTGCAAGCGTATCCAACCCAACGGATCTGCGAGGAAAGCCCAAATTCTGCACGCAGATTGGCGGCTATAACTGGCTGCTTAGCCCCGGTATCTGAATTTTGACCTCAAAGGGTGAATAAGGCCCTTCGGGGCTAGGTGGAGCTGTTTGACTAATCTCAGGACTTCTCTCTAGCGCCTCAGGACCCCTTGCTAGCGATTCGCGAGAGGTTGCTAGCGCCTCAGAAGGGGTCCCTAGCGTCTCAGGACTTCTTGCTAGCGCCTCGCGAGGGGTTGCTAGCGCCTCAGAAGGGGTCCCTAGCGCCTCAGGACTTCTTGCTAGCGCCTCGCGAGGGGTTGCTAGCGCCTTAGAACCCCTTACTCACGACTCGGGAACCCTTGCTAGCGGCTTAAAAGCTCTCGTCAGCTGTAGTCGCACTTTGGCTTTCCCTGTCACGACGATGAATGCCATATACTACGAGGGAAATTAGATAAGGGAAGACGCCCATGTTTGGTTTAGGCTGGCCCGAGGTTGGCATCATTATGATCGTCGCAGTGCTTATCTTTGGCCCTAAAAAGATTCCTGAACTGGGCAGTGCCCTGGGTAAGACCCTACGCGGTTTCAAAGAAGGCATGGACGAAGAAACGGACTTTGAAGACGCTGAGCTGATTGAGGAAGAAGAGGGCTAGATCCCCAACCGCTGGTAGACCTTATCTAAGTTTCTCAGCTGATAATCTGGACTGAAGGCCGCTTCAATTTCTTCTGGTGAAAGCTGTTCTTTGACCTGGGGGTCGGCCATCAAGTTTTTCTTAAAGTCTCCCCCCTCCGTATTCCAGGCGCTGTGGGCGTTGGTTTGAACAATTTTGTAGGCGTCTTCTCGGCTCAGCCCCTTATCTACCAGCGTTAGCAGCACGCGCTGACTAAAGACCACCCCACCGTACAGGTTCATGTTGCGTTCCATGTTCTTGGGGTAAATCAGCAGGTTTTTCACCAGTTTGGTAATTTCGACCAGCATGAAGTGCATCAAGATGCAGCTATCGGGAAAAATTACTCGCTCCACAGAACTGTGCGAGATATCGCGCTCGTGCCATAGGGCAACATTCTCTAGCGCTGCCATGGCGTTGGTTCGAATGATGCGGGCTAACCCCGTTAACCGTTCGGAACGAATCGGGTTGCGCTTGTGTGGCATCGCAGAAGAGCCCTTCTGACCCTTCGAGAAAAATTCTTCTACCTCTAACACGTCGGTCCGTTGCAGGTTACGAATCTCGACGGCAAACCGCTCAATTGAGGCAGCGACGCCCGCCAGAGTACACATAAACTCGGCGTGGACATCGCGCGAAATTACCTGGGTGGAGGCCGTGTCTGGCTTAAGACCCAGCTTTTGGCAGGCCAGGGCTTCGACTTCGGGGTCAATATTGGCGTAGGTGCCGACCGCCCCAGAGATTTGCCCTACGGCAATTTCGCTTTGGATACGAGTCAAGCGCTCACGGTGACGCAGCATTTCTGCCAGCCAACCCGCTAGCTTGAAGCCAAAGGTCATGGGTTCGGCATGGATGCCGTGGGAGCGGCCAATCATCACCGTGTCGCGGTGCTCTTGTGCCCGATAGCGAATGGCCTGAGTGAGCTGTTCAAGCTGCCGCATGATCACCTGGTGGCTGGCGACAATTTGTAGCGATAGGGCCGTATCGAGGACGTCAGAACTGGTCATCCCCAAGTGGATGTAGCGGCCAGCGTCGCCCACGTATTCATTGACGTTGGTGAGGAAGGCAATGACGTCGTGGCGTACTTCCGCTTCGATTTCTAGAATGCGGGCAACGTCGAAGTTTGCCTTCTCCTTAATCTCTTCTACCGCCGTCGTTGGCATGTTGCCCAACTCTGCCTGGGCCTCACAGACGGCAATTTCAACCTGTAGCCAGGTCTTGAACTTGTACTCGTCAGTCCAGAGTTGGCCCATCTCGGGCAGGGTGTAGCGTTCGATCAAGGCTCGTATTGCACGATACAACCGCGATATTATACCGCCTATTTCGCGGGGCAGCGCCTGCGGCCTCGCCCTGGTCTCTAAGACGTCTCTAAGACTTAGTCTCTAACGCGCTGGGGCACGCTTACTGCCGAGAAGGACTGCAAAATTGCCCACGAGAGCCGCGTGGCCAGAATTGCTAAGACAATGCTGCCCAGGAGCGCGATCGCGGTATGGGGAATGTGCAATCCAATCAGGATTAGGCTCAATACCAGGAGGGCAATCAGTGTTAAATCCATCGTGTCCTCCGTTAGGAGATTGTCTACATACGTGAGCTGAGTCAGCACAGCGTCGGCTGAGCGTTGCTGCGGTATCACAAAGTACCGTCTAGCAAAAGCACCATCTAGCAAGCGATCCCCACCTCACACGCTCATGATAGGCAGGATTTTTAGTCACCAACCTCTGACAGCGGAAAGCTTATTGCGACGTAATTTAATTATTAAGAAACAAAAACAAGTCGATGCTGCCTCTGCCTATACCTAAAGTCCTGCAAAATGCTTTAAGCGTAAGTCCTGACCGCTGATCCCCCTTGAGCGTCAGATGGCGAAAGCGGGCTTTCAGTCGTCAGAACGTAGGAGAAAGAAGCTAGAACCGACCTGTCTCCTACATTCCGTCTCCTGTCTTCTGATCACAAAGCCACTCCTGCCAATTATCGGAGACAGCCAATTCTCCCTTTCGAAAGCGCCAATCCAGATTCAAAACAGAGTCTTTAGATTGGTAAGGCCCTGCTTTGAGCCTGTCTACAATGAGAGCTGCCCAGCCCGAGACATAGAGGATTTCCTGCATGGCTAGCTTACTTGATCAGCTCCGCGAAATGACGGTGGTGGTTGCCGACACAGGTGACATTCAGGCAATTGAAAAATTTGAGCCGCGTGACGCCACTACAAACCCCTCGCTGATTACGGCGGCTGCCCAAATGCCTCAATATCAGAGCATTGTTGACGAGACGTTGCTGCAGGCTAAGACGGACGCCGGGGACGGTGCTAGCGATAAAGACGTTGCCAATCTAGCGTTTAAGCGACTGGCCGTTGCCTTTGGCAAGAAGATTTTAGAGATTATCCCCGGCCGCGTTTCTACAGAAGTCGACGCACGGCTCTCCTACGACACCGAGGCAACGGTAGAAACCGCCCGTGAAATCATTTCCCAGTATGCAGCGGCGGGTATTGGCAAAGACCGCATCCTGATTAAAATTGCCTCTACTTGGGAGGGCATTTGCGCCGCCGAGATTCTAGAGAAAGAGGGCATTCACTGCAACCTGACGCTGCTGTTTGGCCTGCACCAAGCCATCGCCTGTGCCGAGGCAAAAGTCACCCTGATTTCTCCATTTGTTGGTCGGATTTTGGACTGGTACAAAAAAGAAACGGGTAAAGAGTCTTACGAGCCCGCAGAAGACCCTGGTGTACAGTCGGTTTCTGAAATCTACAACTACTACAAAAAGTTTGGCTACAACACCGAAATTATGGGAGCCAGCTTCCGTAACACCGGTGAGCTAACGGAGCTGGCAGGCTGTGATCTGCTGACTATCTCGCCCAAGCTGCTGGCTCAGCTGGATGAGGCGCAAGGTGAGCTGCCCCGCAAACTCTCCCCCGACACTGCAACTAGTGCCGACATTGAGAAAATTGCGATGGATAAAGCCACCTTTGACAAGATGCATGCCGAAGACCGTATGGCCTCTGAAAAGCTGGATGAGGGCATCAAAGGGTTCACCAAAGCCTTAGAAGCGCTAGAGGGGCTGCTGGCAGACCGGCTGGGCAAGCTCGGCGGTTTAGAAAACGTGTGCAGCGCCGCGGATGAGGTCTTCAAAGCCTACGACCTGGACGGCGACGGTTTTATTACCCGCGAGGAATGGCTAGGCTCTGACTTGGTCTTTGATGCATTGGATGTTGACCATGATGGCAAAATCACACCTGCAGAAATGGGCGCGGGCTTAGGTGGAGCCTGCCAGTTGGTCAACGCGTAGGTAACGGGCGGCGGTGCCGTCTTAGGTTAGCGCTTAGAAGCACATCTCCAGGGATTCTGGTTCTCCTATATCGGGAGCTGGAATTTCCTGGTGTCAGGGGGACCATCTGAAATTAGTGGCTAAGACAGAACGAGAAAAAATGTTGGCTGATGAGCCCTATCGACCAACAGATCCAGAGCTAGTCGAGATGCATGAACGGGCACAGCGCCTGCTTGCGGTATTTAACGCCGCTGGTCAAGGTCAACCTGATCAGCGGCAGCAGGTGATTCGTAGGCTGCTTGGGCGAGTGGGGCAGAATGCTGAGATCAAGCCAACGTTTCGCTGCGACTACGGCTGTCACATTTCTGCGGGTGACAACCTGTACATTAATTACGACTGCACCATCTTAGATTGCAACACCGTGACCATAGGCAATGACGTGATGATGGCTCCCGGCGTTCATATCGATACGGCTTACCACCCCACCGAGCCGATAATGGGGCGATCTGGATTAGCAATGACTGCGCCGATTGTCATCGGCGACAACGTTTGGATTGGTGGGCGGGCTGTCATCTGCGCGGGGGTGACCATCGGCGATAACACAACCATTGGTGCAGGCAGCGTCGTTGTTAGAGATTTGCCAGCTAATGTGATTGCTGTGGGCAATCCTTGTCGAGCCGTGCGATCGCTATAGTCCCAAAATGCTAAAAACGCCGCGACGGTTGTACTTACCGTCAGCGGCGTTTTTGCTTTTTAAATTGATGCTGAGTGGGACCCTGCCCTAGCAAGGCTAGCCTTGCCCAATCACGAACTACCTGTGAAAGTGACGTTAGGAAAGCGTGATGCAGCCTGCTGCATTGATTGGCTCTTGCCGCCTTCTTGCCAGTAGTTAATGATTTCCGTGGCCTGGTTAAGCACGTTGATGCGCTCTTCCTCGGTGATCCAGGTTTTGGATTCCAGTTCGGTCTTCATTTGCTCCCACGCGTCGTTGCGGGGCCAAAAATAGTAGGAGGTTAGGGGACTGGTGCCTTTACCAACCACTTGGTCAACCGCCAAGGCAACGTCCTTATCTAACCACAGTACTTTGAGGATGAACCGAGCGTCTGGCAGTTCTTGTCCCGATTCTTCTTGTATTACTTCATCTGCCATATCTAGGCTCGGATTGAACAACAGTCTAATAGTTTAGCGTATTGTGTAATGGCAGACAGAAATAGATCTCCAATGGCAGGTGTATGAGCGAGCAGCGGGCTGACGGTATTCCTGTAAATCCAGCGGCGATCGCCATCTTTGACATTGATGGTGTGGTCCGCGACGTCAGCGGTTCCTACCGACGCGCCCTGGCCGATACCGTGGAGCAGTTCACCGGCCAGTTGGGTGAAACGGCTGATCGACCTACCCCTGTAGACATTGATCAGCTGAAAAGCGAGGGGCATTGGAACAATGATTGGGAAGCTTCCCGCGAGCTGATCTACCGTCATCTAGAAAGGGAAGGGCAGTCGCGATCGCAAATCTCCCTGAATTACGACAAGATGGTCGAGTTTTTCCAAAGCCGCTATCGTGGTCGCAGCTCAGACCCCAACAGCTGGGAGGGCTACATTGCCCATGAGCCCCTGCTGATGACCCAAGACTATTTAAGTGAGCTGACCCAAAATAAGATTGCCTGGGGCTTTTTCAGCGGCGCAATGCAGGACGAGGCGCGGTATGTACTGAGACGTATTGGGGTGAATCCGCTATCGTTGGTGGCGATGGAAGACGCCCCAGGCAAGCCGGACCCAACTGGGCTGATGCAGGCTGTGCAACTGCTGACGCCAGAGCCGCTGCCCGTCATTTACGCCGGAGACACTGTGGCCGATATGGTTACGATCACCCGAGCCCAAGAGCAGTACCCACAGCGGCAGTGGGTAGCTGTCGGAATACTGCCGCCCCACGTGCAGCAATCGGCAGACTATCGCGATCGCTACGCTCAGTCGCTGACCCAGGCCGGTGCCGCTACCGTACTCAGCGGTATCGAGCGCCTCGATGTTAATCAGGTCAAATCCCTGATTTGAATAGGCCGCCGCTTTAGGAAAGCCTCATATCCGTCTCGTTTGTCCTGGGCTACGACGGGAATACTGGTGTCAAAAGGCACAACCTTTTTGATCGTCAATTCTCTAGTCAGTCAGGAACTACCCTATGAAACGAGCTTTAGGTGCGGTACTAACAGCCACCGCGGTACTGGGCAGTGGGTCAAGTGCAGCGGCTCAGTCCATCGACCAGTCTTTTGTGAACGACCTGTACAGCTTTTTGGGTAGTCAAGATGACGTAGCCTACACGGTGGCATCTCAGTACTTAGGTGCAGATGCAAATGTTTATCTGGCACAGGCGTTCTGTCAGGCCTTTCGTGAAGGGGTATCGCCTGGAGATGCTTTTTCCTACTTCACGACCTATGCCATGAGTGAAGCGGTGAACAACGGCTACCCCGTGGGCGACAACGAAGCCTATGTGTTGGGGCTCTATGCCGGCTCAGTAATGAATTTGGGGTCGGCCTATTACTGCCCTGAGTATCAAGGGACGGTGCAGCAGGCGTTGAACGCCATGTAGACCTGTCTGTTTGACTGAAGGGGAGTGGGCGGAGTCGGTGCCGTCGTGCTACAACTAATCCGCTGTAACACGATGGCTAGATGAGCTTACTGCCCTTCTTGGTGTTGACCCCAATGTTAGGGGTGCCGTCCCTGACGTTTGAGGCGATGTCTAGGGAGGCGATATTTGGAGAGGCGATATCCAGCGAGACTAGGTCTGCGCCGATCTTGGCCCAGGGGACGTTGGCTCAATCTCAGCGTGTGGTACGCCAGCCTCAAACGTTACGGCCACTGCCAGGGCAGCTGGATCAGGTGCCTGTGTTTAACAGCAACAGTCCTGAGCTGATTGAGTCTGAAGGTATCTTGCTGTCTACGTTTCCGCCCAGCGGCAAGGCCCAGCCCGAGGCTCACCTAAACTACGCCTTTGAAGGCCGGTTCGACATTTTCGACCACCATGTAGTGCGGGCTAGAAACGACCGCGATACCCGTACGGTGTTTGTTGGCATCATCTTGCACAATCCCGGACGACGGGCCGTAACGGTGCGGGTCCGCGAGGCGGCTAGCTACATTAGTCAAGATTCTCCCTGGTATGAAAGGGGCTCTGCCGAGGCAAATCTGGCCAGTACCAGCTTTTCGGGACCGGGCAGCCGGTTGATGAATGACATTCTGCGAGATCGCACCCAGGCCTACTGGCCGCGAGAAATTAGCATTCCCGCAGGCGAAAGCTACCTGCTGATGAATGCACCCATCCCCATTCGACAGCTGAGCGTGGCGACGGATGGCACCCTCGCCCCCGGTAGTGAAATTTTGCCGACCCGTCCGGCTAGTCTCGGCGGCAACCGCAGCAATGCCCGCTCTACCCTGATGCGGTTAAACAGCAGCGGACCGGTCTACGCGGCGAGTCTGGCGATGTACGCCCCCGAATCTGGCGGTCAGGAACGGGTCCCGACCTTGGCAGAGTGGCAGGCGCTGCTGTTTCGCGGGCGGCTGGCAGAGGTGCGAGATCGCATTCCCACACCGCCTCGTCAGGCTGCCCGCGCCAATCCATTTATCTACGGACGGGTGGCGGGCGTTGCGCGGGGCTCCCGGTGGGTCGCCACGCTGACGGATAACGATCGAGCCGCGCAGTTGAGCATCCCCGCCATCGGAGAGCAGCTGTCTTACCCCCTCAGCACCGTAGACCGTAATACCTTTGGGACGGGACAGGTTCAAAGTGCGCCGATGCTGGCTCGTTATTCGGATACGGCCTACCGTGCCCACGGTAACTACGGCATCGAGTACAGCCTAACTATGCCGCTGCATAACCCCACCGATCAGCCCCAAACCGTCACCCTATCGGTGCAGACGCCCATCCAAAATGAGCGGCTAACGGATGCGCTAGAGTTTCTGGATCCCCCTGACGATCGGTTCTTCTTTCGGGGAACGGTTTTGTTCTTGTTTCGCGATGAAACCGAGCGTCTGCGGGCCAGCTTTATTCATCTGACCCAGCGGCGGGGCCAGCAAGGGGAGCCGCTGGTAACGCTGGAGCTGGCCCCTGGCGAACAGCGCCAGGTTGAGATGCAGTTTCTGTATCCGCCCGACGCAACGCCGCCCCAAGTGCTGACGATTGCGACGGTACCGTCCGAATAAACTGCGCGATGGCCTTGATGTAGGACTGTTCGCATAGTGTCTGACTAAACGACTTGAGCTGGTTCGTCCGGCAAGGGGTACGTTCCGCGAGTAAGGGCGCGGGGTAAACGGTCTTGCCCAACCGGAATCCATACCGTTTGGTAAGGGAGCTGCCAGTCGCTAGGCTGCTGAG
>CAWUKV010000206.1:0-9822 GCA_963923025.1 uncultured bacterium
ATCCACCTCGATCTCGTATTCGCTAAAGGCGCCAACACCGAGGGACCCCCCCGTTGTCAGAACGTTATTGCCAGTGGGCGGTGTGTTACCCAGATTGGGGTTGTCGTTAACCGGGTCACCACCGTCGTAGTCCTCGTTAACCGGGTTGTTGGTTTGACCGCCACCTGTGATTTGACGAACGGTAACAATTTCATAGCCAGTATCAGGCCCCGAGCCGCCACGATTGTTGTTGTCAAAGGTATCTGTGAAATCATTGACCAACTCAACCTGATCCAACGGTTCGTCACCAATATTTTGAACACGGATACGATAGAGCACCCGCGCAGTATTGGCACCGTAGGTTGCCTCAGGCCCCGTAGTTGGGTTCAGGGTTGGCGTGCCGATCACCTGCTCAGATACCGCAATGGCCGGATTGTTGACAGCCACTAGGCTGACTGGCGTTGTCGTGTTCTCCGGGGTGCCGGGCGTCGGTCCTGCGGGTGGGTTGCCCGGATCGTCGGGTGGGGCTACCACACTACCACCATTGTCCGGGCCACCGGGCGGATCTAAAGCCTGTTCCAAGTTGTCGAATCCGGTACCATCGTTAGAGACGTCTCTAACAATTCGACTAGAGGGATTCGTGGGAGCCTGACCGCGCCCTGTGGCCGTGGTGAAGTTAATGTACGGCGTATCCGTCGATTCAGAAATTGGCCGAATCAGCGTTTCGCCGTCTTCGGCGGTGTTGACGTCCACGTCAATCTCATATTCGCTGAAGCCACCAACATCGAGCGTGCCACCGGTCGCCAAAATATTATCGTCGCTGCCGCCAGAGTCACCACCGTCATAACCAGTATTAAACGGGTTATTGGTTCGACCGCCGCCCGTAAGCTGACGGACAGCAACAATCTCATAACCAGTATCGGGGCCCGACCCACCACGGTTGTTGTTGTCAAACGTATCGGTAAAGTCGTTGACCAGCTGCACCTGATCGAGCAGCTCATCGCCGACGTTCTGCACTCGAATTCGGTAGGTCACACGACTGGTCGTCCCACCGAACGTAGGGCTGGTCGGGTTGTTGTCAGTGTTGATGACCTGCTCAGATACAGCGATCGCCGGGTTGTTTACCACAACATCGGTAAGCGTAACGGGCGTAGGACTCTGCTCATTGGGAATACCATCACCATCAGGATCCGGACTCTTATTGCCAGAGTCGGTGACGTCGTTCGATTCGTCCTGAACAACTGCACCGGAGGGTGTAACGCCCGTAGCATCCACCTGATTATTGAAGGGACCATTACCCACGGACCCATCGACGGCAACATCGAAGAGAACAACACCAAACTGTCCGGGCTGTAGCGTGTCGGTCCCGGCCAAAATGCCGCCATTGCCGTTAAACCCTGTATTGGGCGTCAGCGCCACCTGACTTCCTGACGCGCCCTCAGAGCGGACGTTACTCACGGTATAGGTACCCGCGCCAAAGGTATCGTCGAGGTTCTCAGTGAGCTGGACGTTGTTGAGCGGCACCTCTGCGCCCAGGTTATCAACCCGGACCGCATAAGTCACTGTCCGACCGTTGACGGCTCTGACTTCCTTGGAGGTACCAATGATGCCAGGAAAGATAATGACGTTGAACAAACCGATGGAGTGCGGCACCGGGTTAGCCGGAGCAAAACTACCGTCGCGGTAGTCAATTTGAACGGTGCTGACAGGATCTAGGAACTGCGCAATGATGTTGCCCTGCGCAGATTCGTTTTCAGCTTCGTTTTCGGCCGGAACCGGCAGATTAGGTGGGTCTACCGGGTTGGGGTCAGGCGCATAGAGGCCAGTTGCCGTGTTGCCGCTCAGGCTTACCGTATAAGTGCCCAGTCCTGTCTGCGGCGATGTCGAAAAGCCAGAGCCACCACCAATTTGGGTATCAAAGGCAACCGGTGGATTAGTGGCCGGAATCAGTTCAAAGCTAGAACCTGACGTAATCTCAACTTCGTCCTGCCACTGGTCACCGTCGTCCCGGTCAATATCCAGCAAAATGAAGCGAGCCCCTTCCACCTGAATGGGTAACCCAGTATTGGGGTCTTGGAAAGTGATATTGAGGCGGGCCGTATCGCCCCGGTTGTCAGGGGCAAATCGGATGTTCAAGTTGGTGTCTTCTCGCCCAAAGCCGCCTTCTAGACCAAACTCAACCTGGTCGCTCTCATCCAGTTCGATAATGGTGCCACCATCGACACTAACCACAAACTCAACCTGAACGCCGTTGCTAACAAACGTTTGGGTTGTGGTTTGCCCCCCGCTTAGGTTGGTCACCCGGTTCCATTCTTGCTGAGACCAGTCAATGGAGGTAAACGAAATAGCGGCCGCGGGCCGCGCCCAGACGGCACCCACCAAAGTGGTCAGCGCCAGCGTAGAGGCAAATAGCCCGCCGGAAAGGGAGCTACTAAACGGTAACCCGAGAGACTGGTGCGAACGGTTCTCCGTGCCAGAGGGCTGAAAAAGTTTTCGATAGGTCGTCTTAAACAATCGCTTCATTACTTGTTTCTCACACCAACGTTAGTCGCACAGAGGGGTTAGACAGGTGCCGGGGCACGCCGTCCTAAGGCTCAATTTGCAGGTCTGTCTCGGTATCTTCGTAGATAATCTCCAAACCACGAGTATCTAAGAAGATGAACTCCACCCGACGATCGCGGGCGTAGTCGATCCGATCGCTGCCGTCAGAGGTCCGCTGAGTCTCACCAAACGAACGGATGCGCATCCGTTCGGGAGCGATCCCTTGGCGGAGCAGATAGTCGCGGGCAGAAACTGCACGGCGCTCACCCAGCGCTTGGTTGTAGGCGTTGCTGGCGCGGGGGTCCGTATGTCCTTCAAGCTCAACCACAATAAAGGGATACTCTTCTAAAACCGCAACAATCTCATCCATAATCGCCGCTGACGCCGACGTAATGTTGGACTGGTCTAGGGCGAAGTGAATACGGCGAGGCACCTCTAGAATAAGTGGCTCGGGTGGTAGCTCCGGGGCAGGCGGCTCGGGTTCCGGCACCTGCGCAACTTCACAGGTTGCTTCGTAGGCAAAGGGCTTTTTCTCAGGCAGGCGACCCAGCGCTGCGATCGCAGACGGTTCCGACGTGCCATAGCGGGCATCAGTTGCGATCGCGCTATACACCGTTTCTTCTTCACCCGAAACAGTGACGCTAAAGGTACCATCATCAGCGACCGGCACCGTGGTGACGTATTCATTCAGGCCACCGTAGGCCCCAATCGGGTCAATCACCACAAAAACATCAACCTCAGACCCCGGATCGGCGGTCCCCGTCAGGGTAGATTGCCCATCGGTTAGGGGGAAGGTGTAGGCATCAAACTCAGGAGCGTTAATCGCCGCGTTGCCGGTATCCGAGCGACGGTTGTGGGAGTTTCGCGGCGGGTTAGGCCCATCGGCCCGCTGAAAGTCCTGGGCAACGGCGTTGTGGTTGTAGCCCAGGTCGATACTGAGACCACCAAGTCCAACAAACTGGTTGTTGCGAATAATGTTCTTTTCACTTTGGGGGAAGGCCGCAACGGTTACCCCAGGGCCGGGCTGATAACCGATGAAGTTATCGAATACTTCGTGGCCACTACCCATCAGGAAGATGGCCGAGCGTCGCATCCGCCGACCGTTAAAGCGAATATCGTTGTTGTAGATGCGCGCCGAGCCCGTAGGCTTAAACATAAAAATGCCGCTGCCGTCGCTGCCGCACATGAGGTTACCGTAGATTTCAGCCCCATCGATGTCACCGTCAAGGCGAATGCTGTCAGGCATGCCCGCCAGACCGTTGGCCACCAGCGTATTCTCGGTCACAACGAGGCCCTTAGCCCGTGCGCCGGTGATGATGCTGCTACCCTCGTGATACTTGATCAGGTTGCGCTGAACAACGGTATCGATACCGTTGAAAACAAACACGCCGAAGGCCGACATGTCATCGGCATCAGGCATGACGTCGTTACCGACAAGCCCCAGCCAGTTGTCCTCGATAACAACGTTCTGCGGAGCTTCCGTCTCATTGGTGAAGCCCAACTGGTCCCAAGCAAAAATGTCGTTATCCGCATCTTTGGGGGCTGCCAGATGAGTGATAAAAATATCGGCAGGCGGCGTGGTCTGCGTCGAGCGGTGAGTCGCAGAAAAACCCTGGAACCCCAGCCCTCGAACAGTTACATCATCCGCAGTGATAGTCAAACCCCGAAAGACTTCAGTGCCCTCAGCGGGCTTCAGGCCCACTATCGGCTGCGGGACCGGGGTAATCATAGAGACCGTTGACGGCTCACCATAGCCCGGCTGGGTGGTGCCGTCTACTGTTAAGCCCGGTGCGGCTAGCGGTGGCAGTTCATCGACCAGCTCAATCGTAGTATCGAGAGGGAGCGCAAAAGCAATGCTGGGTGCTCCCGTCGTACTGGGAACAACCAACGCCTGCTCCGCTGTACTCAGGGCAGTTACCGGCAGCGTACCGTTAGCCACGCTGATAGCTTCCCGCAGGGTCAACTCCGCATCCGGCAGAATCAGGCCATCAGCAGCGCTGTTGACCGTAATGTCATAGGGCGTTGGCGGAGCCACCGGAGTGTTGGCGGTAGCGATCGCGCTCCATGTCAGCGGCAATGTTGCCGCCAGTGCCGCCACAGCCGTGCGCGGCCGTCGTTGCAGAAACCCCGTCAACCCTGGCGCTATAGTCTTCATAGTTCCTCCTGCTCCCCACTCGTGCTGGTCTCCAGACTAGTTTCAAAAACGGTTTCTTCTACAGTGTCTTCCGCCGCCGCATCCTCACCTGGAGGCGCAGCCTCTGCCTCGAGCTCCGTTGTCGGCTCAGCGTCCGCTTCAATCAACGACTCACTTTGCTGCACCGGCGCAATCTGTTGCAGCCCAAACTGGTTAAACAGCTCGTTCACCTTGAAGGTAACGGCCAGATAGGGGCCATTATCCGAACGATAGCCCGAGCCCTGGAAGCTACGGTCATTCGCACTGCCAAAGCTGTAGCCTACACCCAGACGCAGGTCCGGCGTCAGATAGTAGCCTGCCTCCAACGCGATGCCAAACTCGTCGTAGCTCGCAGACGGTTGGGTAATGTAACGCAGTTCACCCACCACATCCCAGTGATAGCCAAACCGGTAAGCCGCCCGCAGTTGACCCAGATGTAGCGCGTTAGAGGCTCCTACCCCCAAAGAGTCGAGGTCGGCGTTAACTGCCCGGAAAGCATACTTGCCGTAGAACTCCCACTGCCAGCTAGGCGCGTAAATTGCCTCCAACGCCAGCGTATGCTCGTTAGTCGAATCTCCTGCTGTCCCCGTGTCAAAAGCACCGAGCGTAATGCTGGGATTAACCGCATACTCGTAGCTAAACAGCGCGTTGAACTTATCGCTAGAAGGGTCACGGTAGGCCAGCCCCAGGTTAATACTAGAGGTGTTACCCAGTAGCCCAGTAACGTCCTGGTTAGCGTAGTTGGCGTACTCGAACCGGGCCAACGTCGTCAGCGTAGGGCTGATACGACCGGCTGCCGAGGCAGTAATTACGGTGTTGTCGCCATTGCTATCAGAATTGCGATGCTGGAATCGAGCACTGGCCTGGAAAGCAGAGTTGTCAGTGTACTCAATCCCAACTCGATAGGTGTTGCCGTTTACCAAACCCAGCGTTGAGGCTGTTTGCCCCAAGGCAAAGGACTGAGATGACCGAATGCCGGTGCTAAACTCGCCGAGTTCACTGCCAAAGATGCGCTCGAAACCCAGGTCGATGTGTAGAACACGTTCCACTAAAAATCAATAAACAAACCCAACTGAACCCTCACCGGTAATGCCGTCGTAGCCCCCGAGAACAGAGTACCGACCGCGCAGTGCCGTGTTGTCAGTGATGTCGTAATTGACCAACGTGTCGAGACTGGTTAGGCTATCTGGCAGTACGCTAGAACCATGGAAAAAGCGCTGTGCCAGTCGCAGCGTCAGCAGCTCAGGCAACACGTCCCAATCCACACCAAAGGCCGTCTCACCAGGGTAGAGCGGATCCTCCGTCCCCCCCAAGCTGATGTCGGTCTGAGCGCGGAAGGTGAGATTTTCGGCTAGCGGCCAAGCCAGACCCGCACCAAGTTGGTTGGAGCTAAAGGACTCGTTGTTGAGCCGATCTGTGCGGTCTCGATGGGTGAAGTCAAAGTTGGTGGTCAAGATACCAAACTGCTGCTGCAAACCCGCTCGCAGCGTCGTCAGCGTATCGTCAATCCGGTCAAAAGAGGTCTCTGAAACTAACCCCCGGTTAATTTCCTGATCCACCTGAAACTGAAGCTGCGTTGTATCGGTTAGGTTAGCCCCAATCTGACCACCCCAGCGCGTCTGCCCGGGTCGAAAACTGGACGTCGCATCGTTCCGGAACCCCGATTCGGCAGAGCGGAAGTAGGCCGTACCGCCAATTGAAGGAGAGATTTGTCCAGACGCCTCTAATCGATAGGCGGTGCCATCCGAAGCTTCTCCAACGGCGTTATCAAAAGACGACCGGGCCAATTCTGCAATCAGTTGAGCGTTGCTACCCAAGGGAATCAGCGCATCTAAGCCCAACAAGGTAAAATCCTGAGCGCCTTGGTCCTCAGACATGAGGGTAGCCCCAATCCAGCTCGGAGAAGATAGGTCGTAGGACAGGTTGTACTGAGCCCGCGCTCCCACCAGTGTGCCACCCGTTTCCTCACCATCGACCTGATACGTGGCCACAATTCGGCGGACCAGTGATGGACCAAAGGGATTAGCATCAATAGCGGACACTGCTTGATTGAACAAAATCGCACCACGGTCGTAGTCGATTTGATAGTCCGCACCACGACTCAACCGCACCCGTTCAATCACAGTACCGGGACGATTCAGTTCCTCGGTCTCAATGAAAATATCTTCACTGCCCGGCAAGACCAGCCGTTCAGACAGGAAGTAGAAACCGCTCGTCCCATCCGGAACGATGGTATCTCGCTGGAAAGGCCGAATATTGTTGGCAAACAGTGCCGTCAGCTGTAAACCGTTGCCGAAGGTGTAATTCCCCTTAAAGCCATGCAGCTGACGGCTCATGGCCGTAAAATCCTGAGAAAAGCGAGAAAACTCGTCGGTATCGTAGTCCCCCCACATGAAGTAATCGGCATCGGCATCTTCAACAGGAGAATCGCGCTGTAGCCGAACGTAAACACTGTCAATCGACGGCGTTAGGAAATCCGTAGTTGAGCTGTCGCCATAGACCGGGTGGGTCTGATCACAGGCCTGAACGTCCCGATAGAGCTGGTTGCCGTCACAGCGCTCGTTCAAAGCGCGCCCGCTGTTGTAGGCACCCGTCAGCAACCAATCACCCACGTTTCCTGACAGGAAAAGAAAAGCCGACAGATCCGCGTCGGTCTGCCCCATTTGATCAGGATTCAAGAATTCCCGATAGCTACCCCACAGGTCGGTAGTCGCGGGCCCCAATCGGAAATCAACAGCACCCGTAACCATCGAGGGACGCACTGGCGTAATGAAGCTGACCTGGGTGTAGGCCTGCAGGTCCTCCACGGCTGGGGCCTGAGCTGTTTCTTCGTCGCCTGTTAACCCCAGCGCTTCACGTCCATCGGCACTGGCACGAATGGTCACCCGCTGCGACTCTAGCGAAGACTGAAGCTCGGCATCAAACTCTCCCAAGCGAGCCAGCACCTGGAATCCGGCCTGGTCGATATCGTAGTCGGCACCAATAAATTCCCCAGCTGAGCTTGTTAGAGTAACAACAACGTCATTTTGAATTAGGTTGCCCGCCGCATCCACGATGGTGCCGCCAACCAAAAGAGTTGATCGACCGTCAGCTGAGATAGCGGCCTCCCGTAGGGGAGCCACCGTCAACGTCAGCTCATCACCTAATTCATCTTCAATCAGGGGAGGCAGTTCGGCTGGAACCGGCTCAATAATCACCCCATCGATGAACCCATCAGCCGTACCCGGCTGAGTTTGAGCTGGCGGAATACCTTCATCGATAAGGGCATCCGTAGCATTATCCGCCTCGCTCAGCAAGTAGCGGCCATCTAGTGAAGACAGCTCTGAGGTTTGCGTTGCTGTGGAGGAGCGGTCAGCGCCTAGCGCTGCGGCCTCGGCAGTAGCTAAGAGAGCCAGATGACCGACCACGCTACCCAGAAGGTAAAGGTAGATAGAATTTGAGAACAGACGCATATTAGTTCTGCCCCTCCCCATACGTTGGTGTGACTGCAAAGTTCATTCGAGCCAGCCCTCCCGGCGATAGTCGAACCAAGCGAGACTGACTGTTGTCGCCAATGCGATAAAGGTTGGGGGCAAGTGTGTAGCCCGGCAGACTACCCAGGTCCAACGCCCCCACTCGGTTACCCGAAACAACATTAGCGATAGAGAAAAGACCCTCAGGATCGGTGATGATGCGATTGCCATCATCCAAGAAGATCACGGCATTGGGGACACCGGGTTCCCCGGCCTGCTGCTCCCCGTCAAAATTTCTGTCCACAAAAACCCGGCCAATGATTGTGCCGCAGTCGGCCAAGATACCCGGCCGAATCGTAAGCTGAAAGGCGGTATCGACAGTAGCAAAGCCCGGCGCAGCGGCCTGAGCAACGTTCCGACCAGAGCCTCGAATAGCATCGGGGGTGATGCTGGCCGCGTAGACAATAGACGCAGATTCGCCCGCCGCTAATGAAGGGATTTGGAACGTCAGCTGAGCACCGCTGATCTCAACGGGTGACGAGAGCGCTGGTTCCGCATTTGCAGACTCGTTGATGTACTGAATGCCTCGCGGCATCAGGTCAGTTACCGTCAGCGGGGTAGCCGCTCTATCACTGGTATTGGTAATCAGCAATCGGTAAACAACAACATCAGCAGGCTCAACCGCAGTTTTATCAGCCGTTTTGACAATCCTCAAAAGCGCCCCGGTGTCAGGCTGCAACTGATACGTCACTGGGTTCGAGGTCGCGTCAGTCCGAGGACCACCTGCTGCCTCAAACTGACCAGAGACGGTGTTTTCAACCTGTTCACCAGCCTGCTGACCCCAAACCGGCATTACAGGTACGAGCTGGTAACTGGCTAGCAGGCTAAACAAAAGCCCCAGCATGAAACACAAGCCCAACCGAGACAAGGGATTGAGCAGCGCCAAAACACCAAACTTTTTCCAACGTTGTTTCATGAATCTGTACGAATAATCACTCGTTACTCACACCCGTCTCGACAGACAAAGCCGCGGCCATTTTACTTGCGTGAAAGAAAATTAACACGAAGGCTGGCGCTGCAGGCACCTTCAGACTTGCTCTCGAGGCACCTTAGCCAAATTCTGCGGTATACAAACTACGCGCCTAAATTAATGAGAATACTGTCAAGTACTGCGCAATCCGCTTCAGCTGTGACCGTATATACACTTAACTGATCGAGATTATTGCACCGGGTTCAAAGGAAATCAATCCCTTTCATATCAATATTTCTGAGTCTCAGCGTGAAGACAACGGGGGGTGATACCCCTCGAAATCGAATGAAACTATACTTAAACCGCGATTTGTGTCAGTTTTTGACCTCAAATCTAAAAAAATAAAGAAATTTACTTTCCGTAAATACGACTGTTAAGCATTACAAAGTTTTTTGTTTCATGAAGTTTCTGCCTGAAAGCACTGGCTGGATTGCTTTTCAGAGCAGTATGTGCATCCAAAGATGGTGTGTCGATTGTCTCGATTCGGACCATCTAACGTTATGTACTTCTCTTAAGAAGAGTCAGACAATATTCGTACTTAGAGAGGAAAAATATCGGCAAAAATACGGAAGCTAGTCTTGTCTTTTTGCTGTAAGTGTTGTCTTCAAACTAACCAAAACATCACATCATTGCTGGGTATTAAGCCA
>CAWUKV010000207.1:0-9758 GCA_963923025.1 uncultured bacterium
CCCGCAAGCGGCTCTTTGGCTACACCTCCATGGTCTACGCCACCGCCGTCATCAACCTCCCCCTCTACACCCGCGTCGTCCGCTCCGAAATCCTCACCCGCCGCAAAGCGGGGTATGTCGAAGCCGCAAGGCTAGCTGGCAACAGCCACTGGCGTATCATGGCCGGTCATCTGTTCCCCAACGTGCTACCCGTCATGATGGTCCACATCTCGTTGAACATGGGCTGGGCCATACTAAACGCCGCCGGACTCTCTTTCATCGGATTGGGCGTTCGTCCCCCCACTCCCGAATGGGGCATCATGGTCGCGGAGGGTGCAACATATATTATTTCGGGCGAGTGGTGGCTAGCCATCTTTCCCGGCGCAGTGCTGATGTTAGCCGTGTTCTGTTTTAACCTGCTAGGGGACGGGTTGAGGGACTTGATTGACCCAAGGATGAGGACGTGATGGCTCAAACCGCACTGACTGAAACTGCACTACTATCCGTTAGGGGACTATCGATTGAATTTCGAACCCGTACGGGCACAGTACAAGCACTTGACAACATCAGCTTTCAAGTCAACCCTGGAGAAACGATCGGGATTGTTGGCGAAAGTGGCTCTGGCAAGTCTGTTTTAGCGATGGCGCTACTGCGCATTTTGGACCAAGCGGGCCACGTAACCCAGGGTGAAATTTGGTGGAGCCAGGGCGCTGAAGCCTGCGATCTGTTGACTTTACCCGAAAAGAAGCTGAGGCAGATGCGTGGACGAGATCTGTCGATGATCTTTCAAAATCCGCGGACGGCACTCAACCCCATACGTCAGGTTGGCAAACAAATTGTAGACGTGCTGAGCTGCCATACTGATTTACCCAGGAAAAAACTCAAACAGAAAGCATTAGCACTGCTAGAGAGCGTTAACGTTCCTGACCCTCAACAACGATTCTCCGCCTACCCCTACGAGCTTTCTGGGGGACTGTGCCAGCGTGTGATGATTGCACTGGGCTTAGCCTGTTCTCCGCAGCTCCTAATTGCCGACGAACCGACCACTGGCCTCGACGTCACTACGCAGGCCACTGTCATGAACCTGCTCAAATCACTTTCCACCGAACAAAACATGGCGACTGTGGTAATCACCCACAACTTAGCCCTGGCGTCAGAATATTGCGATCGCATCCTCGTCATGCATGCCGGACACCTAGTCGAAAGCGCCCTCACCCACAACCTCTTCCTCCAACCCCGCCACCCTTACACCGCCAAACTCATCGCCGCCACTCCCGAACCCCACAAAACCTTCGACGACCTCATCCCCATTCCCGGCACCCTCCCCGACCTACGCCGCACCGACCTCCCCCCCTGCCGCTTCGCCGCCCGCTGCGATCGCGCCACCGACTCCTGCCACCAGCAACCCCTACCCCAAGAAAAAGTATCCCCCTCGCACCAAGTCCACTGCTGGCACCCGCTAGAACACAGTATCTTGCTCAAAAAGCCCCTCTCCCGTGGGGAGAGGGGCTTGGGGTGAGGGCCTACCACAGACACCCAAAGCCCAGAAAATTATGTCTCCCCCGCTCCTCGCCACCACCAACCTTACCAAGCACTTCCCCATCCGCACCAGCTGGGCTCGCCCGTCGCACCTCCACGCCGTAGATGGCATCAGCCTCACCATCCACCCTGGCGAAAGTGTCGGCCTCGTGGGCGAATCCGGCTGCGGCAAATCTACCCTCATCCGCCTGTTAGCCCGCCTGCTCGAACCCACCAGCGGCACCATTACCTTTACCAGCAACAACATCGCCAACATCCCCGTTAGTCAGTTCGCTCACAGCCCCTACCGGGCCGAACTGCAGATGGTTTTTCAGGACCCGACCGATAGCCTCAACCCCCGCTTCACCGCCTTCGATACCATCGTCGAACCCATTCGTCGGCTAGGGTCTGCTCAAGATAAGGACAATCTCTCCCCACGTGCCACAGAACTGGCCCAGCAGGTTGGACTACCGCCAGACCTGCTCAGCCGTTTCCCCCATCAGCTTTCCGGCGGGCAAAAGGCACGTGTGGGCATTGCTCGCGCCATTGCACTTAGGCCAAAGCTGCTGATTCTGGATGAGCCGACTTCAGCATTGGATGTGTCCGTCCAGGCCGTGATCTTGCATCTGCTGGCAGACCTGCGGCAGCAGCTCAACATGAGCTATTTGTTTGTATCGCACGATCTAAATGTGGTGCGGTTACTATGCGATCGCATCCTCGTTATGTACCTGGGCAAGCTCGTCGAGACTGGCCCCACAGAAGCCGTCTTCAACCATCCGGCACACCCCTACACCCAGGCGCTCATCTCAGCCATTCCATCCTTTGAAGCCAACCCCCACCGCATTCCCCTTACCGGAGAACCGCGCAGCCCTATCAACCCCTCACCCCACGTCTGTCGTCTCTATGGCCGCTGCCCCAAAGGCGATACGCAGTGCCAGCAGGTAATGCCTGTATTAGAAGACATTGATATAGACCATCAGACCGCTTGCCATTACCCTTCTAAAAAGGCGGTTGAGACCCCCGAGCTGACGTCTCGCTAGTCACCCATCAAAACCGATCAACTACGAGACCATCCTGAACTTTAATCTGGCGCTTGGCCTGCTCTGCCACCTCAGCTTCATGGGTAATCACCACAATGGTGATGGACTGTTCGTTCAGTTCACCAAACAACATCATCACCTCGTGGGAGGTTTGCGTATCGAGCGCCCCCGTAGGCTCGTCGGCCAGCAGCAGTGCAGGCCGGTTAACCAGTGCACGAGCAATGGCAACCCGCTGCTGTTGCCCACCCGACAGCTGACTGGGTCTGTTGTGTAAGCGATCACCCAGTCCGACCCGAGTCAAAGTTTCTTCTGCCCGCTGGCGGCGGACTGCCTTGGGTACGCCTGCATAGACCATTGGCAGCATCACATTTTCTAATGCTGTTGCCCGAGGTAGTAGATTAAACTGCTGAAACACAAACCCAATCTGCTGATTGCGAATGTAGGCCAGCTCATTTTTGTCTAAGGTGGTCAAGTCAATGCCGCGTAATCGATACTCTCCGGAGGTTGGCTGGTCAAGGCAGCCAATAATGTTCATCAAAGTTGATTTGCCTGAACCAGACGCACCCATAATCGAAACATACTCCGACGCCGCAATCTCCAGGTCAATGCCCTTCAACACCGGCACAGTCACCTCTCCAAGCTGGTAGGTTTTAGTAATTTTCTCCATCGTAATCATGACAGATTTCCCTTAATCACTTCTTAAAGCAACGATGGGGTCTAAAGCAGCTGCATTTCTCGCAGGCACCACACCAGCAATCAACCCTACCGAAGTTGACAGTACAAACCCGACAAAAACTGCACTGCTAGACACCACAAACGGGAAGCTAAAGGCCATTGCAACAATAAAGGTCACCCCCACGCCCAACACAATCCCGACACCGCCACCAGCCACTGAGATGACCACCGATTCTGTCAAAAACTGACTCAAAATATCCCGCTCAGTGGCCCCCAGCGCTTTGCGAACCCCAATCTCGCGCGTGCGCTCAACCACTGAAACCAGCATGATATTGGCAATACCAATGCCACCGACGACCAGAGAAATGGCTGCGATCGCAACAATCAACGTTGTCAGCAAGTTCAAAACTGTAGTCAGCGTTTCTATAATATCGGCCTGATTCGTCACCTGAAAGTCATCATCTTCAGGCGTGGCAATATCATGGCGTAGTCGTAAGATGTTCTCCACCTGAAATTTCACAATGTCTAACTGGCTTTCGTCCTGGCCCTTTACGTAAATACCGTTGACCGACACCCCGGCTAGAGAATTGTTACCAATAATACGGGCAGACATTGTCGTCAGGGGAATGTAGACCGCATCATCCCGGTCCTGAGGTCCCTGAGCTCCCTTCTCCTCCATCACACCGATGACTTCGTATACCTCTCCCTGAATCCGTAGCTTTTCGCCAACAGGTTGATCGTTTTGCGGAAACAGGTCGCGCTGGACCGTCAGGCCAATCACCGCAACTGCTGCTGCATCGGTCAGCTCTTCTTCGGTAAAAAAACGTCCCTGAGTGGGGTAGGTGTTGCGAGCATCCGGAAAGCTTAGGTCTGAACCATATACTGTGGTGGCTGTGTTGTTCTCTCCGTATACGACCTGAACGTTACGCTGTAGGTAGGCCGACACGATAGTCGCAGACGGTGCCTGAGTTTCAATTGCTTGGGCGTCTTCCCAGGTAAGGGTTGTCACCGTGCCCTGCCCCTGACTGATGCCGCCGCTTTCTGCCGAGCCTGCCATGACTTGTAGGACGTCAGTGCCCAGTCCACGAATACTCTCTTCTGTTGATTTTTGAATGCCTTGACCAATTGAGGTCAACGAGATGACCGAGCCGATGCCGATCACGACACCCAGCATTGTCAGACCGCTACGAAGCTTATTGCTCCACAGGGCCTCTAGAGCCATTTCGGCCACTTCCCGGTAAGAAACTTTGGCCCGTGCGATCGCAGTTGACTGTAAAACGGCTGAGCTATCCATTGGTATTCTTCCTGATATATTTTTCTTGGCAGTTCTACTGTGGCGGCGCTGGTGGAAAGCCCCCGCTGCGTCTAGGCTGTTCTTCCTCTGGAGGGCCCAACAAAACCTGCTCATCGCCGTCCAGTCCGCCAATCACCTCCGTTTGCCCAGCCGCCGTATCGCCAGTCTCAATGGGTTGAAAAACCGGTTCATTGTTTGCCAAAACATAAACCCCTTCTCCTTCCGCTGTTCTCACCACCGCCGCGTTGGGAACCAGTAAGGCATCCTGTAGCATCCCAACTTCGAATTCTGCCTCCACATTCATGCCAATACGCAGCTGCTCTGCATCTGCCTCATCCACCGAAACACGGACCTCAAAACTGGTGACGTTTTGCGTGACGCTAGCTTGTACGGCGATCTGATCGACCTTGCCAGAGAAGGTTTCACCAGGGAACGCGTCAGCTGTGAACGTCACCGGCTGACCTTTTTGAACTCTGGAAATTTGCGATTCTGGTAAGTTAACAACCACCTGATATTCACGACTGGACAGCATCAGAATCGACGACGATGACGACGATGCCGCACTACTGACTGAGGTGGATGGACTGACAAAAGACCCCACCTCTGCATAAATTTCGTTCACAATGCCGTCAAACGGTGCAGTTACCCGCGTATCGTCTAGTTGGGCCTGGATGGTTTGCAATGTCCCCTCAGCAGACTGCACCTGCGCCTGTGCCTGGGCAATATCTTCTGAGCGGTTGCCAGCCTTGAGTTCTGCCACAGTTTGCCGCTGTTGTTCAACCCGCGCCGCTGCCTGCTCAATCTGTTCTGAACGGGTCCCCGCATTTTGCAGTGCCAGCCCCTCAGCGGCTTCTTCGACCTGAGCCTGGGCAACGTTTCGGTCCGTTCGCCTTTGGTCAACTTCTTCTCGAGAAATTGCCCCTTGCTGATAAAGCGCTTCGTAGCGTTGCAGGGCAGCTTCTCGCTGTTCTAGCGTGGCTTCGGACTGCTGTAGTCGAGCCTCGGCCTGGGCAATCTCCTGGGATCGGCTGCCTGAACGCAGTTCTGCAAGTTGGGCCTCCGCCTCTACCAGTTGCGCCTCTGCTCGGGCAATCTCTTCTGGGCGGCTACCCGCCACCAGCTTGTCCAGATTCGCCTGCTGTTGCGCCAACTGTCCGCGAATCTGCAGCAGTTCACCCTGGAGGTTATCATCGTCCATAAGTGCAATTACCTGCCCCTGACTGACGCGATCGCCCTCCTCAACCCGCAAAGCCTCAATCACTCCCGACGATTGAGGACTGACATTGATAGACCGCGCACCCTCTACCGTGCCGTTGGCCGTAATCACGACGGGAACAGTGCTGCGTTCAACAGACTGTGTCACCCAGTCAGACTGAGATGAGCGGGTTGCGACTAACCCTCTACCAACCAAACGAAGGCCAAGCAAGACGATGACGATAAGTATGGGCCAATACCACCACCGCACCTTAAATTTCTTAAGCGCAATGGGATAAGTTTGACGTGTTGAGGCAAGATCTGATGACATAACAAATTCCCGAAGAAGGTTCGGCAAAAAAGAGAGGTATAGTAAGCCACAAAAAGCTATGTCGGGTTACGAAACACGAGGTGTTCTGTGCCAGAAGAATAGGCTCACTGGAAGGCTCAAGCGGAGTGTCCAAAACTGTAACGCACTCAGCTATTAAGCTTTTTCGCAAGCACAAGCGCTAACGCTAGATCGTGACTAAAGTCCTGAACAATGAAAAGTCCTGAACAATGAAAAGTCCTGAACAATGAAAAGTCCTGAACAGTGAAAAGTCCTGAACAGTGAAAAGTCCCAAACAAGTGAAACAAACAGATTGGATCAGTCGGGCGCAATCCCTGGCCAAATCACATCGAGCATATTTGAGACAAACTGCTGTGGCTCAGCAGGTGGTGTCAGAGGCATGGATGACGTTTGAGGAAAACGGCTGAGGATAGTTCGACTCATGACATAGTTCACCAAACCCCCAACAATCATGGAAGATACCGTAACCGTGTCACACGTTCTCAAATATCCGGCAGCGATTGCTCGCTCTAGATAATCAGTCAACAATTGGCGATCGCGAACCTGTGGCGGCAAGACCGGCCCGAGGTCGGGCGGTGGTCTGTTAGCCAACAGAACCATTAAACGCGGGAACACATCCTGGTAAAATGCCAGCATTTGCTCACAGATTTCCTGCAGTCGCGATCTCATCTCCGCATCGGGCGGTTGCTGAGTCAGCAGCTTTACCCAAGACGGATTCTGATCAATACCCATTGACGCCATAAATAGCGCCTGTTTGGTACTGAACCGTTTGAAAATTGCCGCTTCCGAGATACCGACCCGTTCCGCAATCTGTGAGGTTGATGCGCTCATCCCCTGTTCAATGAAAACCTGTCGGGCCGCTGTCAGGATTTCGTCGTTGGTAACTTTTTGGGGACGAGGCATTACCTTTGTTAGTGACTACTTACTTATAGTTCCCTTTCACCTAAAACGTCAAGGTACATCAGAGCTTAGATACCGATCATAGCCGACATCTGTGCCCACCAAGCTTGATTTGCTCCCTATTGGTCAATCTAGTCACTGCATTGATAGCAAAAGCTCCATCCGTCAAGTTACAAACGTCCTATTTTCGAGCTACAGACCATGAAGCATAGCCCACGGTCTGCTTGACAGGCAGAGTCACGGTGATAAGATAGCGCCTATTAGTAAGTAATTGCTCACTAATAGGCGCTATTCAATACAATCGATTACTCATAGCTCATGGAGATACCCCATGCTTAAGGTCTTTCTTGTCGAGCTACAGACAGAGACCCCATCCTCAGCGGCTGATTACTTGACCGCTGAAGCCAATATTACTGTTGTGGAGCATGTCCACAGCGAGACTGAGGCAATTGCGTCACTGCATCGCTGCCAGCTGAATCGTCAGCTTCCAGATGTCCTATTGCTAAAGTCAGCGTTTACCACCCAGTACACGCTCTTTTTGATTAGATACATCCGCTACCAGCTCCAAGGGTTGCGTACTTTGCTAATGGTTAACCTAGATGACGAGGTAATGTTAGCAAGGCTCATGCAGCTAGGCATTGAGGGCTGTGTCTCTCTAGATATAGAAAAGCAAGATTTTATCAGCGCAGTACGAAGTGTTGCTCAAGGGTATTCCTATGTAGACAGCCGTGCGATTCAGCGAAGCTTGAGCAAGCTCACCGCACGTTCTAACACTGCAGAGAATATCGACAGAGCAAATATTCAGACCAAGCTATCAAAGCTATCGTCTCGAGAGCAAGAGGTACTATTCCTTTTATCTGACGGGAAAACCAATCAAGAGATTGCTAGAGCGCTCTACATTGCGGAGAAAACAGTCAAGAACCACATTACCAGCATTTTTAAGAAATTAAAGATTACTAGCCGAACCCAGGCCGCGTTGTTGGTTCAGCAGATGACGGGCTAGTTTTCAGCTTGAGGTAGGAAACAGGTCTTCAGGTAACCTCCGATGTCATCTTAACTAAGCCTTGATCATGTCCAGAACTGTAGTTTTCCAGCAGGAAAAGGGAAAGCTATAGGTTTCAACCTGGAAGTGGTTTAGCTGTTGTCACCTGAAGAAGTTACAGAAAAGAACAGGACTTTTTTCACGAGCCAATGCCGTTTCCAAGTTTTACCTTAGTGAATGTGAGAGATGCTGATGAGCCAGATGGGTTGTCTAAAAGCCTCTGAGCCATCTAGCAAATCTTTCGAAAAATAGAGATTGTTTTGCGTGGCTACACAACCTAATGCGCATTCTACTTAACAATCCACGCATAGCTTACTTACCAGACTTCAGGAGAAAATATGCAGTATCGATTCAATCGCTTTTTCTTCAGCGCATTTGCTCTGATGATTGGCGGCCAGGTCGCTTTTGCTAGTACGGCCTGCGCCAGCCCAATGGCAACCACCGAATCTTCTAAGGCAGTGGCTTCTCAGCCGTCTGCGACAGCTAAGGGCAGTACTTTTACTTCCCAACTAGAAGATCTAGACCTGACTGAGGCCCAGGCTGAAGAAATCGAGGCTATTCAGGCCAATACACAGGCTGAGCTGAGCGAAATTTTATCAGCACAGCAGCTTGAGACGTTAGCAACCGCTCAGGCCAATGGAGATGACATGCGCAGCGTAGTACGAGGACTAGGGCTCAACTCTAGTCAGCGCTCTGCTTTCATTTCTGTCATGAGAGACATGCAAAGTCAGATTTCAGACGTCCTGACACCTGAGCAGCAGGCACAGCTAGAGGGGGCAAGCCCGCGCGATCGCAACTAATCGCAAGGCGGTAAACACAATATAGTTAGTGACAAGCTTGGTAGATAGATGCGGGAGAAGTTGTGAACAGGGCTTCTCCCGTTTTTCTGTATCAGGAATGCTACTTTGCTGCTTCAACTGGCATGACTGGCTTGTCTTCTCCGTGGTACTCCCGCGTAGGAGCTTCAAACCCGCAGGACGTGCCATCGGTGTAAACCACCTCGTCCTCCCACGGTAAACGATAGTTTCCGTCTACCATGTCTTTCATGTAGGTATAGGGACAGTCCTGCGCCCCACCCTTCACCGCCACATAGCCTCGGTGACCAAATTGGTAAATGTTGTTCTCCACAGACCAATATTTACGAGCCTCGCGCACTAGGTCAGGACGAACCTCAGCAGTGATAATTTCATCGGGGCGGTGGCTGCCCATCACCAGCGGTTCACCATCAAAGTTGACAATCATGCCCTCTCCCATGGAGTCGAAGGTGCCGTCGCTGCCACACATGCACACGGAGGCGGTGACCATCAGGTTACAGAAGGCGTTGGCTTTGTTAGTAACGCGCCAGCTGTTGCGGATAGGAGCCGTGTAGCCTGCGGTGCGGATCATAATCTCTGCACCTTTGTAGGCACACTCACGTGCCATTTCGGGGAACATGCCATCGTGACAGATGATCAGCGCGATTTTGCTGCCGTTAGGGCCATCGCAGACGGGAATACCAATATTGCCAGGTTCCCAAGGTTCGACAGGGACCCAGGGGTGGAGTTTGCGGTAGTAGAGCTTGAGTTCACCCTGGTCGTCGATGATGAGGCCGCTATTGTAGGGATTGCCATTGGGGTTGTACTCCATGATGGAGAAACAGCCCCAGATACTGTTATCGATACAGGCCTGACGGAAGGCCGCGACTTCGGGCCCGTCGAGGCGACACATGATATCGGGGTTGGTGTCCATCGACAGGCCATGAAGGGAGTATTCGGGAAAGACGACTAG
>CAWUKV010000208.1:0-9701 GCA_963923025.1 uncultured bacterium
CACTGTGCTTGGGACGCCCGCCTAGAAGCTAGGCATGGCAAACCCTTGAACCTGGAGTGCCTGGGTATGGGGCACTTCGTGGCTTGCGATCGCGGTCAATGCGTTATGCATCGTTTTGGCAATCACCCATCGAGGTCGTCAATTCCCTCAGGGACATATCAATTTTCTCTAATGATAAATCATCCCTCTTTGAATACAGTTTGCCCAACCCGACCGGGTCTATGACAGCGACGGTTGTGATTCTGCCGGTACACAGCCACTGGGCATTCGTGCTACCTTAGTCAAGCTGAAAAAATTACGCACACCTGGATTTTCGGGTGCTTTTAGGTTGCTCTGCGGCACAAAGCCCATGACAAACCCAAGAGTTCACGCCAGGTGGAGGCTTAACCCGATAAGGAGAAATTCAATATGCCAGTTGTATCGTTGGCTGATTTACTTCAGTCCGGCGTCCACTTTGGGCACCAGACCCGCCGCTGGAACCCGAAGATGGACCAATACATCTTCACTGCCCGTAACGGGGTCCACATCATTGACCTTGTACAGACGGCTAAACTGCTAGAAGATGCCTACGGCTTCATGCGCACATCTGCCGAGCGCGGTCAGAAGTTTTTATTCGTCGGCACCAAACGTCAGGCCGCGGGCATCATCGCCCAAGAAGCCCAACGCTGCGGTGCGTACTACATCAACCAGCGCTGGCTGGGCGGTATGCTCACCAACTGGGCCACCATCAAAACCCGAGTTGACCGGCTCAAAGAGCTAGAGCGCATGCAGGAAACCGGTGCCCTGGCCCTGCGACCCAAGAAAGAAGCCTCTGTGCTACGCCGCGAAATGGAAAAGCTGCAAAAGTACCTGGGCGGCATTAAGACCATGCGTCGCATTCCTGACGTGGTCGTCATTATCGACGTCAAGCGCGAGTACAACGCCGTCCAAGAATGCCAAAAGTTGGGCCTACCCATCGTCTCGATGCTAGACACCAACTGCGATCCGGACGTGGTTGACGTGCCTATTCCCGGCAACGACGACGCCATCCGTTCGATTAAGCTGATCTTGGGTCGTCTGGCTGACGCTATCTTTGAAGGCTCTAACGGTCAGGGCAACCGGGGTGGCGACAGCGGCGCAGACAGCGGCGACGACATCTACGCTGACTACGAGCCACCCGCCGCAGACTACGATTACGAGGCAGATGCTGTACCCGACGCGAGCGAGCCAGCTGTTGCTCAGGAGCCCGCAGCAGAAAGCGCGTCTTAGGCCTGGTTGTAACTACCACCTTTTGACCCTTTCTTAACCTTTTTTGATTAAGCCTATTGGCACAATACTGGCGTAGTTAGGACGAAAACACATGGCAGACATTTCTGCAAAACAGGTAAAAGCCCTGCGCGACATGACAGGCGCAGGCATGATGGACTGCAAAAAGGCCCTGAAGGAAACGGACGGCGATATTGAAAAGGCGGTAGAGTGGCTGCGCCAGAAGGGCATTACCTCTGCCAGCAAAAAAGAAGGCCGGGTTGCGGCTGAGGGCCTGGTACATAGCTACATCCACACCGGTGGTCGGGTCGGTGTACTGGTCGAACTCAACTGCGAAACCGACTTTGTTGCCCGCCGGGAGGACTTCAAAGCCTTGGCTCAGGACGTGGCCATGCAGATTGCGGCTTGCCCCAACGTAGAAGTGGTTAACACCGATGCGATTCCGCCCGAGATGGTGGAGCGCGAGCGGCAGATCGAGATGGGTCGGGAAGATCTGGCTAGTAAGCCAGAGGCAATCCGGGCCAAAATTGTTGATGGCCGCATCGGCAAGCGCCTCAAAGAGCTCTCTCTGATGGATCAGCCCTTTATTAAGGATCAGAACATCACGGTGCAAGAGCTGATTACTCAATCGGTTGCCAAGATTGGCGAGAAGATTGAAGTCCGTCGGTTTGCTCGGTTTATTCTCGGTGAAGGTATCGAGAAGAATGAGATCAGCTTCGCAGACGAGGTCGCTGCTCAAACTGGCAAGAAGTAAGCCAGATTCAGCAACAGCAAGCTTCAATCTCGTTAGAGCTTACGTCTTACTTAACCTGTTGTTCCACGGGGCATTTGCCTAAGCGACAGGTGTTAAGTCGGGCAAGAGATGCTGCACCCTACTGATTTGAGAAGCGGCGGTCCTTGGGCTGCCGCTTTTGCTATGGGTGCCTCATGAGACTGGGGCACCCTGTGATGTCACCTTAAGCTTCAGCGAAGCCGGGGGAGCCAACGTGAGCCCTCGCCGTACGGGTAAGACAGGACGATGGTGGGTAAGTTCTAGCTGAAAGTGTTGCATTAGTGTTGCCACGCTCAATTTTAGTTCTGTCATGGCGAGGGCATAGCCAATACAGCGCCGATGGCCGCCGCCAAAGGGTAGGTATTCGTGGGGGCCAAACTGACGCTCCAAAAATCGTTCAGGTCGAAACTCTCTCGGGTTAGGGTAAACGTCCGGGCGTTGATGAATGATGTAAGTCGTCGGCATCAGTGCCGTTCCTGCCTGGAAGGCGTAGCCTGCAATGACTCGAGGCTGACGTAGTACCCGCAAGAACGCCGAAGGTGTAATGGGATAGATACGCAACGTTTCTTGGCAAACGGCAGTTAGGTAGGGGAGCTGAGTGATTGCCATTGGGTCGGGATCGGGGCCAAGCGCTGCCAGCTCGGCTCTGAGTTTTGCCTGAACCTGTGGCAAATAGTGAATCCAGTACAGCATCCAGGCAATGGCTGAGGTGGTGGTCTCGTGTCCTGCCAGCAGCAGCGTCACCAGCTCGTCATGGAGTTCAGCATCGGTCATGCCTTCGCCGTTTTCATCCCTCGATTGCAGCAACAGAGACAAAATATCGGTTGACGAAGGAGAGGTAGCGTCGGACTGTTGTTCTAGCAACTGGCGACGGTCGCGAATCTCGGCGTAGAGTAGCTGCCGTATCCGTTCTCGCAGTTTTGTAAACCGTCGCCAAGGGCTCCAGGGGCCCCAATCTTGTTGTAATGCTGGAAAGAACAAAAAACTGGCACTGATGGGATAGGCAAAGAAGTCGAGCAGGGTGCCCATGAGCTGTTGCAGTTCGGACAGGCGTTCACCGTCCCGGAGGCCAAACACCGCTTGGAGAATGACGCCTAAAGAGAGGGCCTGTAAGGGCGGACGCACCACGACTGAATCGCCTGCTTGCCAGTCAGCACTGACCTGATGCGTGATCTCACAAATGAGCTGAGCGTAGGTCCGCAGTCGATCGCCATGGAAAGGCGGCATCAGCAGTTTGCGCTGCCGCTGGTGTGCCGCCCCATCCAATAGCAGAATCGAATGTTCACCCACCATCGGCTGCAAAATTTCATTGCTGCGCCCGGTCGTTACCTGATCTGCATCTAGGGAGAAAATCTCACGCACCATGTCAGGCTCGCCCACGTATACCAGCGGTGCGTCGCTGTCTGCGCCGATGATGAATACGGGGCCGTAGCGTTTGACGCTGCTATCCATATAGTCGGTGGGACGCAAAATCAAACGCAAAAGTCGCAGAATCTGCCGTAGTCCCTTGGCCTTAGGCCCGTCTAGCAACCGATGCGCAAGATTGGACGATGGGGAGGGAGTTGCTGGGGGCTTGAGCGTCATGGTCTTGGAGAATGACTGTTTGGGTAGCTGCTGAGGATGTGTGGTGGCTATTGTGCGATTTAAAACACTAGAGTAGCGGTCTTGCCGCTATTCCTCACCTTATCTTTGGGGAGGCCCATGACATCCCAATAGGGTGACGCGGGTCTGCTGTCAGCCTATGCTGGAGCTTATAGCTAGCGCCGTACTCGGTTAGGACACCGAGTACGGCGATCCTGCTTGGCATAGAACCATAGGTTGTCGCAGCCTTGTCCTAAGGTCACTGGCGGCGGCTATAAAACCTGGGCGTTTGAGAGCTGATCGGATGAACCAGCCGTCCCAAAGACTCACGCTAACCACCCAGCTCGCCTACGGTGTGGGGGAGATGGGCTTGGTTATGCCTGTCAGTATCGCCATCTTTTTTCTGCTGTATTTCCTCACTGATGTGGCCGGGTTGAATCCGACGCTGGCGGGGACGGTGCTGCTCATTGGTACGGCTTGGGATGCCGTGAGCGATCCGCTAATCGGCTGGCTGAGCGATCTCACCCGTTCTCGCTGGGGACGACGCTTTCCCTGGATGGTCGGCGGTGGAATGCCCTTGCTCCTCTGCTGTACGCTGCAGTGGTGGGTGCCGCCCCTAGTGTTGCAGTGGCAACTGTTTGCCTACTACGGCGTGCTGTCGATTGTGGTCTATGCGTCCTACACCGCAGTGATGCTGCCCTTTACGGCCCTAGCTGCCGAGCTGACCAGCACCTACGACGAGCGGACGACCATGATGGGTTTCAAGTCTGGGTTCAATACGGTGGGCAGCATTTTAGCGCTGGTGGTTGCGCAAGCAGTTTTCTCTACGGTGGCGGACCCTCAGCAGCAATATCTGACCATTGGTGTGCTGACCAGCGCGGGTGTTTTGCTGGGCATTGTTGTCTCCATTTGGGGAACGCAGCAGCGCTACTGGCAGCAGCAGGGGGCTTTGATTGCGCCAGACCGTACTCAGTCCTTGGGTGCTGATCTGTTGTCTGTGCTGACTAACCGGCCCTTTCGCTGGCTGTTGGGGCTGTATTTAGGCGCGTGGATCGGCACTCAGGTGGCGGCGGCGATGCTGCCCTACTTTGTCTCTAGCTGGATGCAACTGCCGGAGCAGGCATTTACGCAAATGGCGATTGCGATCCAGGGAATGGCGGTGGTGAGCCTGCCGGTATGGATGGCGGTGACGCGAGCGACGGGCAAGCGAACGACGTTCTTCTTGGGGGCACCGCTGACGCTGTTGGCCCTGCTGGGGCTGGTTACGGTGCAGCCGGGGCAAGTGGGGCGTATGTATGGTTTAGCGGCGGTCAGTGGTGTGGGGCTGGCGACGTTTTATCTGGTGCCCTTTGCCATGTTGCCGGATGTGATTGATCTGGCGGCTGCGCGGCTGGGCCAACGGCAGGAGGGACTGTTTTTTAGCTGTTTGGTGTTTTGTCAGAAATTGGGCAGTGCGATCGCGCTTTTCACCATTGGTGTTCTCCTCGACCAGGCCCGCTTCGTCGCCAACAGCACTATCGTCGAACAGCCTGCGTCAGCCCTATGGACTATTCGCCTTTTGATTAGCGTTGTGCCGGCTGTGCTGATTGCTCTAAGCCTGTATTTTGCCTACCGTTACCCGCTCAAAAGGATTGCCCTTTTTGACAATTCCTGAAGTCCACGCTAGTTTCTCTTGCTTAGCTTTGTAGGGAGGGCTCCAAAAAACACGTTCATGACTGGAAGACTTGCCACAAGCTCAGAAATCGGAAAGGTCTGACCAGCCTGCGCCGGCTGAGTAGCGGGTTGCAGATCTGTCAGGATTTGGCTGTTGGGTTTTTGTGCATCAATAGGGTCTAGGCCACTGCTGCCTGGTAGCGATCTGTGTAAAACGGAGAGGGGGGGATTCGAACCCCCGTTAGGTTTTACCCTAAAACAGTTTTCGAGACTGCCGCAATCAACCACTCTGCCACCTCTCCAGGGGCTACGGGTTTACCAAATCGCTGATTCAGTTTTTGCCGATAAGCTTACGCCTTGCAAGCCTAAACATTCTACACAAGGGCGCGAGGCTTTTACAGCTTCTTTCGGTTGGCCAGCCACAGACTGACGATGCCATAGACGGTATAGCTGACTACGACGGTCCAGGCGGGAATGTTGCCGACTTGAATCTGGTTGCCGGGAATCTGGTTGGCGGTGTTAACCAACCACAGCAGAATTTGGATGGGGATAGCCAGGAGCCACGCGATCGCACTTCCCCCGACTGGCAGCACCAGTGCCACCATACCGCTGACAAACCCACCCAGGCTCACCACAATCACTAGCGGCGTCGCCACAATGTTTAGCAAAATGCTGTAGGACGGCAGCACGCCAAAATGATGTAGCTGCAACGGTACCGTCCACAGGTAGGCCGCCAGCGGTACTGCCACCAGGGTAGCGATGGTCCCTGGCAGCCAGTCCAGCCGTTTGGTCAGCGGTGTTGTCGTCACCATCAGCCCCAGCGTTGCCATCACACTCAGCTGAAAGCCAATATCCCAAATCCAGCGCGGATTCCAAATCAGCAGTAGCACCACCGCCACCATTAGACAGCCCAGCGGTTTCACCTTTCGTTGCAGGGCCAGGCCGATGAGTGCACCAAAGCCCATGACGGCGGCTCGCATGACGCTGGGCTGTAGTCCGGTGAGGCCGACGTAGATCAGGAGTGCGATCGCACCCCCAATGGCCTGGGTCCTGGGTAACCGTGACTTCAACAGCGCCAGCACCAAACCCAGCACGAGGGAGACATGGAACCCCGACGCCGCCAGGGTGTGCGCCAGCCCCGCCTCGATAAACGCATCCTGAATCTCGTAGGGCAGGTTCACCGCCCGCCGCCCCAGGGTCATGGCACTCACCACCGGACCTTTTGGCTCGCCCAGCCAGCGTTGGTGTGCGTCTACAATCCGCTGCCTGAGCTGCCACATGCCCCGCTGGGGCGGTTCCGCGCTGGGTTGACTATCGACATATTTGGCGCTGAGGCCAGCGAAGGTCCCTTTTCTGGCCAGGTAGGCCCGAAAGTCAAACTCGCCTGGGGCCTCTGCCTCGCTCGGTGCGTATAGCTTGCCGGTTACCTTGACCGATTGCCCCGGATAGAGCCCGTCCACCTGGTCGAGCGGTGCGGTGACGTACAGCTTGCCGCTCACGTCTACGGGGGACTTGTTGGGTACCTGATGATCGCGATTCTGCGCAGACTCAGAGCGGAGCCAAAACCGGCCCTTGCCGCTACGGGTAATTTGCGGGGAGGACTCCAGCTCTCCATAGACGCTGTAAAAGCTGCGTTCTTCGAAGGAAACGGCAAACTGGCTGACGTCGTCGCTGGCAGGCACTGGCGTTCGCCACACACAGTAGGCGGCACCCGCTAGACCCAGCAGCCCTGCGGCTATCCACTGCTTTCGGGTCGGTCCCAGCCGCCAGTATCGGGGGCCGATGAAACTCCCTGCAATCCCGAGCAGTAGCACGCCGTAGCTGGCCAACGGTACAGGGCCGCCCAACTGTGTGAACAGTAGCCCCGTCGAAGCCAGCCCCAGAATGTAACCCACTGCAATAATCAGCGGTCCCCAATCTGCCATATGTCAATAACGATGTCACCCTCAGCTATCTAACCCACAAAATGCCATTAAATGACGGTTAGATAGCTCACAAAGAAATGTCTTAAAGGAGGAAGTTATGGCCGCTCAAGATATGTGCTGTACTATCGTTCCTTACTTCAAGGTTGCAGAAGGAAAGCTGGGGGCGTTTAAGCAGCTCTGCGAACAATTTATTGCGCAGACCCAAGGGGAGGCCAAGTGCCTGTACTACGGGTTCAGCTTTGCAGGGGATGAGGTTCACTGTCGCGAAGGTTATACCGATGCTGACGGGCTGCTGACCCATTTGAAAAATGTCAATGCGTTGCTGGGCGAGGCTTTGCAGATTTCAGAACTAACCCGCCTGGAGATACACGGCCCCGACGCAGAGCTGGCAAAGCTGCGTGAGCCCTTAGCCGACTTAAATCCCAAGTTTTTCACACTGGAGTACGGTTTCCGGCGGTAGTCGCCTGCTGGATAGGGGATATTAACGATCTGCGAATGAAGCCCACAAACTCAAAGCGCCCTGAAACACTTCAGGGCGCTCGATGGCTATTCAGGGCAGGACCCAAGGTAGATCAGAAGCCTAAATCGACAGACCCAGCTTCAGGCCAAAGGCTGCATGTACAACCATCAGCGCGACGGCTGCGGTGCCAATGTAGGCGTGGGCTGTGCGCAGTGACCCCTGCCCGCCGCCGAACTTGCTAAGAGAAATTGCGCCGTTCAGACCCAGCAGCCCCAGTACGGCACTGCCTGTCCAAAAGTGGGGACTCTCCAGAATGGGCTCGCCTTGCATAACCAGCGAGAGCAGTCCGCCGGTGTAACCCATGGCGATAAATGTGGTCATCCACAGGGCGACTTTTTTGTGGAATTTGCCCACCGGCATGGACCCCATCGTTACGTCAGGGCCGTCTGCGGTGCGGACTTTCCAACCTGCGATCGCAGCCATACTCCCCATCGCAAAAATCACAATGCCCATCATGGCCGGGTGGCCCCAGTGGGTAATCGGTTCAGGTATGCCCAACTGACCCAACCAGTTGGCAATCGGTTCTAAGGTTGCTCTTAAACTAGACGCCACAGCTTACTCCAACTGCAATATTGATCAATCGCCACCGGACTTTATTAGGGTAGGCTTCGAGCCCATTGCTTAAGAACCCAGTGGCAAGAATACGAATATTCTAAGCAGGTTTAGGCCGGGACGGGCTCGTTTGCTGCGGATTCTTGAGTCGATTTCTCGCTGCTGTCATCATCCAGAAGGGGGAAGCCCATTTCTTCACGCTGGTCATAGTAGAGCTGGGCGACTTTACGAGCTAGGGACCGCACCTGCCGCAGATACCGTGTCCGCTCGGTAACGGAAATTACACCGCGCGCATCCAGCAGGTTAAAGGTATGTGAGCATTTCAATACAAAGTCGTAGGCAGGTAGCACCAGCTTGCGCTCCATCAGCTGCTCGGCCTCCTGCTGGTAGAGGTTGAACAAGTTGAACAGCAGCTCTGGGCTGGAGGCTTCGAAGTTGTAGGTGGAGTTTTCGATCTCGTTCTGCATGAAAATGTCGCCGTAGGTGAGCTGATCGTTCCACTGGATCTTTGCGATCGCGTCCACCTCTTGCAGATACATCGCCAATCGCTCAAGCCCGTAGGTAATCTCAATCGACACCGGGTCACAGTCCAGCCCGCCACACTGCTGGAAGTAGGTAAACTGCGTCACCTCCATGCCATCGAGCCACACCTCCCAGCCCACGCCCCACGCCCCAACGGCTGCATCCTCCCAGTTGTCTTCCACAAAGCGAACGTCGTGGTCGCCCGTCTTAATCCCCAGCGCTTCCAAAGACTCTAAATATAAGTCCTGAATGTTGCTGGGCGACGGCTTGATGAGCACCTGATACTGATAGTAGTGCTGATATCGATTGGGGTTCTCTCCATAGCGCCCATCAGCTGGACGACGGCACGGCTCTACATAGGCCACCGACCACGGCTCCGGCCCCAGCGCTCGCAGAAAGGTGTGCGGACTCTTCGTACCGGCTCCCTTTTCTGTGTCGTAGGGCTGCACAATCACGCACCCCTGTTCAGCCCAGAAGTTATTCAGCGTGGCGATAACAGATTGAAAGTTCATTACTCAGACGGGGGAGACAAAACAGCGGGGCGCTTCCGCACACGGAGCAGACCGTAGGCCCAGTGTCGCTTATTGTCACCTGATATGTGCCCTGAGCAAAAGCTAGTTTCTCCAAGGACGTTGCCCAAATGTAGGCTGGGGCGGCTGTTGCTACAGCAACGTCTGTACAAATATAGGGCGACTGGCCGAAAAAAGTTTCGGGTTTCCAAAAAAAATCGGCCACCCAACCCCTAAAAATGGCTGAAAGCTAACCGTAGCAAGGAATACAGAAAAATACAGAAAATGGTTGACTCTTTAGGTCAGCATCGATATATTAGTAAAGCGCTCGACGGAGATGTGTCGCAAAGACTACACTCTAGAGCCTAGAACCTAGACAACAACATAGATTGAGAAGACGAAGCGTTTTTAATTTTCGAGCA
>CAWUKV010000209.1:0-9559 GCA_963923025.1 uncultured bacterium
CCACGCCGACACCACCCACTACGACATCCAGCTAGACAACCAAAGCAACGTCAACCAAACCGTGGCCCTGACGCTGAATCGAATCGATATTCCCTGGCATCGACGTGTGGCGGCTCTCCTCAGACGACACGCACCCCAGCCTGCCCCCTCTACCCGTCATTTGCTCCAGCTCACCCCGGCTGAGGCCCGCCTAAGCGCGGGCGATACGGCGAATCTGGTACTCTCGATCACGCCCCGCTCTCCCTGGCTGGGCTGGCGGCGAAGGCAGCGGTTTCAGCTCCGGCCCAAAGGACAGACAACTGGAGTGAAGCCTGCGGAACACGCCATTGACCTGCTGGCCCGCCCCAAACTCCCCCTATGGGCTCAGGGCGTTGGTGCCGCCGCCCTACTGCTGGGTGCGGCCCTGGCAAACTACTGGCAGGCCGGACACCGTGGCCCCGTCAACAGCGTCCAGTTCGACGGTCAAGCCTACGCCGCGATTAGCGCCAGCGATGACCAAACCATCCACCGGTGGCAGATCAACCGTGGCCTCCATTATGTACAAACGCTCCAGCAGACCAGTAAAGCCATTCGCGTTGTTCGCTACCGGCCTCGCAACAACAACTTAATCGCTGCGGGACTGGAAAATGGCGAGATTCAGCTTTGGGATTTTCTCACTCGCCAGTCGCCCGACACGCTGGTTGCCCAAAAAGACGACCGTGTGTTTGACCTGGCCTTTACCCCCGATTCTCGGTCGCTATTTAGCGCCCACGGCAGCGGCAACGTGCTGCGCTGGTCGCTCAGTGAACAGAGTAGAGATAATCAATCGTCTCCCCGCCGCCCGCAACAGCAACGGACCTTTGACTTTGCCATTCAGTCCATTGCCCTGGTTGGCCCCAACGCCGACACGCTGGCCGTGGGGGGACGGTTTAATCAGCTGGTGCTGTGGAACGTTGAGCATGACACGCAGACGGTTGTGCCCTATCCGGCGGGTGACGGTAACCAATACATTTTTGACCTGGATGTTGCTGATGATGATTCGACCCGATTAGCCACCGCCGACAACCAAGGGCGAATCGCCCTGTGGAACTTTAGCAGTTGTTTAATGGATGGCACCGACTGTCGGCCCACCGACCAGTGGGAGGACGGCCATGGTGGGGCTAGTGGCGGGGCGGCTGTAAATGCGATCGCACTTTCCCAAGATGCCTGCTATCTCGTCAGCGGCGGCGATGATGGCCGCGTCAAGCTTTGGGATCTGAACCCTTCTGGGCAGGTGATGCGAGAACGACAGCTGGCGAACTTCCGCCGCCCCATCAACAGTGTTGACATCGTTCAGCAGGGCAATACCCTACGCATCGTCAGCGGCGGTGACAGCCACCGCGTCAGGCTGCACCGCGCCCGCGCCAACAACCCAGCCTGCCCCTAACGGTCCGTTACCCACATCTTTTGCTCCACCCATCCTTTATTCCCGGCTCTGATGACCTATTCGCTTCCCATGCAATCTTTGGCTACGGCCCACGAAGCCGCCCAGCCGATTGGGGTGATTGTCTCGGCCTTGGGCGATGCCCTGGCCCAGCCCGGTGAAACGTTGGAGCTGAGCGTCATCGTCAGCAACAAGGGTAACCAAAGCGCTGTCTTTGACGTGTTTCTAGACGAGCTACCCGCCGTGGCCCATCCCTGGTGCCGCACCACCCAGACGCGCCTAGCCCTGGCCCCCGGACAGGGGGAAGAGGTTGTTTTTGAGTTTGATATTCCGGCCACGGCCCTGTCGGGGGCCTACCATTTCTGGCTGGTGGTGGACGCGCCCAACCACTACCCCGATACGCCGCCGCTCCGCTACGAACAGACCCTACAGGTGCTGCCCCCAGCCCGCAGCACCCGCCGCGACAACGACCCCACCTTCGCCGTTGAGCCCACCACCACCAGCCGCCAGCCCCTCAAAACCCTGCCGGGCAACCCGCTGCAGTTTCAGGTTCACGTCTACAACCGAGCCGACCGGGTGGACCGCTTTCGCCTACAGTGCCCAGACCTGCCCAGCGACTGGGTCCGCGTAGACTACCCCCAAGGGTTTCAGGCACCGGGCCTGTCGATTCCTGAGCCCCATCTCGACCTCAACCCCGATACCGAAGGCATCATTCTACTGACGCTGACGCCCCCCACCGATGCCCTAGCCCAGACCGTGCTGGCGACCTTACAGCTCAAGTCAGAGAACAATCCGGCACTCAAACTGCTAGATGTGCTGTACGTGCAAGTTCAGCCGGTTTATCAGGTTGACGCTCGCTTTCGCACCCTGGTCAGTCGGGTACAGCAGCAGGCTGGACTATACAGCATCCAGGTCAGCAACCAGGGCAATACGCCACGAACCATTGACGTTGCCGTTCTCGGCCTCGAAGGCAGCAACCTGTGCGACTATACGCTGCTGCCCGACCGGCTAGTACTGGCCCCCCGGCAGACCCTTATTAGTGAGGTGACGGTACAGCCCAAATCGCCGTGGAAACGCCCCATTTTTGGTGGGCCACGGCTGGTCAACTTTGAAGTGGTGGTGGCCGACCCGGAGAAAAAACCCCTAGCCGACTTTCCAATGCCGGGGCTGCTGACCTGGGAGGCGCGACCCTGGTGGCAGGTCTTGCCATTTGTGCTGCTGCTGCTGGGCTCGGTGTTTGGGCTACTGTTTCTCACCTGGTGGTTTCTGATTCGCCCCCCGGCCCCCGCCCAGATTTTGCGCTTTGCCCCAGAGGCCACCGCCTATGAATCGAGCCGGGGCGATACGGTGCATCTTGGGTTTGAGTTGGCTAACCCCAACCGCGTGCAGCAGCTTGAAATTGTCGGCCAGTCCCGTGAGGGCGAACTGCTCAGCGGGCCGCTGGTGTTTGACCTGCGCGACGGCCTCCCACCGGCCCTAGAAGATGTCTGCGTCACCCAACGCAAACGCCTCACCTGCCGCAACCTGCGCACCGACGCCCGCCGCGCCGGAGACTATGTTTTCACCCTGACCGCCATTCCTAAACCGGGACGCAATGCCATAACCCTACAGGAAACGACCCTGCCGGTTGCGATCGCGCCTGTCCCCCTACCCAGCATTCTGGCATTTGCGCCCACCGCCACCACCTATGCCGAGGCCCCACCCCCAGCAAAAGACACCCCAGCAAAAGACATAGCGGCACCCTCAAACACGGCCAAGGTCGAAAACATCAATCCCGATGCGTTTATTCCCATCATTCCTGAGCAAAACCCCAATGTGGCCCGCGTTGATTGGACCGTTGAACACCCGGAGCAGCTAGCGGGATTACAGCTGGTGGGCCGGGATGGGGAGGGTGCGATCGCAACGCCCAGCTATCTCTTTGACTTCACCGCCGGTCTCCCTGACGAACTGAACAATTTCTGCGTTTTAGCCGAACAGCTGATTTGCCGCAGCGTCCCCACGGGCGTAGAACAGGCGGGCACCTACACCTTTGAACTAACCGCTATTCCGCTGGGGGAACCGTTAGAAACGCCCATTGTTCAGGTCAGCAGCCCAGTCGAAATCCAGGCCCGCCCGCCCCGCCTGCTGAGCTTTACCCTCAATGGCGAACCGGCAGAGCCTAATTATTTGGTGGCGATTCGCCCCGGCGACCCACCCCTTAGCCTGGAACTGGCCTGGGAGGTCGAAAACAATTCGGGTACACAGGTTTCGTTAGCACCCGCCCCTGGGGATGTAGAGGCTGTCGGCACGCTGCCTATCCCGCTGACGCCAGAACCAGGTGAAACGGTGATTGCGCTACAGGTTACTAACTCAGCAGGTGAGCAGCTGGTCCGGTCGGTGACGATTACCACCTATGACCCTGCTCCCGAGAGCCCGACCATTGTGGTGAATACGGGAGAGGACGCAGGCGGTGCTGAGGGTGGCGCAGGTGGAAGTGACGGTGCAGGTGGAGGTGCGGGGGTAGCCCCGGTTGGTGTGCCGATTCCTCGGCGGCCGGGAACGGTTTCTCCACAAGAGCTACCCCCTGAGTTTGAGTAGTTTTCTACATCTCCACTGTTATCCAAAAACCAGATTTTGCAGTGCAGGACTCACAACCGGCTCCCGACAGGGTAAGGGCTGCTGGCAGTTAGCAATCGCTTCGGTGACCGTCTCCGCTACCTTGGCCTGCAAGGTTTCAGCCACATGCGCCCGCTGATGACTTGCTCCAGTCTGGGTTGTGGCATAGAGCACGGGGAGACGATTGAGCGAGTAAGCCACAATTTCGCCCAGATCTAACGAGCCCAGCGCAGCAGGAGAGATCTGGGCTAGCTGTCGCAGCGCTTCTTCGATCAAAACCTGCTCCATCACGTTAATAAACTGCCCCCGCGGCATCGCCTGAACCGTCTGACTCTGTAGGGCCTGCTTCAAACGGTCCAAGGCCATGTAGTCTTGCAGCGATAGCGTCGTCGTATCGCGGCACAGGGTATGAATTTCTAGCTCGGCAGCCGGGGGCAGCTGACCCGTTTGCAGCGCTTGCTCAACCAGAGTGTGGATAGACGGTTGCATGGAGGGTTAATTAGGTGAAGGGGGAAAGGGAAAAAGGGAAAGGGTGAAGGGCTTTTGCCCTGTGTAGAGGTCGGGAGACCCTAACGAAGCTGGGAACTGTGTTTGCGGAGCCGCTTAGACTTAGCCCCCCGCCGCTTAGACCGTCGCACACGCATGAGAACGCTCATGCCGACAATTGGCACCGTGCTCTGAAACAGGGCAGCGCTGTAGACCCCTGCTGTCCATTCGGTTGAGGCCAGGGCGAAGCTCAGCACGAGTACGCTAAACATGGAGCGGCTAGAAAAGGCGGAGGTGCCCACCGACAGCCGCGTTGCCAGGGCATAGAACAGCCCCAGGAAGCCGCCGACGCCAGCGCACCCTGCCAAGCCAAAATTGGCGTAGGCTTCTGGCAGCAGACCCCAGGCAATAGTTGTTTTTTCGGTTTGTTCTGGGGTTTGGCGCTTGATGTGAATATTAAGGGTGTGAGTGCCAATGTGCGAAACGGGCTTAGCCGGATAGAACGCTCGAGGAATCATCAAAATCAGCACGTATCCGTAGGTTTCACCCTTGAGGTAGTCAAACTGGCTAGGAATTTTTTCCTGGGCCATCATCAAAATATGAATGATGCTGGAACGCTCAACAAAAGATTCTTTGTCCTCAACTTCCACCTCGTAGCGGGCCTTTTCGTGATTGATCTCCTTGAGGGCATGCCCCCACCATTCACCGAACCAAGCGGGATACTGCCAGGGCTGAACGTAGTGGGCAGGGCCTTCCCAATACTTAGCCCGCATGGGATGTTTACCGTAATGCAGCGGCAAAAGTGCAGCCATGCCTAACACCAAGGGCACAACCGGCAAGCGTTTACCACCCACAACAAACGCAATAACCGACAGCAAAAACAAGGTCAGTGCCGTCTTCAAAATCAGCCCTGCGGCTGCTGTCAAAATATTAAGACACAGGCAGGCAAAAAAGAGTCTTCCCTTAACCTGGCTCAGGTCACCGCTACCGGAGCGATAAGCCAAAATGAAAATACCCAGAAAGCTCAGCCCTAAAATAGCGTTCCGGGCAATGGTAAACAGCTTGTCTGGAATGCCCGACCAGCCCCCCACCAAGTACATGTTGATGAAAGCCCCTGCCAGCACAATTCCAATAAAGAACAGTTCAGCCCCCTGAGTCCCCAGCGCTAGGTAGGTTCTGGGCGCGTTGGAGGCTTTGACGACCTGGTACCAAACGACCGTACCGCTGAGTAGAAACACAGCCACCGTTAGGGCTGCACTAAAGTGCGCCGAACCCGAGTACAGCAAAACATTCGGGTTTTCACTCAGCAGCGGCAGGCAAAACGTCCAGAGGTACGTTAGCGAGAAAAATGGGAAAACCGGCATGCCCTTAACCTTGCCCGCACACCAGAGGTAGACCGGGAACATACAGGCTGCGGCAATCAACAGAAACCCATAGGCGGTCTGAACCTCAACCGCCCTCAGCCGGTCAAAGTTTGAAAACAGCAACAGTCCGATGCCAGCCCAAAACAGGGTCGTCATCTTCGTTTCAGTATTTGCCTTTGCCATTGTGGTGGGTTGCGATCGCGCAGCCGCTAGCGCACTGCGACCTGAGGAATGGGCAAGGATCCAATGGCCTGCCAGGCCGACGGATTACACAGCGGCTGAATAAACGCCTGGGTCACCGCCGCTTCAACGCTCGGCTGGGGCAACCGCTGCTCAGCCAGATAAGTATAAAATCCGGGCGTTGGCAACGAATAAATATCTTGTGCCTGAGTGACGAGCAAGCCCGTATCCATGAGGATGGTTTCCAACAGCGTTTCACTGCACCCATACAGCTGCTGTAGCGAACCTGTGACTAACTTGGCATCTGTCAAACACTGGGCAACGGTGTTGAGCAGCGTCTTCCGGCTAAACAAATAAGTCTGCCTTTCGATAGCGGTAGCGGCCAGGCGAGTAAAAATGGTCAACAGCGTTACCGGCGTAATATCCAGGCTTTCTAACCGCGTTGAACCCTCTCGCACAATGCCGCGCGAACCATCCCACCCATCCCGGAGTAAGGCCCAGCAGCGTCTGAATAGGGGGGTTGTTTGCTGGGGTAGCGTTTCTCTTTGCTGGAAAACTGAGCAGATGAGCGTGAGCAACAGCGGCGTACGAGCTAGGTCCAGAAGTGATCGATGTTCTGGCTGCAATAGGTCACGGCAAAAGCGCGTCTGCATGTCAGCTGGCACCTGCCCCGCCTCATACCAACGCGAGGCCAAGTCGGTGATTTGCTGATCGCTAAAGGCGGCAAGCTCAACATACTTAAAACCCGGTAAGCAAGGATAGCTGCTAGTCGGGCGATGGCTGAGAAGCACAGGGAGCTGGGGAAATTGCTGAGAACAGGTTCTTAGCAGCTCGAATACGGCCAACCGGGCGGCCTGCGAGATTTCATCAACACCGTCCAACAACAGCAGAACGCGCCCCTGAGACAGCAGCGCATCTAACCGAGGCTGATCGCTAGCGGACAGTGACAGCTGCTGCCGAATTAGCTCAGCAACGTCATTCACTGCTGTGAGCTGCGACTGAATCTGCTGAAGCGGTAGGAAAATTGGCACACAGTTTGACCGAAACTGCCCCGCTGCGCAGTCTAACGCCAGGTGCTTTAGAAAAGTTGTTTTCCCCGTACCCAGCCGCCCTGTCACAACAATATGTGCATTCTGGGCGGCTACCTCGTGGGCATCTTGACGCTCTGACGTCACGGGTAGCAACCCGTCAGATACTTGTTCAGATAGCTCGTTGATGCTAAACCATCGTTGATAGGTCAATTCGCCATACACCTCTGCCGGAACATAGGTTTGCGTCACGGTTCTAGGGCAGGAGAGTGGCATCGGTGACTGCAGCGGATCGCAGCTGGCGACGATGGCAGCCTGGCGACTAGCCCGTAGCGTCTGTACCCAACCGTCTAGCTGTTTATCTGACAGCAGGCTAGCCGGTAGCGGATCAACCTCGGGCGGTTCGGCAATATCGTCCCACTCCAAGTCAAGTTTAAAGCAGATGTCGATAAAGATATGCCGCTCTACGGGACGGCCCGAAAAGAATTTCCAAATGGACTGCCGCGTCTCTAACCCCACTTCGCCCGCCAGATATTCTTGTGTCCAACCGGTGCGTTGGAAAGCCCGTTTTGCAACGGCAATACCAGACGAGGATGCTTTGAGTGACCGCTTTGCCATAGGAGATAGAACGTTTTCAGGAGAAGACTACGTTTAGTATGGCAAGCCTGACTATTGTTCAAAATCGGCCGATTTACGACAGTTTTAGCGGGCATTCTTCAGGACAATTGCGATCGCACCTCTCAAAGAAAATTCGAAGGTCTAACGTTAGACAGCGCCAGAACTACCGAGAGCCTGTCACTGAAATATCCGCAGGGACACGGAGACCCGGTAGCCCCCCAAACGGAGATGAAGGCTGGCTAAAAAATTGATAGACCCGATGCCGCATGGCCTCGGTCATACACCGCTTCAGCCGCTGGGTGAGCACAGGCCAGCTCACCGGTTTGGTCAGGTAGTCGGTCGCACCCAGGGCAAAGGCCCGTTCAATCAGGGGATGATCGTCTGAAGCCGTGACCACCAGCAGAGGAACCGTATCCGCAAAGGGAACCGTTTGAGACTGTCGCATGCGCTGACAGCAGGTTAACCCATCCATGTCAGGCAGGTTGACATCAACAATCACCAGATCCGGCTGTCGCCGTTGGTATAGGGCCAGCCCCGCTTCCCCAGTCGTCGCTTCAACCACCGCGTATCCCTCTGCCTGTATGGCTCGAGACAGCAGCGTTCGCATAAAGCGGTCATCGTCGATGACCAAGACCAGTGGGCCGGACCGAGCGGGCGGCGGTGTTGCCATTTGCGATACCACCACCGGCTGCCCCTGCCCCTGCCGCAGACGCGCCGTCATCTGTTCGGCCGAAACAGCGGGGGAGAACACGTACCCCTGCCCATAGGCCAGACCAATTTCCTTCAACAGTTTCAGGTGGGCGGGCGTTTCAATGCCAGCAGCAACGACCACCATGTTCAGATCCTTTGCCAGAATACCGACCGTATCGATCAGGCTAAGGGCGTTGGGATCGATGTCCAATCGCTGTACCAAACGACTGTCAATTTTGAGCAGATCAACCGGGAATCGATGTAGATAGCTGAGAGACGCGTGGCTCGCGCCAAAGTTGTCGATGCAGATTTGAATCTGACGGGGCCGCAGCTGTAGGAAGATTGCGGTTGTTGCCGAGCGATCTTCCATTACAACTTCGTCTTTGATTTCTAAGACTAGCGATCGTCCAGGCAGCTGATAGCGCTGCAAAATGGCATCCAGTCGCGGCACCAGATCGGGCTGGAAAAACTCAGCACTAGAAAGGTTAACGCTGACGGTCGCTTCGGACCAGTCGGGAAACTGCGATCGCCACGCGGCCAGCTGACGACAGGCTTGCTCAATCACCCACCATCCCAGCGGAATAATCAGTCCCGTTTTTTCGGCCGCATCAATAAACACGTCAGACGGCAACAGGCCACAATCGGGATGATGCCAACGCAACAGCGCTTCTGCACTGACAACTTTTTCGGTCCCCAGCGCCAGCACAGGCTGAAAGTATACCTCAAACTGTGGCGGTGCTGTCTGCGTCACCAGCTGTTCCACAGCGTCCCGCAAATCCGCATGGCGAATCACCGCGTTGCGCAGCAGCCAGGCGTACTGATGAGAGATACCGTCAGGCGTAAAAAAGTCTTGCACGTAGCGGCGTCCCGAGAGTCCTAAGCGACGGACCATATCCGGATCGTCTATCAGGTAGCGGATAAAGTCTGCCAGGGCTTGACCATCCCCATTCTGAATGGCAACCCCACAGTTGGCTTCTGCCACCAGCTGACGCAAGTAAGACTGCTTTTCGCAGATTACGGCAACGGGCCGCCCTGATGCCAGTGCCGAGTAAAACTTGCTGGGGGCAACTAACCCCTCCATGCCAACATCCACACTCACTAAAGCCAGCTCGCACGCCGTCAGCGACTGCGGCAGCAGCGCGTTGTCCTGATACGGTAGAAACAAGCAGTTATCTAAGGCCAGCTCGGCCACTTTC
>CAWUKV010000210.1:0-9541 GCA_963923025.1 uncultured bacterium
GTCTACAAATAGGCGGTCTACAAATAGGCGGTCTACAAATAGGCGGTCTACAAATGGCAAGATCGGCAACAATGTACGCAATAGAGCCATTATAGACACAGGGACTGCTATCCCTAAAACGTCCCTACTATACGTCTGCTTTTGCTGTCTCTAACACCCTACGCAGCCTATATTCACATTCCGTTTTGTCGCCGTCGCTGCTTCTACTGCGATTTTCCTATCTCTGTGCTGGGTGAAACGCGCCGAGGGGAGGACTCGGGCAGCGTTGCGACGTACGTTGCCCTACTGCTTCAGGAAATTCGGGCAACGCCCGTTTTGGGGGGACCGTTACACACTGTGTTCTTTGGGGGCGGCACGCCGTCGTTGCTGTCGGTCGCCCAGGTCAGCAGCATTTTGCGGGCCCTGAGCGATCGCTTCGGCATCCAATCCCAGGCAGAAATCTCAATGGAGATGGACCCCGGTACCTTTGACTTGGCTCATCTCCAAGGTTACGTCGACCAGGGGGTAAACCGTGTCAGCTTAGGTGTGCAGTCGTTTCAAGATGCGGCGCTGGCGGCTTGTGGGCGATTCCATCGGGTCGCGGATGTGGATCGGGCGGTGGCCAATTTACAGACAGCCGGTGTGAAAAATTGGAGTCTGGACCTGATCTCGGGATTACCGCACCAGACCTTGGCAGATTGGGAGCAGAATTTAAGGCGGGCGATCGCGCTCCACCCGACTCACCTCTCCGTCTACGACCTCACCATCGAGCCTCAAACCCCCTTTGGCCGCACCTATCAGCCGGGAGTCGCCCCGCTGCCCAGTGATGACGCCACGCTGACGATGCTGCGCCGCGCCCAGCAGGTCCTCACGGTGGCTGGCTATGACCACTACGAAATTTCTAACTATGCTCAGTCGGGCTACCAGTGCCAGCACAACCGCGTCTACTGGGAAAATCGCCCGCACTATGGCTTTGGCATGGGAGCCACTAGCTACACCAGCTTCCAGCGCTACAGCCGTCCCCGTACTCGCCGTGAGTATGCGGTATGGGTGGAGGCGTATGAACGATGCAAAGGCCAGCTAGACTGCCCGCCCACGCCCGTAGCCGAGCAGGTGTTGGACGGCCTGATGACGGGACTGCGCTTGAAGGAAGGGGTGTCGCTGGAACCGGTACGAGAATTGGGGCTTTTGGCAGCTGCGATCGCAGCTCTCCAGCCTCACTTGGATAGTGGCCTAGCCGTCCTCACAGAAGCGTCCCACGGTCCTCACCTGCGCCTCACCGATCCCGATGGTTTTTTCCTTTCTAACACCGTTATCGTCAGCCTGTTTGAAGCGTTAGAAGACCGGGTAAGCCAATCTAGAGCTGCGGCTGTTGCTAACGAACCTTAACCCTTTTCTAACGTCCACGGGGCCAGGGAACCGGCATAATTTGCCCAGCAGAGGGAGCGTTTGTCATCACCTCACCACTTCTAGCGCCTCATTCTGCCGTAGAATTACTGTCGCCATTTACACAATTTCCCCCGCCCTAGCCCATGCCCAAGGTACTTGTCTCTGACTCTGTTGATCAGTCTGGCCTCGACATTCTGTCCCAGGTCGCCCAGGTTGATGTCAAAACTGGCCTACCGCCGGAGGAACTGGTCAAAATCATTCCCGACTATGACGCGCTGATGCTGCGTTCGGGCACCAAGGTGACCGAAGCCGTCATTCAAGCTGGCAAGCAACTCAAAATCATCGGCCGCGCCGGGGTCGGCGTGGATAATGTGGACGTTGCTGCCGCCACCCGCCGGGGCATCGTTGTCGTCAACTCCCCCGAGGGCAACACCATCGCTGCTGCCGAGCATGCCCTGGCGATGATGATGTCCCTATCGCGGATGATCCCGGCTGCGAACCAATCTGTCAAAGCCGGAGAATGGAACCGTAAGCAGTTTACTGGCGTTGAAGTCTACAAAAAGACGTTAGGTGTCGTCGGTCTGGGTAAGATTGGCTCCCATGTTGCCACTGCTGCTCGGGCGATGGGCATGAAGCTGCTGGCCTACGATCCCTTCATATCCCTAGACCGCGCCGAAGAGCTGGGCTGTCGCCTGGTTGATCTTGACTTGCTTTTCCGCGAGTCCGATTACATCACCCTCCACATTCCCAAAACAAAGGACACCGCTAACCTGATCAATGCTGAAGCGCTGGCGAAGATGAAGCCTACCTGCCGCATCATTAACTGTGCGCGGGGCGGCATTATCGATGAGGCGGCCTTGGCTGAGGCAATTACCAGCGGTCAAATTGCTGGTGCAGCCCTGGATGTCTATGCCGAAGAGCCGCTAGGCGAATCTTCCCTGCGCGACCTCGGTAAGAACGTTATTCTGACGCCTCACCTCGGTGCATCGACCTCAGAGGCACAAATCAACGTTGCCGTAGATGTTGCTGAGCAAATCCGCGACGTGCTGCTGGGTTTGCCTGCCCGCACGGCGGTCAACATCCCTGGTCTGCGGCCCGACATTCTTGAAAAGCTGGGTCCCTACCTGAAGCTGGCCGAGACCCTGGGTAACCTGGTGGGTCAGCTGGCCGGTGGCCGCATCGAACAGCTCAACATTCGTCTCCAGGGCGATCTGGCTGAAAACGACAGCAAGCCCGTTGTGATTGCTGCGCTGAAGGGCCTGCTGTCGAACGCATTGCAAGAGCGAGTGAACTACGTCAACGCGTCCATCGAGGCCAAAGAGCGCGGTATTCAAGTGGTTGAAACCCGCGATACCAGCGTTCGTGACTACACCGGTTCCCTCTACCTGTCTGCCAAAGGCTCCCTGGGTGAACATTCCGTCATGGGTACGCTGCTGGGCAATGATGAAGTTTACATCACCAATATCAACCAGTTCCCCATCAACGTACCGCCCAGTCAGTACATGCTGTTTACCCTCCACCGAGATATGCCCGGCATTATCGGTAAAATCGGCTCGCTGCTGGGGAGCTTCAATGTCAATATCGCCAGTATGCAGGTCGGCCGCGAGATTGTTCGTGGCGATGCTGTCATGGTGCTGAGCATTGACGATCCGCTGCCGGAGGGCATTTTGAACGAAATCAAAAAAGTTACCGGCATTCGGGATGCTTACACGGTGAAGCTGTAGACCGATTTGCTTGCCCCATGTCGTCTAACCCTGACTGTTTATAAGGACGTACTCTCTTGGTCAAAAACTGGTGGGAAATACAGGTAACCTGCGCCCCAGCGCTAGAGGATACGGTTTTCTGGCGCTTTTCTAGCCTGGATGGGCGCGGCACAGCCAGTGAGCAGCGGGGCAAGACGCGTCTTGTCAAGGCCTACTTCCCCCAGTCAGAGTTTGAGCATCTGGACCTGGCAGCGTTGGCCCTAACGTTCAAGCAGGATGCGCTGTGCGCCGGGGTCTCACCCGAACCTGCGGTGGAGTGGCGGCTGATCGAAGAAGAGGATTGGGCCAAAAGTTGGAAAAGCTACTGGGAACCGCAGGAGATTGGTGATCGCTTTCTGATTAACCCCGCTTGGATGGAGCCGTCTGACACTGACCGGCTGATTCTCAACTTGGACCCTGGCGCCGCCTTTGGCACTGGGGCCCACCCCACTACTCAGCTCTGCTTAGAGTCCTTGGAAATGCGTTTGCTTGAAGCGCCTGAGAAGATGGTGCTAGCCGATGTCGGCTGCGGCAGCGGTATTCTTTCGATTGGGGCCGTGCTGTTGGGGGCTAAGCAGGTCCATGCGGTTGACATTGACCCAATGGCGGTCAACGCCACTGCCGAAAATCGTGACTTGAACCACATCACTGCTGAGCAAATTACCGTCGCCCGAGGCAGCTTAGACTATCTCATTGAACATTTGACCGAGCCCGTGGACGGTATCGTCTGCAATATTCTGGCGGAGATCATCATCGATTTGGTGCCTAACCTAGGCAAAATTGCGAAGGCGACCACCTGGGGCGTACTCAGCGGCATCTTGCTAGAACAGTCCAAGCTGGTGGCCGACGTCTTAGAAGAAAACGGCTGGGTGGTAGCAACACTTTGGCGACGGGGTGAGTGGTGCTGCCTCAACATTCGTCGCCCTTAAGCGGCCAACTCGGCATCTGATAGTCTTCGATGGCCGATAGTCCTTGATGGGGTAATCTGCCCACGTCGAGCACAACAGCTACAGCAGCAGCGATGCTCGGTCGGCCAACACTGATCGCTCACCCCGCTCTAGAACAATATGTCCGGCAATGGCCTCGTGCTTAAACCGCTCAACCACGTAGGTTAGACCGTTGCTGGCTGCATCGACGTAGGGGTTGTCAATCTGGGCCGTATCGCCAGTTAGAACAATTTTGGTGCTCTCTCCAGCGCGGGTCAAAATCGTCTTGACTTCGTGGGGCGTTAGGTTCTGCGCCTCGTCCACAATCAAAAACTGCTTTGGCAGGGTGCGGCCCCGAATGTAGGTCAGCGGCTCAATCTGTAGTAGGCCCATCTCTACCAGCTCTTCATGGCCGCGTCGCCAGTGACCCGGTTTGTCTTTGCTGTCCTGTGTGCCAAAGATGAGGTCAAAATTGTCGTACAGTGGCTGCATCCAGGGCGTCAGCTTTTCATTCACGTCTCCTGGTAAATAGCCAATATCTTTACCCATTGGCACAATCGGCCGGGCAATCAGCAGCCGGCTGTAAAGGTGCTCGTCCGCTACTTTTGTTAGACCCGCCGCTACCGCCAGCAGCGTCTTTCCGGTACCGGCTTTGCCGACCAGCGTTACCAAGGGGATGTTGTCGTTTAGCAGTAAGTTAAAGGCAAACTGCTGCTCTCGGTTACGAGCATGAACGTTCGAAATCCCGTGGTAGGGAAGCTTCGGCATGGGAATTGCCATGTCCGCGCTGCTATTCACAACGGCTAAAGCTGTATGGGACGGGTTGTTAACATCCACCAAGGTCAGCGACTGATTGGGGTAGTACTTGCCCTCTAAGGGTAATCCGCCCTGCTGAAATAACGCATGGAACTGCTCCGCGTCGATCAGCAGTTCACTGACGCCTGTGTAAAATTCGTGAATGTCAATTTTGTCCGTTTCGTAGTCTTCGGCGGCTAAACCCAGCGTGTCGGCCTTAATCCGCAGGTTGGTGTCCTTACTTACCAGCACTACTGGGCAGTCGCACCGATGCTTTTGGCCCAGCGCTACTGCCAAGATTTCGTTGTCGGCTTTGTCGCCTTCTAGCTCTAGCGGTAGTGCTGACAAGGTTGTCCGGTCGCACAGGGCTACCCGCAAACTGCCGTCAGAATCTAGCGAAATGCCATCGGTTAGACTGCCTCGCTGGCGTAGCTTATCCAACAAACGAGAGACCTGGCGAGCGTTGCGTCCGGTTTCATCTAGGTGCTTTTTAAAGCGATCTAGCTCCTCCAGAATGGTGATGGGTAAAACAACGTCATTGTCCTCGAAACGGTTGATTGCAGACGGATCGTGCAGCAGCACATTCGTGTCGAGGACAAAGGTTTTTTTCATAGTTCAGTGCGTCCTTAAAGCAGGTCCGCGGGTCGGTCAAACTGGGGATCGGGTGAAAACGTACCCACAAGCCTAGCAAACCCCGCTGGGATTACCGTCTAATGACTGAGAACGCGATATCGAATGTAACGTTGTGTTGAAATTTGACGGAGCGTCCTTCGTCCTTCACGCTGTAGGATCGTGGCGTCGCTGCCATGCCCAGTATCCGATAGCTAGCACATAGAACGGTACCTCCCAGACCACGCCCTGCAAGGCCACTGACAGCATCGCTAGGGGCTGTTCCCAACCTACCGTTACTGCTGTAGGGGGGAGTAAATTCATCGGCGCATAGGTTTGACGACTCAGCGGCCACAGCCAGGCCACACCCAGGCCATTAGATGGGTTGGCATCTAAACAGGCATCTACCAGCAAATGGCAGAGCCCGCTGGCAACCGCAACTACCCCACCCCATCTCCGGTGACCGGACGGACACAGGTAACGCCCCGCCAGCCAGCCGCAAATTAGGACAAACAGTAGGTTGTGGGTCACCACTCGGTGTAATTGATTAAACGCAGACAGGGGCAGCAGTAAAAAGTCGATGTCTGGCAAGAGACCTGCGATTAACGCTAGCTTGAGCTGCGATCGCGGCAGCTTGCCTACCAGATACGAAACCGCCAAATGACCAGAGGGGAGCATAATCCAAGCTTGGCTCATTGCAACGGGTTTAACATGCCCAGCGTGATCCCATTAGCACCGCATATGGCCAAGCATCAAGAACGAGGGGTTAGAGACTGCATCTCTCGCTGCACCTGCACCCCAATCTCTAGCGCGTCGCTCAACAGTACCCCATACTCCGATGCGGCATCGACCACCTGCATGGCTTGCAATGCGCTCAAATTTTGCTCCATCCGGTTGAACAGCGCCTGCCGCTGGGCCATGAACCGCTGATGCTTGCGCAGAATCCGCTCCGTCGTCAGACCGTTGACCAGATTCTCTCGCGTCAGATATAAGGCTTCTAGCATGGTTGCCACTGGCTCTGGCGTGCGAGCTTCAGCCTTTCCCTGAGCCGTCGCCAGCTCATAGTAAACCTCTACCGCCGTCAGCATTTCGTTGTAGTGAGCGACTTCCAGCAACAGCCGGTCCAGCGTCTTGAGCTGCCGCCCCTGGTATAGGGCATAGCCATGCCAGGCGACTGTTATTGAGATCGCGGCTATCACCCCAACCGGCAGATAGTGCAACATTATTGCCGTCTCGGCATTGCCGGTGAACCCCCTAGCTAACACCAGCGTCACTGGGATGCAGAGGACTAGAGCCACGCCCAATGTCAGCAGTAGCGCCAGGCTCCAAGCCATGGTCAGTGACGGCTGCTTAAACAGCGATAGCCGCGTCGCGTGTCCCATCGCCAGCTCACCAATGTCCAATCCAGTTAAATCGTCGACATCGGCCTCGGTGAGACGCAGGTTATCGAAGTTGGTGGGCGCTGTGCCAGGTGTGTTCATTGAGGATGGTGCTGGGAGCGGCTCAGGTGAGTGATCCGGTAATTGCTCCGCCATTAGTACCCAAACAGGGAAGACAGCGAGGTGAAGACCTGAGCATAGAAGTTGCCGTCGATTTCGGGTCGAAAAATCTGGAAGGGCTCCCCCGGTGCACCAAAGAAGGGACGCAGCGTCCAGCCCAGCTGACTGCCCACCAGCCCATAAAGGACCAACCAGCCCTGTAGCAGCCGGTTGCGCAGCTTGTCCCCAGCCGCATCTGGCCCAGCAATCTGCTTCATACCCCGATAAAACAGGCGAATGCCGATGATGCCCGTCAATCCCATGACCGCCACGTTGAGCAGCAAAAAGAAGTTGTACCCCTGAATTGAGATGAGGAAGAACAGGACAACCGGTGCAAAGCTAAACATCAGCACGCTAATGATTCCTACCGTCGTCATCAACATGGCCGCGTACTGACGAAAATTGAGCTTAGAGCCAAAGAGAATATCGAAAAAATACAGCGTTGGCAGGCAGATGATCAGCGTGACCAGATACAGGGCAGGCAGTTTAATGGCAGACGAAAGCATTTGTAGCCAACTGCTGGAGGAGCCGATGATAGCCCCGTAGATTGCGAAAAATATACAGCTAGAGACGAGCAGCGCCCCAATTTTGCGCTCTAGCTTGACGTCGTGGCGAATGTCTTCGAGAAAGTTTTTGCGATCGCGCAAAAGCTGTATCAAAACTGAAAAATGCTTCACAGGCCAGACCTCATTCACCAAAAGGAATTACAGCAAAGGAGAAGCCCATTCCTGAGACAGAACCGTTGGATGTCTGACATGTGTTAGCGGCCATGCCCACAGTGGCTTCACCCCATCGGTCAACAACTTAGCCTGGGAAGCTAGCTATGGTGCGGATGGCAGGGATTAAGCTGGCCGAATCCGACGATGACCCGACTAAATCCGACCACATCCACCGATCGGTAGCCAGCACCGCTTGTTATCTAAACCATCGATACTATTCTTTGTGCCTAAAACCATCACTCACTACAACAGGGAATACACTGTAAATCTATCTTGTTAGCTTTAGCCGAGCCCCCACTATGGAATTGCTCTCACCTGAAATTAAAGATCTCGGAGACTTTACCGCCCGTCGTAGCTTACCCAGCGAGGTCCGAACTACCGTAGGACCTTTTATCTTTTTCGACCATCTGGGGCCCGCCACTTTCCCCCCCGGCAAAGCCGTTGATGTTCGTCCGCACCCTCATATCAACTTGGCCACTGTCACCTATCTGTTCGAGGGACGGCTGATGCACCGTGATAGCGTTGGTAGCGTTCAGGAGATTCAGCCCGGGGCCGTCAACTGGATGAATGCGGGACGTGGCATTGTCCATTCCGAGCGATCCCCAGAGGACACCCGCGACACTACTGCGACCCTGCATGCCATTCAAACTTGGGTTGCCTTACCCGACGATCAAGAAGAGTCCGATCCCTGGTTTCGGCACTATGCCGCTGATGAGCTGCCGACTTGGGAATCGCAGGGGGCAACGGTCAAACTCATTGCCGGATCGTTTCGCGATCGCACCTCTCCTGTGCAAGCGGCCTCTCCGATTTTGTATCTTGACGTGCAGTTGGCCCCAGGCGGCACATTTACGCTGCCGCCCGAGGTCCCCGAGCGGGCGGTTTATTCCGTTACGGATGGTCTCTTGCTTGACGGCCAGGCACCTCCACAACATCGCATGGCGGTGTTGCCCGCCGATCAAACCGTGACGATCGCTGCAACTGCTGCCAGCCGCTGCGTTGTCATCGGGGGAGAATCTGTCGGTCCCCGCCAAAAGTGGTGGAATTTTGTCTCTAGTCGGCCTGAACGTATCGAAAAAGCTAAAGAGGACTGGAAAATGGGCAAATTCCCGGTTGTTCCTGGTGAAACAGCATTTATTCCGCTGCCGGACGACTCTGTAGAGACCTACGGTCCATTGATGTAAGTAGATGGCCATAAGTAAATCAGGGCTCGTGTCATGCTGAGCTTGTCGAAGCATCTCGGCGAAAGCGTCATACATCGAGAGATTCCTCGACTCCGCTCGGAATGACATGCCGTCAAATAATTAGGGCTACCTACTTAGCTGCTGTGAACAGGGACTTAAGTCACGCAAATGGTTTTGTAGGCTACAAATGCTTACAAAACCATCTTGTGTCCTTTTCTATGGCTGTATATGATGCCTACGTCGTCATGCTCAGTCATTTATGGCCGCTTCTCATGAAGCTTCTACATCAGCGCAACCCCAGTCTCACAAACTGCTGCTGCCTCAAGATACGCTGTTGGAGATCGCCTACCAGTTTGCGGCTGGCAGAACCGTAACCGGGATAACGCCGCTAGGTAATGGCAACATCAACGACACCTTTCGTGTTGCTCTCGACGATTCGACAGCCCCTTACTTTGTCCTACAGCGCATCAACACCGACGTTTTTCGGCAGCCCCATGATGTGATGCAGAATATGTGCCGCTTCACCGAACACGTGCAACAGCGGTTGGCCCAGCACTCACTACCCGAAGGACGACGGTGGACGACCCCTCGAGTTATCTACACATCGGAGGGGTACAGTCATTTGCAGGATAGCGACGGTGGCTTTTGGCGGGCTATCAGCTT
>CAWUKV010000211.1:0-9453 GCA_963923025.1 uncultured bacterium
TGATAGGTTAGCCATCGTCCGTGAAAAATCTGTCTGAAGACTCAATCAATGCCTATCTGCCGACGCACTACTGCTAGAACAGTTCATCCTATCCAGCGCCGATGTAGTGGCTTTGATGTTGGTAACTCTGTCTAACCTATGAAATATCAATTCCTCACCGGTTTAGCTGCAGCGCTAATCTTGCCTGCACTCAGTCCTATCCCCGGACAAGCTCAAACCGAACCCCAGACCTCCCCTGTTCTTGATACGGCTCTCGTTACTCCAGAGGCAGCGACCGCTGAACCCTCTCCCCAGAATTCCCTCCAGCCCGAAGCGACTGAGGCTACCCCTTCACCGTCTGACTCGCTTTCTGCGGCCACTAGCAACGACCTAACGCCTTCGCTGGTTCAGGTGATTGCCCACCAGCTCGACGATGCCCAGGCAGCAACGCTCTACCTGAGAAACATTCCCCTACTGACCTTCATCGGGTCTGACGCGGCTGAGGCAGATACTGCCGATAAGGTTGATACTGAAGCCAGTGCAGCACCTGCTGACCCAGCTGTCCGAGCCAGCACCTTTGCTGAACGTATCGACCAAATGCATCAGTCTGAGCTTGATGCCAGAACGATTTCTGCCCGTTGGAACGCCGATGACGAGCAGTTTGAAGTGATGGTTGGGGACGACACTTTTGTCGCTTTGAATGACCGGGTCACGCTACCCGATACCACTGGGGACATTGCCGAAGATACGCTTCAGGTCACCAACCGCTTGCGTCGCCTGTTGGGAGACGTTGAACCCGTCACAGAAATCGAGGGTCGCCCTGTCCCGCCAGCGCCCACCGTGGCTGTACGCTCTGTGTCTAGTGGCTTGGCCTCCTGGTATGGTCCTGGCTTTCATGGACGACGCAGCGCCAGCGGCGAAATTTTTAACCAAAACGCCATGACGGCCGCTCACCGGACGCTGCCCTTTGGCACTCGGGTGCGCGTCACCAATGTGAATAATGGTCGCCAGGTGGTCGTTCGCATCAACGACCGCGGGCCCTTTAGTGGCGGACGGGTGATTGACCTGTCTGCCGCAGCAGCAGGTGCGATTGGCCTACGCTCTGCGGGCGTTGGCACAGTACAAATCGAGGTTTTAGCGGACTAGACGAAGGCTAAGCAATGTCTGTCTGAACCGACAGCTTCCTCTGAGAAGCCCTTACAATCTGTAGGGGCTTTTTGCTGTTTTAGCCGCTGGGTAACTGAATTCTTTGTCATGCGTGTACTCAAAACTGTAGAGGGGTTGGCCTGCTGGCGAAGGCAAACGGGAGCTTCGGTCGGGTTGGTGCCCACTATGGGGGCGCTGCACGAAGGGCATTTGAGCCTAATTTCGCGGGCGCGGCGGGAGAACGACCATGTGGTGGTCAGCATTTTTGTGAATCCGCTACAGTTTGGTCCTGATGAAGACCTAGATCGTTACCCTCGTACGCTGGACGAGGACATGGCCCAGTGTGACGCAGCTGGGGTAGACCTGATGTTTACGCCGACTGTCGCGGCCCTATACGGGGCGGGTTCTGATAGCGCCATTTCCACAGGGGCCCAGACGACGGTTATCCCGCCACCCCAAATGACGAATTTGCTCTGCGGCAAATCCCGTCCGGGCCATTTTGAAGGCGTCGCCACGGTAGTGACTAAGCTGTTAAATCTGATCCGGCCTCATCGAGCCTACTTTGGGCAGAAAGATGCTCAGCAACTCGCGATTATTCGACGCTTGGTCCAAGATTTGAACCTGCCAGGACGGGTCGTGGGCTGCCCAATTGTGCGATCGCAGTCGGGCCTCGCCCTCAGTTCACGAAATCGCTACATGAATGCGTCAGAATTGCAGCAAGCCGCTATACTTTATCAGGCACTTTCTGCTGCAAAAGCAAAGTTTAAGGCCGGGGTGCGATCGCGTCAGTCCTTAATGCAAACGGCGATTGAAACCCTCCAAACTGCCCCCGCCCTCAAAGTCGAATACCTCGCTCTGGTCCATCCAGATACCCTAGATCCCTTAGATTCAATAGAGACCACTGGCATGTTAGCGATTGCTGCGCACCTTGGTGCGACCCGTCTGATTGACAATATTTTGCTGCGAACACGGCAGCCCATCATTGCCATTGATGGGCCAGCTGGGGCAGGCAAGTCAACCGTGGCACGGCGTATCGCTCACCAATTGGGGCTGCTGTATTTGGATACGGGCGCAATGTATCGGGCGTTGACGTGGTTTGTGCTGTCCCAAGGGGTCAATCCAACCGACGAAGTGGCCGTCGCCGAGCTGCTGCCAAACTGCGAAATCAAGCTCACCTCCCAGGGCAAGGACCATGACGACCCACAACCGCCAGAAGTGTGGGTCAACGGCGCGTCTGTTACCCAGGCGATTCGCACCCCAGAGGTGACTGCACAGGTTTCTACTATTGCCGCACAGGGAGCAGTCCGCGAAGCCCTGGTCAAACAGCAACAGCAGTACGGCGTCCAGGGTGGCATTGTGGCCGATGGACGCGACATTGGCACCCACGTTTTCCCCAATGCTGAGCTTAAGGTTTTCTTGACAGCCTCAGTGGAGGAGCGCGCCCGACGGCGGCAGCGTGACCTAGTGGCCCAAGATCTGCCAATGGTTGAACTGTCCGAGTTAGAGCAGCTGATTGCAGAACGCGATCGCAAGGACAGTACCCGCGAAATTTCTCCCCTGCGTAAGGCAGAGGACGCCTTAGAAATTGTGACCGATGACCTGTCAGCCGAAGGCGTGATCGAGAAGATTTGCACGCTGTATGAGGAAATCGCGACTTCTCGATAGGCGCGATCTTATTTCATCAGAATTAAGCACAACAGAACGGCAAGGTTCAGAGCTGCCAGCACAGATTAAGCCACTGCACCAGCTCGGCACGCGGCTGGGTGATTTGATTCATCACGCTCCAAGTCTGAACGACAGCATGGGGCGTGTTCAGCTCAATTTGTAGCGGCTGATGACTAGCGCAGCAGCAGTCAATGCCTAGCTCACATAAACGAAAATAAGCCGCCCAGCGATCGGCGCAATCTATCTGCATCATAGAATTTACTTGGGACAAAAAAGCTCTGTTGTTGGAAAAAACGTTATCGGTTCTAAACTTTTTAGACGGGTCAGGTAGAAGTTAATTTCAACAAGGCAAGTCTGGATAGAGACTGCTTGAATTGAACAAGGGATATAGACCCAATACCAGGCCAAATACTAGAGTTGATGTTTCTACAGAACAGCACTACCGACGCTGTGCTTATTGCGAATAGCTACTGGAATTAAAAAGCTATATTCTTTACATATCAAGGCTTTCAGAGTTCTCAATAAGCTAATATAGCAACGACATAGGGTCACTCGACCTAACATCACGCTGATAACTCCACACATAGGCCTGTATTATGACTAACTCATCCGTCTTGGTAACGCCGTTTGGGCAAGTGGCCGACAACGTTATTGCGCTCGAAAAGTCTGTCACCGAACCTGTCTGTGAAGGCTTGAATATTGCGTTGGCTAGCCTCCAAGCCATGTATGTTCAATATCAAAAGCATCACTTTGTTGTTGAAGGCGCTGAGTTTTATCAGCTGCATGAATTTTTCCAGGACGGGTACGAACAAACCCGCGACCATGTTCATGATTTGGGCGAACGACTCAATGGTCTCGGCGGTGTGCCCGTCGCTAGCTTCAGCAAGCTGGCAGAACTATGCTGTTTCGAGCAAGAACCCGACGGCATTTACGCCTGTCGCCAAATGGTCGAACATGACCTAAGCGCTGAGCAGGAGATCATTAAGGTTATTCGTCGTAATGCGGCTCAGGCAGAAAGCTTAGGTGACCGAGCTACACGGTATCTGTACGAGACTATTCTCCTCAAAACTGAGGAGCGAGCCTACCACCTTGACCACTTCTTAGCTAACGATACGCTGGTTGTATTTAACAACAACTAAGCGGCAGAGCGACAAATAGCCTCAATTGTCTAGTTCGTCTTCTCCTTTTGCTAACAGAGGGTTTTGTAACAGAGGGTTTTGTAGAGGGCTCCCAACCGGGAGCCTTTTTTGTGCGTCAAAGGCTTCACCATGAATCCGTAACGCTACGCCGGAACAAACAGCCACTCTCCATCTGCTAGGACAGCCACTAACCCTTGCCACGGAACATGTCCACTGAGCTGACCACTCTATTCAATTCTAAATAGAAATTAATGTCAATAGAGATTGGCATTAATTTACGTCAGAAAAACGAGTGGACTGAGGTGCGTACTAACTGAAGTGTGGTCAACGCTTCAAAGATATAGGGAGTGTCTGTCACTTTTCCTCACGTGTCAAGGCTTTCGATTTGCTTAGGTATTAAATAGGCGAAATAGGCATCCCTTGCTGCGCTGATTTTATTTTGTGTAGGATCTATCTTAGGCAGGATATTTTCTCATTAACTGAAGGTTTCCGTTAGACTGATGGATAGCTGATACCATGCTAGCCGTCAGGCTCTAGCAACGTAGCCAACCGGCACTATCGCCATGAATGGCACAGACTGTAGAGAAGAGGACTACACCGTCGATGTCCGATCGCACTTTTTTTCGATTAGAAGGACAGTTTGTTGGATTTGAGGCAGGCGGTAAGTCTCCTTTCAAGTACCTACGACTGAGAACAGCCTCAGGGGCCCAGCGCATCAAACTCTCCAAAGACCTTCAGCTAATGCTGTTCCGGTACCTAGCTGCGGGTGACCGCTTACGGGTTGTCGGTCAGCAGAAGATCGATAAACAGACGGGTGAGCCCCGATACAAGGCACAGGATGTTGTCAGAATTGACAGTGGCACAGTGGCAGCACTCGATCCTGACGCTGCCATTTCATCGGTTGACGAACCTGGCGCTCGGCACCCAGAAAATTCTAAGAAGAAAAAAGCACGTATCCTGATCTGCAACAAGTCCAGCTGTCGCAAGCGAGGCAGTGAAGCCGTCTGTGGCGCGATCGCGCAAACCCTATCCCAACTCGACCTAACCGACGTCGAACTCAAGAAAACCGGCTGCATAGACCGCTGCAAAGCAGGCCCAAACGTCGTCATGATGCCCGGTAAAGCAAAATACACCCGCGTCTCACCCAATCAGATTCCGAAGCTGGTGCAGCAACACTACAGCGCCAAGGCTATCGCAGACCCGTCTTGACCCCCTACACTTCAGGCTTTCAACGCCTTTATCTCAGCGTCTAACCCTATTCTGCATCGCCAGTCGCTCGACACGGTCGCGGTATTGTAGATCAAATGCGCTGCCATCCTTGGCAATACCCCAGACCATGGATGTCTCCATAGTCTTGAGCAGTCATAGTCTTGAGCAGTCATAGTCTTGTATTTGAATCCCATGACCGACACGGCCCGTTTGTCTCGCACTCAGACTCTGCTACGTCATGTCAACGGCTGGGCCATCGCGGTATGGCTAATTGCGGCGTTGGTTGCCCTGCCGATTGCGGTCGTTGTCGGCAGCATATTTGCCAACACTGGTGACATTTGGGCACATTTAGCCAGCACGGTATTGGTGCAGTATGTCACCAATTCCTTGCTGCTCATGGCGGGGGTTGCGGTCGGCGTTTTAGTTATCGGGGTAGGCACGGCGTGGCTCGTTACCCTGTGTCGCTTTCCTGGCGGGCACTGGTTTGAATGGGCGCTGCTACTCCCCTTGGCCGCACCGGCCTACCTGTTGGCCTACACCTACACCGAATGGCTCGAGTACTACGGCCCCATACAAACAGGGCTACGGACGATGTTTGGTTGGGACAGCGTCGCAGACTATTGGTTTCCTAACGTTCGGTCGGTCGGGGGCGCGATCGCGATGTTTAGCCTCACCTTATATCCCTACGTGTACATGTTGGCTCGCGTGGCCTTTTTAGAACAGTCCGTCTGCACGCTAGAAGCTAGCCGTTCCCTGGGCTGCAGCCCGTGGAAAAGCTTTGCCAAAGTTGCTGTACCCTTGGCCCGTCCGGCAGTCATGGCCGGACTGGCGCTAGCGCTGATGGAAACGCTGAATGACTTTGGCACCGTGCAGTACTTTAGCGTGCCGACCTTCACCACTGGCATTTACCGAACCTGGTTTGGCATGGGAGAACGAGTGGCCGCAGCCCAGCTGGCTGCCGTGCTGATGTTGTTCATTCTGGCGCTAATTTTGCTAGAGCGTGGCTCCAGGCGACGCGCCAAATATTACCAGGCTAAAAACAGCAGCAAAGTTCCCAAAAAGTATGAGCTACATGGCCTGCGCGGCTTACTGGCCGCCGCCGCCTGCTTCGTACCCGTTCTCTGTGGGCTGTTGATTCCCGCAGGGCTGCTATTACAGATGACCCTGTCCAACTGGGAAGAGACCCTGGACGACAATTTTTTGGAACTGGCACAGCACAGCGTCATATTGGCAGGCATTACTGCGGGGGTTGCGATCGTCCTATCTCTGCTGCTGGGTTACGGCCAGCGACTCAATTCGAGTCAGCCCATGCAGCTGGGGGTACGTCTGGCGTCCATGGGCTATGGCATTCCTGGGGCGGTCATTGCGGTGGGCATCCTAATCCCCATTGCCCAGTTTGACCATGCTGTCTCCAGCTGGCTGGAGAACAGTCTGGGCATTTCGACAGGACTGTTACTCAGCGGTACCCTTGGGGCACTCATCTTTGCTTACCTGGTTCGTTTCCTGGCTGTCTCTCTAGGCACGGTAGAAACGGGCCTGGGGAAAATTCGCCCCAGCTTAGACGACGCTGCCCGTAGCCTGGGATGCTCTCCATCACGGACATTAGTTAGAATTCACTTACCGCTGATGAGCAGTAGCTTGCTGACAGCGATGATGCTGGTGTTCGTTGATGTGATGAAGGAACTACCGGCCACGCTGGTGATGCGGCCCTTCAACTTCGACACGCTAGCCGTGCGCGTCTATCAGTACGCCTCAGACGAAAGACTGAGCGAGGCATCGGCTCCAGCCCTAATGATCCTGTTAGTCGGGCTGGTTCCAGTTGTATTCCTAAGCTGGCAGGTAGCCCGCAACCGGACGAATTAAACCTTGGCCACATCCAGAACTGGAGTTTTTCCGGTAGGGAAAGCTATAGGTTTCAACTTGGACGCGGTTTAGCCTGCATAGGCTGAGCCACGTTATTCATATAGGTTGACCAAGCCTGTTAGTGCGCCGCGTGCGGAAGCCGTCTTTGGCTAATAATGAGGATACTTCTCAGTAACGTTCCCGCAACTGCATCGAGGTTCGGTGCAGGGCTATCCCAATCAACCCCATGCCTCGCAATCGCACTATTGGCAAGGAAATAGAAGATCTACAGAGCTCTTTAAAAAATACCGGTGACGGTATTGAGTATTGACCCGCTCAGTGCATAATAGAAATTACTTTCAATTAGATGCCAGTATAACCAATGGTAAAGATAGCTAAATTCACTACGAAGCAGTTGCCCGTGAGCGCTGCGATCGCGTCCCTGGCCGTCACCGGCTGTACCCAGCCGTCGACCGACACTGCCGTAACCGATGCCGGTGAAGTGAACGTCTACTCTGCCCGCCACTACGATGTGGATGACGAACTGTTTGCACGCTTTACAGAGGAGACTGGCATTGAAGTCAACGTCGTAGAAGGCAAATCCGATGAGCTCATTGAGCGCATCACGACCGAAGGCGAAAACAGTCCCGCCGACGTTTTCATTACTGTGGACGCAGGCCGTCTGTGGCGGGCCGAGGAAGCAGGAATTTTTCAACCGGTGAGTTCCACCGAACTTGATGCAGCTGTTCCAGCTAACCTGCGTCACCCCGAGGGGCTATGGTATGGCCTCACCAAGCGGGCGCGAGTGCTGGTGTACAACCCCAATACGGTCAGCCCTGATGACCTCTCAACCTACGAAGCTCTGGCAGAACCCGAGTGGACGGGGCGAGTCTGTGTTCGCAGCTCAGGCAACATTTACAACCAGTCGCTGCTAGGCTCCATGATTGAAACAGAAGGGGTTGAGGCAACCGAGACCTGGGCTAAAGGGCTGGTCGATAACTTTGCCCGACAGCCCGACGGCGGCGATGTAGCCCAAATTGAGGCGGTGGCATCGGGCCAGTGTGACGTGGCAATTGTCAATCACTACTACTGGGCGCGACTAGCAAAGTCAGACGATGCCGCAGACCAAGACGTCATTAGCAAAACAGCGGTGTTCTTTCCTAACCAGGACGGACGCGGTACTCATGTCAATATCAGCGGTGTTGGGGTCGTCACTGGGGCTGAGAATGAAGAGAACGCGATCTCATTTATCGAATTTCTGATGAGCCCAACGGCTCAGACCGTCTTTGCCCAGAGCAATAACGAGTATCCGGTTGTTGAGGGCATTGAGGTGGACCCGATTGTGTCGGAGCTGGGCGACTTCAAAGTGGACGAGGTCAACGTATCGGCCTACGGTCGCAACAATCCAGAGGTCGTAAAGCTTGTGGACCGCGTCGGTTGGGAATAGTTCTCCACACTCATGCGATTCAAAATCCCCGATCTCCTCTCATCAGAAGAGAGAAAAGAGATTGTATCGGTGCTACAGGCAGCTGAGTTTGTCGATGGCAAACTCACGGCAGGCTGGTATGCCAAGCAGGTTAAGCATAACCAACAGCTCAAGACAGCGGATGCCAAGGCATTCAAAGAACAGATAAAATCTGCGCTGCAAAAGCATCCGCTCTTCCAGGCCGCCGTACGACCCCGATATATCCACACCGTGTTGCTCAGCCGGTACGAACCTGGCATGTCCTACGGCACCCACGCCGATAATGCCATGATGGGCCAGTATCGTTCTGACGTATCGTTTACCGTGTTCTTGAATGAGCCAGACAACTACAGCGGTGGAGAACTGGTAGTAGAAGGAGCCGACGAAGAACAGGCCTACAAACTCCCGGCGGGAACGGCGCTGATATATCCTTCTTCAGCACTCCATCGAGTAAATGAGGTCACCAGCGGAACCCGGTTTGTCGCAGTAGGCTGGGTCCAGAGCCTAGTCCGCGACCCAGCCCAGAGAGAAGTGTTGTTCGACCTAGACACCGCTCGGCGCTCAATCTTTGCACAACAAGGAAAAACAGTAGAATTTGACCTCATTTCGAAGAGTATCTCAAATCTTCTACGACGCTGGGCAGAATAAACAATATCAAAGAGCTAAAGTCCTCGCTGATGCTCCCTACAGATACGGGACTTGTGGGACAGTTGGCTCACGGCTGAAAATGAGATACCCCGTCTCAATCGAAGGACAGAAGCCCAAACAGATTGTCCACAGCCAGGAATCAGAACTATTCCGACTCCTGACTCCTGACTCCTAACTCCTAATTTCTGAATTCTGATCACACAGTCGGTTCTAAAAACAATCGGGAAAACCGACGCATTCCATCACTTAGTTCGCCAGTGTTGCCCATTCGTCAGGCAGCACGTTGGCTACCAGCTCAAAGCCGCGGCACTGGGTCTCTAGCAGGGCATATACTGAAATCCCCTGCTAGATAGCAGTTCA
>CAWUKV010000212.1:0-9438 GCA_963923025.1 uncultured bacterium
GCAGACGCATAATAGACGGAGCCAAGCGATCTAATCCTTGCGATCACTGGCGTTTGTTTCTAAGCATCACGCCTCTACCCTTCATCTACCCCCTTCATCTACCCTAAGTCAGATGCCAGCCCTACCTGGGGCTGGCATTCTGCTTTGTGACGTCTGCTATTCGGCCACCACTCGATCACCATATTGTCTGGAACGGTGTGGTAAGGCTTACCTCTCATGTTCAGAATGCTTTAGATACTGGGAAGAAAAAGCAAAATAAATTGATTAGGCCAGAAAATCAAAGCTGTCAGTAGAATTGCAGAGAAAATCACCAACGGTCAGGCGTTGGTAATCCGTGTACCTAAGAAAATTCACGAAACGCTGTACTCTATTGGATACAGCTCCTTACATCGGGTATCCCCAGGTGATGCCGTTTTGATGTTTATTTGGTTCAACAGGCCCCAGAAAGATGACTCAACCCTTTGACCTGGTTGCTGGGTCTGACGGGTTCACCCCAGGGCTCATCCCCTTATTCGCTCAGGTGGACTCTTTTTCAGATCTAAAAACCTCCTTTAGTACAGACATTGTCGGCTTTATTCCAACGCTGTTAGGCGCTTTAGCAATCCTTGCCATCGGCATTGTTATCGCGTTTGTCGCCTCCTGGATTGTCGGCAGCATCCTCAAGCGCACAGAGCTTGACGACAAACTTGCCAGCTGGGTAAGCGGTCGCCCCGGTGATGAAATCCCAACCGCCAAGTGGGGTAGTACGGCTATCTTTTGGCTGGTTATTCTGTTCACGTTGGTTGCAGTGCTGAATGCCCTCGACCTCACCGTGGTTTCAGAACCGCTGAATGATTTGCTATCCACCATCATGGAGTACTTGCCTAGGATCGCGGCAGCGGCACTGCTGCTGGGTGTTGCCTGGGTAATTGCCACGCTAGTTAAAACGCTGGTAACACGCGCTTTGGCCCAGGTCAGCATTGACGAGCGGCTGTCGCAACAAACCGGCGTTGACGCCACAGGTAACGGCTTTAGCCTCAGCGACACGCTGGCGACCGTGCTCTACTGGTTTGTATTCCTGCTGTTCCTACCGCTAGTTCTGAACACCTTGGGACTAGAAGGACTGCTTGCACCTGTCGAGAATCTCATTGATGAGTTTCTCTCTGCTATCCCGCAGATTCTGACCGCAGGGATCATCTTTGCCATTGGCTGGTTGGTTGCCCGCATTGTTCGTGACATTGTTACAAATCTGCTGGCAGCATCTGGCGTAGACCGCTTTGGTAGCCGCTTCGGGTTATCCAGCACCGCCACAGCTGGGGGCACCTCGCTGTCTAGTTTGGCCGGCACGATTGTCTATGTCCTCATTCTGATTCCCGTTGCCATTACTGCACTGGAAGAGCTGAATATCGAGGCCATCTCTGAGCCTGCGGTGGACATGCTCAACCGCATCCTCTTCATCCTGCCGCAGGTCTTTGCAGCAGGTGTGGTGCTGGTACTGTTCTACTTCATTGGTAAGTTTGTCTCTGACTTGGTCAGCAATCTCCTGACTAGCCTGGGTTTCGACAGCATTTTCGAAGCCCTGGGTCTGCCGGAGCTGTCGGGGCCATCTACGCCTGGGAGCACGCCTGGGTCTGTGCCGCCACCACCACCGTCGATGATGTCCTCCACAGAGGGCCTACCTGAAACGACGGTCCAGCCCTCCGGCACGGCAAAAACGCCGTCGGAAATCGTTGGCCTAATTACGCTGGTTGGGATCGTTCTCTTTGGCGCTGTTACTGCCACCGAAATCCTCAACTTCCCGGCCCTCACAGAAATCGTTCAAGCGATTCTGGCAATTTCGGCCCGGGTATTGGTCGGCGTTGTGATCTTTGCCATTGGCCTGTATGCCGCCAACCTGGTGTACCGCTTGGTCCGCAGCTCCATGAACAGCTCGGCCTCGAACACGGTAGCCCAGGTCGCCCGGATTGCCATCATTGCATTCGTTGGTGCACTGGCGTTACAGCAGATTGGCATTGCTCCCAGCATTGTTAATCTGGCCTTCGGTCTACTGTTGGGTGCGATCGCGGTAGCCATTGCGATCGCCTTCGGACTAGGCGGACGCGATGTTGCCGCAGAAGAGCTACGGGGTTGGAGAGACAACCTGAAGCAGTAATCTGCAACAGGGCGTCTTAAGAGATTCGATAGATACTGAGTTAAAACAAGTATCATCTATCACCTTAACCCAATCATAAATCCGCAGGTTCACACTGATGGTGTTGTCCTGCGGATTTTTTGTTGCTGGCTAGACCTGGTTCTGACAAATGATCAGCTGAGATCAAAGCATCTAGTCGTGCAGTACTCTCATTGATAGCGCTGTGTCGCATTGAAGACAGCCTTCCTGCATCGCAACGGATAAGCCGCCGCCACAGCGCTGCAATATTGAGTAAGCTAAAGACCTAACCCAACCGTTCACACCAACCTCTATGAACAGCCAAGACCTGGCTAAATATATTGAAGCCACTAATGGCATCAGCAAACCTTGGCTACTGGTACAGCTACGGCTTAAAAAGCTCCGAGAACAGCAAGGTCAGCTTACGCCGGACGACTATGCTCAGCAGCTTGCCGACCTCCATGCCGATCTGATGAAGCTTGGCGAATGGTGGAAAGGCATCGAAGACGAAGTGTTCTAGACGTATTGCATTCCCTATGACCGTTGCCCCCTCCTCAGCCAACCTTGACCCTGCTGCCAAATCATCCAAAAATTCAGACTCTGGGGACTCGATCCCAGACATCTGCGCATCTGCGGATAAATCGACTCTAGATTTGAACGATCCGGCCAACTACATCAGCCGCGAGCTGAGCTGGTTGATGTTCAACGAGCGTGTCCTGCACGAGGCAATGGATGAACGGACACCTTTGCTGGAGCGGCTAAAGTTTTTGGCCATTTTCAGCAACAACCTGGACGAGTACTTCATGGTCCGAGTGGCTGGCATCAAACAGCAGGTCGAAGCTGGCGTATCGGTACATACCCCTGATGGGCGATCCCCGAGTCAGCAGCTGCACGATATTAGCGACAAGCTGCGGCCTGTCGTCACGCTTCAGCACCGTTACTTCGCGACAACGCTGCGTCAGGCGCTGACTGAGCACGGCGTTCATTTACTCAACTATGAAAACCTCAACAGCGCTCAAAAGTCTTTCCTACGAGAGCACTTTGAGGAGCAAATCTTTCCGGTGCTTACTCCGCTGGCGGTAGACCCAGGTCATCCCTTTCCTTACATTTCTAACCTGAGTCTGAACCTGGCTGTCGTGGTTAGCAGTGAAACCGACGGAGAAGAACACTTTGCTCGGGTCAAGGTGCCCAAGGTACTGCCGCGATTTGTTGAGTTACCGGCAGCACTCTGCCCTGACGGCAACTGGGCAGGGGTGCCGATGGAGCAGGTCATTGCTCACAATCTGGCCTTTTTGTTCCCTGGCATGACCATTCGAGAACATCACGTGTTTCGCATTACGCGTAACGCTGACCTCTATGTCGAAGAGGACGAAGCCGATGATCTGATGCTGGCCATTGAGCAGGAACTAAACAAGCGGCGATTGGGTGGATCCACCGTTCGTATCGAAATGCAGTCCAGCCTATCCGGTGCGGTGCGAACCACGCTGCTAGAGGAAATGGAACTTACTGCCGAAGACGTGTACGAGGTTGAGGGATTGGTCGGCTTGGGTGACCTGATCAGCCTTAGTGGGCTACCGCTGCCCCATCTAAAAGACCCAAAGTGGTCTCCCATTGTCCCCAGAGAATGGCAGCTAGGGTTCGAGTCCGATGGAGAAGCCGAAGACGTCTTCACGCTCATTCGCAATCGGGATCGGCTGGTGCATCACCCGTATCATTCTTTTTCGGCAACGGTGCAGCAGTTTATTACCCAGGCGGCCCATGACCCAGATGTGCTAGCTATCAAGATGACGCTGTATCGCACATCCGGCGATTCCCCCATTGTCAATGCGTTAATTTCTGCGGCAGAAAATGGCATCCAGGTAGTCGCCCTGGTCGAACTCAAGGCTCGTTTCGACGAGGAAAACAACATCAACTGGGCCCGGACACTGGAGCGAGCAGGCGTTCATGTGGTGTATGGGCTGGTGGGCCTCAAGACCCACACCAAAGTTGTGCTAGTTGTCCGACGGGAAAAGTCAGGCATTCGGCGCTATGTCCATGTTGGCACCGGCAACTACAACCCCAAAACGGCCAAACTTTACACCGATCTGGGGCTAATGAGCTGTCGCCCAGAACTCGGCGCAGACCTCACCGATCTGTTTAACTACCTGACGGGCTACTCTCAACAGCAATCGTTTCGCCAGTTACTGATCGCCCCTATCACCTTGCGCGATCGCATGATCGAAATGGTCGAGCGAGAGATCAGTCATGCTCAATCGGGTCGTCCCGGTCGGCTGATTCTTAAGATGAACGCGCTGGTTGACCCGGTTATGATTCAGACCCTGTATCGGGCATCCCAGGCTGGGGTTGACGTTGATCTGATCATTCGCGGCATTTGCTGCCTGCGCCCGGGCTTAGCAGGACTCAGCAACAATATTCGCGTTATCAGCGTTATTGGTCGTTTTCTAGAACACTCGCGGGTGTTTTACTTCCACAATGATGGGCAGGAAGAGTGCTTCATCGGCAGTGCCGACTGGATGCCTCGAAATCTGGATCGCCGAGTTGAAGCCGTGACGCCCATCTTAGACAGCACCATTCGCAAGACCCTGCGAGACCTGCTGCAGATTTCGCTAGACGACAACCGCCAAGCCTGGGAAATGCAGCCAGACGGAACCTATCAGCAGCGTCGACCAGCCGACGATGAGCCCGAATGCAGTACCCACAGCATTTTGATGACCCAGGCCAAGCAGTCAACCTGGCACGCCTAGACTAGCGCCACAGCCACAGCCATAGAATCCAATAGCCAGAACCGTGCCGTCGCCTGAATGCGCTATTCCAATCACGCAACTGATCCGGTAAAAGTCTGGGGTCGATTAAAAGTCTGGGGTCGCTAAAAAGTCTGGGGTTGCTTACTTGAACTCTTCCAGCTGGTCTAACCTCAGCCAGATATTGGGCGTCGGCACCGTCCCAAACTTGACTAACGCGTAGTCGTCGTTCATTTCTAAAATTTCGCCTTTGGTTTCAAACAGATAGGGCGGAAACCGGGTGTCGCTTGCGGTGGCTTCAGCACTGTCGTCCAGTTTCTCGCGTACCACTCGCACAAAGCTGCCCTTCTTAACTGCCATGAGTCTGCCCATTCAGAATAATCCTTAACATTCTATTGCATTCGTCGCGCTAGGGGGTCGCTTGCCAATGCCCCACAGCTCAAGACCTCAGCGCTGACAGCTGGGACAATAGTGGGCGGAACGCCCGGCCAGCTTAAGCCGCTGAATGGGCGTTTGGCAGGTACGGCAAGGTTCTCCCTCGCGGTCATACACCCAGGCAACGCCGCCATAGTTGCCATTCACGCCGTGCACGTCACGAAAATCGCTAAAGGTTGTGCCACCGGCCTCAATGCTGTCCGTCAGCACCTTGATGATGGCGGCGTGGAGTCTTTCAATCCGTCGAGGGCCAATGCGATCGCACCGCGTCTTTGGCCGAATACCGCTGATAAACAGGGCTTCATCGGCATAGATATTACCAATACCCGCCACCAGTCGTTGGTCCAGCAGGGCATTCTTAATCGGGCGTTGACTACGGGCTAGCTGCGATCGCAGGTAGGCCACCGAAAATGTCCCATCAAACGGCTCTGGCCCCAAACGCTGAAGCCCTGTCATCACCGCTGATGGCTCTACATCTGGCGGCACCCACCACAGTCGACCAAAGGTACGCTGATCCACAAACCGGAGCTCCCGCTGATCGGAGAGGAACAGCCTAACTCGACTGTGAGAAGACACCGCCTCACTCCGGTCTAGCCACAGCAGTTGTCCGGTCATGCGCAAATGCACCCCCAGCCATCCTGCCGGTTGGCCCTGACGGGTTAGTGCCGCCAAAAGATACTTACCCCGTCGTTGCCAGCCGGTAATCTCAGCTTCAGCCAGCGATCGCAAAAACCCGTCAACAGAATCGGGGTGAGCAACGATCCGCGCTAGCAGAACCTGCCCACCCCGAATGGGTTGATGTAGCGTCACTCGATTTAAGCCTCGACGGACCGTTTCAACTTCAGGTAGTTCAGGCAAAACAAACGGGTGACGACAATTAACTTAACAATTGACTAGGACCTACTTGACCTCTTCAACCTCACCTTCGGCAAAGTTGTTGGTGTTAATACCCGCGTAATTGACCTTGTCAAAGCGGACGACAACGGGATAGCGAATACCGCTCTGGTCAACGGTTGCAACGGTGCCAACGTCTCTGTACCAGTAGGACTCTTTACGGAGGATACGGACCTTAGATCCACGCTTAACCATATCTATGCCTCTTGCCTAGAAAAATGATGACACGCCCAATTGGGCATCTGTACACCAGAGTACTATTCGTCGGTCAAGAAGATGTCATTCAAGCGTTTAAGAATTGTTGCCTAACTCAAGCTTACGCAACACGCGATCTCAAACGGCAGTCACAGCACCACCAGCTTTCTCTGTCGCAGCCGCCACTGACCTTAGGACAAGGCTGCGACAATCTAGGATTTTATTACCCAGCAGGATCGCCGTACTCGGCGTCCTAACCAACATGGCGCTAGCTATTGCATTGAAGTTTCAACGTGGTCGTGCCCCATAAACAAGAGAGGCACTCCAACACGGAATGCCTCAAACTCAGTCCTTTCATGTTTGCTAACGAACACGCTTAGAGCCGCCCAAAACAAACTCAAGGGGAGACCTAGAGCCCTGGCGCTGTCAGCGCATTTGTGGAAACCAAAGACGTCTCAGTACCGCTCGGCGGTGCAGGCGGTGCAGCGGCAGTATCTGGGGCGTCACCACCCCCTGTCACGTTGGCCACTACCTCAATCCCGTTCTGCTCTAGCACCACGCGTGGCTCGACTGAACGCGTATCGATGCGCTTCACCAACACTGAGCCACCAGCGATTCGCTCACCGGCACGGACATAGCGCTCCACTTCGTTGGGGACCTGAACAATGGCGTAGGGGACACCCCCAATTTGAACAACACCCGAAATGCGCACAGCCCGGGCAACTGTCGGTTGAGGGATGTTCGGTAGCGTCGTCGCCGGATCAGCGGCAGCAACGCTGGGTGTCGGTACAGGCGTCCGACTGGGTGTCGGGACAGCCGCTGCCGCAGCACCACCTGAGGTAGAAGAGGATGCCGGACGCGTCACGGTCGGCGTCGTCGAGGGACTGGCAGCCGTGGCAGCAGCCCCGCCCTGACTTGCAGCTGTAGTCTGGGTACGAGGACTAGTGCCGCTAGCTGTAGGCGGCACCACGGGCTCGGGCGGCGTCGGCGGAATGGGTAATGATGCAAACGGATCGGGTCGACTACGCTGTACACCAATGGCTCGCTCGTTGGGATTCGTCGACTGAATCAGATCGGGAGCGACAACGGTAACCGCGCCTTCAGCAGGGACCACCGGGTCAACAAAGTCGCCCTGACTGGGCGTCGGCAGCGCTGCATCTTCAGTCGCATCCTCAATCACAACGGCTGGGTCTTCGCCCTCTGCAGGTACATCTGCCACGTCCGCATCATCGCTACGGTTGAAAAAGTTACACCCGCTGAGCAGAGCTGCACTGGCTAGGGCAAGCGCAAATAGGGGCAGACGTCGCATTTTCGGATCCTCCAAAGGCTGTCGTTCAGCAATTATAGCTTTGGTCATAGGCTTCGGGTGTTGAGCCGGTTTAATAGCCTGACCAACCGTTGCAGCAGTCGCACAATGAGTAGGTACGGCTGCGACGTAGAGCGAAACTTTTCGTCCTGCCTAGAGGTTAGACCAATTCACAGCAAAACATATCGCACCCACCCAAATCTGTATGCAGTCCTTCTGTGGGCCACAATAGACTCAGATTGCAACTCTGTCAGGCAGTTGAGCACAGTTAACAGCTTAGGCTTATGAAGCGCAATGGACTCAAGAAAAGCGATTAGGCAGCAGCGATTGACCTTCAACGACAACCCTTCAAATCAAAAAGTCTCGTATCAATGAAATCTGGCCGTATCGGCCTGGGTAACCTAACAAGCCGTAGCCTAATGATTCCTAGCCTAAGGCTGACTTTCCGCTTCTGAACTGCCGTCCGGAGCATTCATGACCGTCCGTAGCCGTTTCAAACCACTTTTAACTCGCCGTGACACGGTAACAGCGCTGATGCCCAAACGTTCTGCCGTCTCCTTCTGGGTCAGATCCTGCAAAAAGACAAATTCCAACACCTCTCGCGTCCGCTTTTCGAGTTGGGAGAGCGCTTGCTGTAGCCGAATGCGATCTTCTTGAGCCAGCTGGAAGCTGCGGTATTTGGGGTCCGGTAGCAAATCACTCAGCGACGCCGAGCCAGAATCTTCGTCCTGAATCGGTGCGTCCAGGCTAAGCAGAGAGCGATTACGGCTTGCTAGCTTAACTTCTTGCCATTCAGCCACCGTAATGTCGAGCTCTACAGCGATCTCTTGGTCAGTCGGCTTGCGATCAAGCTCTTCCTGAAGCTGCCGAATCACCCTAGCAGATTGGTGCTGCAGGGCTTGCCAGCGCCGGGGAATGCGCACAATCGCGCCGCGATCGCGCAAATAGTGTTGAATTTCGCCACGAATGTAGGGAATGGCGAACGAACTAAAGGCATATCCCTTAGAAATATCGAACCGTTCAATCGCCCGAATCAGCCCCAAGCTACCCACCTGCATCAGGTCATCGAAGGTTTCGTTGGAGTGGTAAATCCAGTGGTGGGCCTCCCGCCGCACCAAGCCGATGTTCATTTTGACCAGCCGATTCCGCAACTGCGGTGAACGGGCCTTTTGATAGGTGTTAAGCAGCTCCAGCGTTTGGCCTTTCAGAAGCTGATTGGGCTTGGTCGACATAAGTTTCTAGAACCCCGGATAGAACAGTCGAAGACCTCTGACACATGAGAATCCTCGGCGCAGGCGACAAGAAACGTTAAAAATGTACAGAATACACAACGTTTTTTGACGGTTTGTGCCCTTGAGCCAATAAGATTACCGACTTTGTGCAGAACGTCAAGCGCTTACCCAACCTTTTGAGGTAATGCACAGGCCTAGCGTAATCTGAACTTTTTTTACAGAGCAATGACAGTTTCACGGAAGTCTGAGCACAACTCGCAGGCAGATTACTTCAAAACGCCCGCTCATCTCCGCAGGTTTACATAAATACACAAGCCATTGGGCAAATCAATCGACCTGCTGTGCCCATAAAGGCATGCTGCAATCTTTATAAAAGAGCTTCAGTGAGGTGGATCACAGAGCCAGTTATACGGACGAGGCTAAACAGCGGGACACGTCACTTGAACCTCCGAACCTAGTGCAGCGTCAGGACTAAAAATTAGGGTAGGCAACAGAGCTGTGGAGAGC
>CAWUKV010000213.1:0-9295 GCA_963923025.1 uncultured bacterium
CCAACTGGGACACCAACCCGTCATAGCGGCCACCCCCACATACGGTTGCCTGGGAACCCAGATCGGCAGACTGAATCTCGAAGGCGGTGTGGGTGTAGTAGTCGAGTCCACGCACCAGCCGAGAATTAATATTAAAAGCAATCCCTAGGTCAGTCAGCTGCTGCTGAACGGCATCGAAGTGCTGTTTAGAATCATCGCCCAGATAATCCAGCAGGCTGGGTGCGTCGGTGACGATTTCCTGGGTGCGCTTATCTTTGCTGTCGAGAATGCGCATCGGGTTACGCGTCAGCCGGTCCTGGGAGTCGGTGTCTAGCTCGTCCTTGTAAGGGGTGAGGTAGCTGACTAGGGCATCGCGGTAGGCTTGGCGGTCTTCACCCTGACCGACGGAGTTGATATCCATTGTCAGGGTTTTAAGGCCAAGGGCTTGGAGAATGTCGGTGGCGATGGCGATGACTTCGACATCGGCGCGGGGGTCGCGGCTACCGAGGATTTCGACGTCAAGCTGGTGAAATTGACGCTGTCGGCCTTTTTGGGGACGTTCGTAGCGAAAGGCAGGACCTAGATGCCAGAGCCGCTGGACGCCACCACCTGCAAACAGTTTGTTCTCGATAAAAGCTCGGACCAATCCTGCCGTGATTTCTGGACGCAGCGTGATAGACCGGCCCCCGCGATCCTCAAAGGTGTACATTTCCTTACCAACCACATCGGTGGCTTCGCCGATGCCTCGGGCAAACAGCTGGGTTTGCTCAAACATGGGCGGGCGGATTTCGCGGTAGGCGGCGCGGCTAAGAATCTGGTGGGCGACGGTTTCGACCTGCTGCCAGACGGCGACCTCGCTAGGGAGGATGTCGCGGGTGCCGCGAATGGCTTGGACGGTGCTCATGGGCTGGGAAAGGTTCGTATGGGATAGCCCATAAACAGCGCCCCAAACATGACGCAGGGTGGGCATTGCCCACCCTACCAAATCCTGTCGGGGTTTTGATAAACCGATTTGGGATGATACGGCTACGACGCCAACGAATCTGAGCTGTCTTGGGGTAACGTGCAGCAGTTCACATCGTCAATGCAGACTTTGCCCCACTTCAAGGCCCAGCGCACCAGCGCTACACGGTTGCCCGTCCCGGTCTTGTTCAGAATGTTGCTGATGTGGTTATCTACGGTACGCTTGCTAATTTCAAGCCGCTCCGAAATTTCTTGGTTAGTGAGCCCAGCTGCCACTAACTCCACAATTTGAAGTTCACGGTCAGACAGCGGAACCTGCTTAGGTGAGGACTCAACAGAATTTGAGTCAACGGGTGTAGACGGCGTCTGGATGGACGAAGTGCCGGACATGGCTGCTGCAAGGGTTAAGGGTAGGACTGTGTATTTATGCTTAGCACACATCTATCATAGCGGTCGGGTCTGTAGACCGCATAGGATTTGTAATTTTCTCTACATTTCCCAGTCGATACTACGCAGAAATTTGTAGACCCATGCAACGAATGGGGGTTGGAAGCAGTTTAGTTTCGTTTTTTGCTGGGTCGCTTGCCCGGCGGTCTGCGCAGTCGATGGGCCAGACTAATCCAGGTGAGGCCGAGCCGTCGACCCAGGCTACGGAGCTGCGGTGCGACCGTATCGGCCTCTACAGCGGGTGTAAACTTTTCACTCAAAATTTCGTGTAGTCGTACGCTGGTAAGCGGGCGATTTAGCCGTCCCTGCTCAGCGACAGAGATAGAGCCGGTTTCTTCCGACACCACAATGCAAATACAGTTTTCTACCCGTTCGGTAATCCCCATGGCAGCCCGGTGACGGGTCCCCAGTTGTCGGGAGGCCGAGCGCTCAGAAATCGGCAGAATAACCCCCGCCGCTAGGACACGCGCTGATCGAATCAGAACCGCACCATCGTGCAGCAGTGTCGAAGTTTGAAAAATCGTTTGCAGCAATTCCTTCGAAACATCGGCGTTAAGGCGGACGCCCGGCACCGAGAAATTATTCTCATCAATGGGCCGGTCTGTTTCCAGAATAATCAGCGCCCCGGTGCGGTTTTGAGAGAGCTGTTTGACAGCGTCCACTAGCTCGTCGACAACTGTACTAGCCTTCTGCGGCGGACCGTCCGCTGGGACAAACAGTTGCAGTAGCTGCCCTCGTCCCAACAACTCCAAAAATCGTCGAATTTCTGCCTGCAACATCAGCGCCATGGCGACAGCCGAACCAATGGCAAGACAGGTCAACACGAAGCTCAGTAGCTGCAGACTCAGATAATGACTCAGAGCCGCGCCCAACATGAGGATGATGAGCCCACGAATCATCCACAGGGTGCGTCGTTCTCCAATGACGACCAGCACCATGTAGATCAACGCCAATACTAAACAGATGTCGATGATGAGACGCAAGAGCTGGCCCCGGTCATATTCAATCAACTACTCAGCTTATGCAGAGATGGGAGTCGCTCAGCGTCACCGTTAGCATTGGACATCTCCCAAGGCACGGCGGGTCATCGCAGATCGCAGCAGATTCGAGCGGTCAAGCAACGCTATTGAGTCGTTAGCAAGCCTCTGATCGGGTGTGAACCACGGCAGAGGCCTGCCGTCTCTCTGAATCCGCCCATCTAGTAGGCACAGAAACAGCCTTAGTTTAACGAGCTGACCTACCCAATGGCTTCTACATCCACCGTTTTTTTAGGCAACACTTTCCCATACGGATGGGCCCACACAGATGGGCCCATACAGGCGGGCATGCTGTGTCTTATCAATTTTTAGCAGTACCCAACGTGGAGACGCCAGTTTACGCCCGCTGTGTCTAGGCCTGTAAACGCTCAGGAAGACGATCTTGACGCAGTAAATCAGTCGGTGTCTCGCGTTCTAGAATGAGCTGAGCTTGACCTGCGTTGACCAGAACCGCTGCTGGACGTGGAACCCGGTTGTAGTTCGACGCCATGCTGTAGTTGTAGGCTCCGGTGGCAGGGACCACAACCACGTCACCCGCTGACAGATCTGGCAGCTGCGCATCGTGGATAACGACATCGCCAGACTCGCAGTGCTTGCCCGCTAGTGTGGCTGTTTGAGACAACGGTGCTGACATGTGGCTAGCTGACATAACTCGATAGACCGACTGGTAGGTAATCGGCCGGGGGTTATCCGACATCCCCCCATCAACTGCCACGTACTGACGAATGCCAGGGACTGTTTTCTGACTGCCCACGGTGTAGGCCGTGACGCAGGCAGAACCAATCATGGAACGACCTGGCTCACACAGCAGTCGGGGCAGCGCTACCGACTGCGCCTCGCAGGCCGCAACGACGTTTTTGCAAACGGTCTGAACCCAGGCGTCAATGCTCGGCGGATCGTCCGACTCGGTGTAGCGGATGCCTAGGCCACCGCCCACGTCTAGCTCACTCATCGGCAGGCCATAGCTGGTTGCCTTTTTGTACCACTGCACCATCACACCGGCTAGATCTTGGTGGGGCTGTAGCTCAAAAATTTGGGAGCCAATGTGGGCATGCAAACCAATGCAGCGGAGCTGAGGCAGTTCGCTGACGCGCTTGAAGACATCTTCGATTTGGTCGGGGTCGAAGCCAAACTTGCTATCGATATGGCCGGTGCGAATGTACTCATGGGTGTGGCACTCAATACCGGGGGTGAGGCGTAGCAGAATCGTGGCGGTTTTACCCTGAGATTTTGCTAAATCAGCCAGCAGTTCTAGCTCGTGCCAGTTGTCGACCATAAAGCGACAGTCGGCGTCTAGGCCCATTTGCAGCTCTTCGGCAGACTTATTGTTGCCGTGGAAGTAGAGCATGTCGCCCGTGGCTCCGGCTTTGAGGGCAGTGTAGAGTTCGCCACCGGAGACCACGTCGATGGCAATGTTTTCTTGAAGTGCGATCGCGCACACCGCCAGACAATTCCACGCCTTCGACGCATACACCACCAGCGAATCCCCTGGATAGTGACGCTTCAGCGACTCCCGATACTGCTCGCTCGCCAGCCGTAGCGTGGACTCATCTAATATATAGAGCGGTGACCCAAATTCCTGCACCAGTGACACAACATCACAGCCCCCTACCTCCAGATGGTCGGCATCGTTGACCGTTGCGGTCATCGGCAGCAGCAGCTGGTTGGGCGAATCAGACTTAAACGCCAAATACTGAGTTGAGTCCTTCGCGCTGCTGGATGCTTCCCCAGACGCTGTTTCAGTGGGAAAAGTGGAAACCATATCTGCTCTAGTGCTGTATCCGTTAATAGTCCAGTCTACAATTGCACCCCAGCCCAAAATCAGAAAATAATCCTCGACTTGCACCGATTTTAGGCTGTCATTTATTGACGGAAGAACGGCTGCCCGAGGTCCTGGCGCTGGATAAGCTTTGCTTGGGTGGGCTATGGACAGAAGATGGGTATCGACGGGAAATCGAGAGCCCCAATAGCGATTTGCTGGTGTTGGAACTGTCCAGGGGGGCGGACAAGGCTTCTGAGGCGTTGGGTTTCGGTTCTTTGGGTTTCGATTCTCAAGATATCGGCCAAGAGCTCAGCAATGCAGACGCTCAACCCAACCTACGGCAATCTCCCACCGCCACCATCATTGGCCTCGGCTGTCTTTGGTCCATTCTCGACGAAGCCCACATCACAACACTGGCGATTCATCCGGATTATCACCGTTGTCGCCTGGGCCAGTGGCTGCTCGTTCAGCTACTCACCACTGCTAAGCGTCGTCAACTCACCCACGCAACCCTAGAAGTACGGGCCTCTAACGCGGCTGCACTGAAGCTTTATCAAAAGTTTGAATTTAAGCTGGCGGGTCGTCGGAAGCGATACTACGCCGACGATGAAGACGCCCTGGTGCTGTGGCTTGGCGGATTACAATCCGACAAATTTGTTCAGACGATACAGAACCTTTCTCAACAATCGGCACAAGCTATTCTGCAACGGGGTTGGCGACTGCGTTAGACTCTTGAACTCAGGCCCACGGACGATGAGCGTACTGACTACGCTCTGAACCAATGAAGTGCAATTTGACTGAAACCTCACCTGAATCGTCGAAAACCAAAAAATAATAATGTGTACTTTTTGTAATTTTTGAACAGATTTCTTTACTGATTCCTATTCAATTTTGGAATCTCATTTTTTGAGTAAAGATACTTAGAAATGTTCCCTAGGGAAGAGATGCACAAATGCTCCAAACCGTTGCAAGTCGTGAATACCGGCACGGTTTTACAAAAATCTACTGTGTTAGAATTGACCCTACCAGCTCATCGCAGGTGATGGATAACCGCCATGTTTGAACGCTTTACAGAAAAAGCCATTAAGGTAATCATGCTCGCCCAGGAGGAGGCCCGCCGACTCGGGCACAACTTCGTGGGCACCGAGCAAATTCTCCTCGGCCTGATTGGCGAGGGGACCGGCGTCGCCGCCAAGGTTCTAAAGTCCATGGGGGTTAATCTCAAAGACGCACGCATCGAGGTCGAAAAGATCATCGGTCGCGGCTCCGGCTTTGTCGCCGTCGAGATTCCGTTTACGCCACGAGCCAAGCGCGTTCTAGAGCTATCTCTAGAAGAAGCCCGCCAACTTGGCCACAACTACATTGGCACCGAGCACCTGCTGCTCGGCCTTATCCGCGAAGGCGAGGGGGTCGCGGCCCGCGTTCTCGAGAATTTAGGCGTTGATCTATCTAAGGTTCGTACCCAGGTCATTCGCATGCTGGGCGAGACGGCAGAAGTCTCTACCGGCGGCAGCCAGGGCCGAACCAAGACCCCAACCCTAGATGAGTTTGGCTCCAACCTGACCCAGATGGCGGGTGAGGGCAAGCTCGACCCAGTGGTTGGTCGCCAGAAAGAAATTGAGCGCGTCATCCAGATTCTGGGTCGCCGCACCAAGAACAACCCCGTTCTCATCGGTGAGCCCGGTGTGGGTAAAACCGCCATTGCTGAAGGCTTAGCCCAGCGCATCGCCAACGGCGACATTCCCGACATCCTTGAAGACAAGCGCGTCGTCACCCTTGACATTGGCCTACTGGTTGCGGGTACCAAGTATCGCGGCGAGTTTGAGGAACGCCTGAAGAAGATCATGGACGAAATTCGCTCTGCGGCGAACGTCATCCTGGTGATTGACGAGGTCCACACCCTCATCGGTGCAGGCGCAGCCGAAGGTGCCATTGACGCAGCCAACATCCTCAAGCCAGCCCTGGCTCGGGGTGAGCTTCAGTGCATCGGTGCAACTACGCTGGACGAGTATCGCAAGCACATCGAGCGCGATGCTGCTCTAGAACGTCGCTTCCAGCCTGTGATGGTGGGTGAGCCCAGCGTCGATGAGACCATCGAGATTCTGCACGGTCTGCGCGATCGCTACGAGCAGCATCACAAGCTGAAGATTGCCGACGAGTCCCTGGAGGCTGCGGCTAAGCTCTCCGATCGCTACATTTCCGACCGCTACCTGCCAGACAAGGCCATCGACCTGATCGACGAGGCCGGTTCTCGCGTCCGCCTGATCAACTCCCAGCTGCCCCCGGCAGCCAAGGAGCTAGATAAGGAGCTGCGCCAAATTCTGAAGGAAAAGGACAACGCCGTACGGTCTCAGGACTTTGACCGGGCTGGGGAATTGCGCGATCGCGAAATGGAAATTAAGGCTGAGATTCGGGCCATTGCCCAGAACAAAAAGGCCGAGTCCGACAACGGCGACGACTCCCCAGTTGTCACCGAAGAAGACATTGCCCAGATCGTCGCCTCTTGGACAGGCGTTCCGGTGAACAAGCTCACCGAATCCGAGTCCGAGAAGCTGCTACACATGGAAGACACGCTACACCAGCGCGTCATTGGCCAGGACGAAGCCGTGAAGGCCATCTCCCGCGCCATCCGCCGTGCCCGCGTCGGCCTAAAGAACCCCAACCGGCCGATTGCCAGCTTCGTTTTCTCTGGCCCGACTGGTGTTGGTAAAACAGAACTTGCCAAGTCGCTGGCGGGCTACTTCTTCGGCTCCGAAGAAGCCATGATTCGCTTAGACATGTCCGAGTTCATGGAGCGTCACACCGTCTCTAAGCTGATCGGCTCCCCGCCGGGATACGTCGGCTACAGCGAAGGTGGTCAGCTGACCGAAGCCGTCCGGCGTCGCCCCTACACTGTCGTCCTCTTCGACGAGATTGAAAAGGCGCACCCCGACGTCTTTAACATGCTGCTGCAAATCTTGGAAGACGGTCGACTGACCGACGCCAAGGGCCGCACAGTCGACTTCAAGAACACTCTCTTGATTCTCACCTCTAACATTGGTTCCAAGGTGATCGAGAAAGGCGGTGGCGGTCTAGGCTTTGAGCTGGAAGCCGACCAGGCTGAGTCTCAGTACAACCGCATTCGCTCTTTGGTGAACGAAGAACTCAAGCAGTACTTCCGCCCTGAGTTCTTGAACCGACTAGACGAAATTATCGTCTTCCGTCAGCTCACCAAGCCCGAGGTCAAGGAAATCTCCGACATCCTGCTCAAGGAAGTCTTTGGTCGCCTGACCGAACAGGGCATCACCCTAGAGGTGACCGAGAAGTTCAAGGATCGCCTCGTAGAAGAGGGTTACAACCCCAGCTACGGCGCTCGTCCACTGCGTCGCGCCATCATGCGACTGCTAGAAGACAGCTTGGCTGAGGAGATCCTGTCTCATCGTCTGAAGGATGGCGATACCGCCATTGTCGATGTGGATGAGAGCGGCAAGGTAGTGATAACGGCGAAAGAAAGCCGTGAGCTGCTGCCTCAAGGGGCTGAGTAAATCTTCTAGATCGTCAGTGCTCTTAGAGCTGTCATTGTAACGAGAGCGAGCTGAGCCCTTAACGGACTCAGCTCGTTTCTTTTTATGGCTATTTTTATGATTAGGTCACCATCGCACCTCCCGCCTGAACAGTGGTAGCCTGGGGCTGAACCCGGCGGCTGGGGCGCTTACGATCACTCAGCCGTACGCCGCCTGCCTTCTGGTATTCGTAGCTGTCTTGCCCAAAGGCACAGGCTACGCCCATCAGCATCTTGGCAGAGTAACGACTCAGGGCACGCTCCTCTGCCCGCAGCTGACTACGCAGCGCGTTCAGAGCAGCGACCTGCTGATTTTAGGTCTCCAGATTGTTCTGGAAATCATCAACCCGCTTTTCGTAATTACCCACAGTCAGGCCGTTGCCCAAGTCGAGCTTGGGGTCAATGGCCTTCATGCCGGGAATGCGACCGATGGCGGTCTTGAGAATCTCGGATACGAGCTTCTTTCGTGACATGTTCTTTATCTCCTTTTTTATTTTGTTGAACAGGGTGTGGATGGCGATAGCCCGATCTGTTAGGACCGGATAGCGCCATCTCACAAGAACAACTTAATTGTGTTGTGAAGAACTGTAACGTGTCATAGGGGAAGCTACGGAACTTTGTTTTTTGGCGAAAAGTTCCGTGGTTTCACGCTGGTAACTTATGCTTAGGGGCTATCAAGAAGGCTGGCGGTGTCTGGAAAGGGGCTGAACTGTATGCAGTGAGGTATTTGGAGTGAGGATTGCATGCAGGCCAAATTTCAGGAGAATTACGGTGGTGGGTGTAGCGAGTTTTGCGTGAATGATGAAGGGAAGGCTAAATGAGTAAGCCGAGCTGCAATCTGTAGCGCGAAGTTGTTGGGTTGTCTCAGTGGTTTTGCTGAGGGCGTGAGGGGTTGAACCCGTCAGCGTTGGGCAATTTTTAGCTGACTTATCGGCTTTTCTTTATGTGTTATCGAGTTTGCTTAAAGACTTATCGGCTTTTCTTTATGTAAAAGCGGCTTTTTCTTTTGACCTATCGACATTTTTTTATGTAAAAGCGGCTTTTTCTTTTAACTTATCGGCTTTTCTTTATGTGTTATCGAGTTTGCTTAAAGACTTATCGACTTTCTTTTATGCGATATAGAGTATCACAAAGCGGTATCGGGTATCGCTTTTGCAATATTCACACTACGAGGCAAGCCAACGGGTAAACAATGAACGCTCTAAAGCTCTTTGTTGGGATGATTGTGGGCGGGGTTATTCTCAACTAATAACTGCCAGCTTTTGACCAGTTTTCGGCGTTTGGTCAACGCCCTGTTGTTCTTGACCCGTCCTACGATCATACGCGCTTTTTGACTTCGGTTGACGAGATCGAAGCGCTAACGGATCTTGATTTCTTTGCCAATTTGCCGAGTGATATGGAGGAGGCGATTGAAGTGCAGGTGGTGAATGAGCTTTGAGAGGTCAGTCATAATGATTTTGTAGCAGGTTATGGAGGTTGATGTTAAGCCGTGATTGTATAAAAGACTTGCATATGTAGGGTTTGCTGAAAAAAGCAAAGAAGCTTGTAGAGCCTAGGTTCTGGCAG
>CAWUKV010000214.1:0-9158 GCA_963923025.1 uncultured bacterium
GGGATGCGATCGCACGCCGAGTTGGACTGATTCGCGCGGGTAAATGCCAGCCAGCCTAAACCAGCCTACTCAACCCCGGCGGCACTGGCCGACTGCCGCCCGCCTCGAATCATGTCTGTCAATACTTCCAGACCCTTTGCGTACTGGGGGTCGTCTTCAGTACCAATCTTGTCGCGGTCTTTGCTCAGGGCATCGCGGTCTTCTTCGGTTAGTTCCACCACAAAGTCGGGCTCGATGCCATTTTCGTTGATGTCGCGTCCGTCAGGTGTCAGGTACTTGGCGATGGTCACAGCAATGCCGGACCCGTCCGCTAGGCTACGGACCGACTGGACCAGACCTTTACCAAAGGTGGTTGTTCCCACCAACACTGCCCGCTCGTTGTCCTGCAACGCACCGGATAGAATTTCGCTGGCGCTGGCCGAACCACCGTCTACCAAAACAACCAATGGCTTATCACTCAGGGCGCGATCGCTAGCGACGCTTTCATCGACCGTGCCTTCGCGGTTCACCGTAGAAACGATGGTGCCGTCCGGTAGCCACATCTGGGCGATGTCGATACTCGAGTAAAGCAGGCCACCTGGGTTAGAGCGCAGGTCTAGGATGTAGCCTATGACATCCCGATCTTCCAGTGCTTCGATAGCCTCTTTCATCTCGGCGGAGGCATTGGCACTAAACTGGGTCAGACGAATGTACCCAACCCCACCCTCGGTTTCAGGCTGGTAAGAGAAGCGTACCGGGTGAATTTCGATCCGGGCGCGCGTCAGGGTGATGTCGAGCGTTTCGCCCTCGCGATCCAGCGTCAGGGTTACTTCAGAATTGACCGGACCACGAATCAGATTAACCGCATCGTTTAGGTCCATACCTTCGGTGCTTTGACCGTCAATGGACCGAATGATATCGCCTGTGATCACCCCAGCTTCGAATGCAGGCGTATCTTCGATTGGGGATACAACGACGATATCGTCAGTTTCCTCTTCCTGAGAAATTTGGATGCCGACCCCGGTTAGCTCACCGGAAGTGTCAATCTGCATGTTGCGGAACTCTTGCGGATCCATGAAGCGGGTGTAGGGATCCTCAAGCGTATCCAGCATTTCGCGGATGGCAACATAGGCGTCTTCCTGGGTCGCATAATCGCGCGTGAGGTAGTCGTTACGGACAGCTTCCCAGTCTTGCTCGTTGAACGAGTCGTCCACATACTCGTGGTCAATCAGCTGCCAGACCTCATCAATGAGCTCTTTTGGGCTCTCACGAAAAAATGCCTGCCCTTGAGACAGATGAATTCCTGCACCAGTGACAACGACTGCAATGCTTGAAAGGGCCGTTGCGCCCAGAATTAGGCCGCGCTTATTAATCGCCATAAACTCTTGTGGTGAGGAAAGGTACGCTCAATTTAACACAGTCAGCTTCAACGACCCATTAGGCGTAAAGCAACTGCAAATAATGCCCGAATCGAGGCTGAACTTTTTGCAGCTTAGCAATTCTAGGCTGCGTTCAACCACCTCAGTGGACACTCTTCACACCGATGCCATATCGCTGTCACATTGCAGCCGCCAGATCCGCTAGGACAAGGCTCCCCATCGTTTACAGGGGCCATTTCGCTGTTTGCTGAGTGAAATAGCTGCACTTGGTGTCCCTGCGTAAATAGTGCAGGCTATAGCTCTTCGTACGCATTGACCAGCACTAACTCAGAAAAGTTTTTCCTATTTTTATCTAGAAAGAAAAGGCAATGTACTGTTACGAAAAGTGGGATGGCTTGCTAGTTATTCAGCTATTTTGCAAACGAGCTACTCGCCTGGTTCCACCCAGCGACCATCCGACTCAATCAAGTTGATTAGCTCAGCTACGCCCTGATCTTCAGGAACGCGCTTAATTTCTTCGCGCCCGCGATACAGCGAAATGTATCCTGGCTGTTTGCCAACATAGCCATAGTCAGCATCCGCCATTTCCCCTGGCCCGTTGACAATGCATCCCATCACAGCGATATCTAGTCCCGTCAGATGGTTGGTGGCTTCGCGGACCTTATGTAGCACTTCTTCTAAATTAAATAGCGTCCGACCGCACGAAGGGCAGGCCACGTACTCCACCATCGTCTTCCGCAGCCCCAGCGCCTGAAGAATGCTGTAACAAACGGGAATTTCTTTCTCAGGGGCTTCGGTTAGGGAAACGCGAATAGTATCGCCGATGCCCTCAGCCAGCAGTGTGCCAATGCCCGCCGTAGATTTAATGCGGCCATATTCGCCATCACCGGCTTCAGTTACGCCCAGGTGTAGTGGGTAGTCCATACCTTCTGCCTCCATCCGCTGGGCCATGAGGCGATAGGCCGCTAGCATCACTGGTACACGAGAGGCTTTGAGCGAAATCACCAGATTTTGAAAATCTAACGATTCACAAATGCGAATAAATTCTAGGGCTGACTCGACCATGCCCTCGGGCGTATCGCCATAGGTAAACAACATCCGCTCAGCCAGGGAGCCATGATTCACACCAATGCGCATCGATTTGTTCTGATCGCGCAGAGAAATAACCAGCGGCTCCAGAGTTTCACGGATCTTGTCACCGATGGCGTCAAACTCAGCCTGGGTATATTCCGTTCGGTCGGCGCTCGGCTTTTCGAAGACGTACAGACCAGGGTTAATCCGCACTTTATCCACGTGCTTGGCAACCTCTAGGGCAATTTTCATGCCGTTATGGTGAACGTCAGCCACCAGGGGCACAGCCTGATAGGTTGCTGCCAGCTGCTGCTTGATTTCTGCCAGTGCCTTAGCGTGGGCCATGCTGGGTACGGTGACGCGCACAATCTCGCAGCCAATTTCGTGAAGTCGACGAATAGCTGCCACCGAACCGTCGATATCCAACGTGTCTTCATTGATCATCGATTGCACAACGACGGGGTTATTCCCACCGATCGTGACGCTGCCAACCGGAACAGGACGGGTTTTGCGGCGCACGATGACGGGTGCCGTCATAGCGTTAGCGGAAGCGGGTGCGGGGGGGGTTAAGGTCTGCATACGCCGAAAGCGGGTTGAAAGCCAGGTTCTGTACTTTCTCTAGGTTGCCACGAATAGGGGCACGTTGATGCAGTGCAAACTGTAGTCAGCACGACACTTGGCACACAGAAGACACGTTGGATGATGGCTAGTACCCCAGATACTTAGCGCACCAGATGCCCAGCCCACCAGATGTCCAGCCCACCAGATGTCCAGCCCACCAGGGACGCCTAGCGCATCAGTACAACTTTTAGCCCGGGCGTTTAGCTCAATCGGGCCGTACATTCCAAGATCAGGCGCTGGTTTGTCAGCGAGAACGGCTGCACGTTTAGCGCATTGCGGAAGGCTTGAATGGCTGCTGGATAGTCGCCAATCGCAGCCTGACAAAGACCGAGTCCGTGGAGCGCACCAAAGTGATACGGAATGCGGGAAATTACGGCTTCGCAGTCGGTAATGGCTTTTCGGTAGTTACGCTGCATGTAATAGAGCACTGCCCGTCGATTCCACGCTTCGACAAAATCAGGGTGATCGTCAATCATGCGGTTCAGAATTGCTTCGACGGTCTGGGTATCGCCAGATTCCAGTAGAGACTGGGTTTGGAATAACTCCTGAGCCAGTGGTTTGCCCTTTTGGTGAAACCAATCGTGCCAAAGTTCAGCGGTGGCCTGCTCGCGGACGGCTTCGTCCGAATCCTGGAGCGATCGCAATAGCCGCTGCGTCCTTGCATCTATAGCCATGTCAGTCTCTGCCTATGCCCAACTTATCGATGCTCTCTACAGCCTACTGAACGAATCAGCCAAAAGACACAAACACCAACTTTTTTGAAGGTGACCCTGCGCGTCGTGAATATCACACGGGAACACTGGGGCAAATCTTCGGCACTCTGCTGAATTTTTGAACACTAAATCAAATTGCTCGATAGGGATTCAAACATCATGGCTGTTGAAAAAGTAAACTCCTCCTCCAGTCTGGGTGAAGTCGTTGACCGCATCCTGGACAAAGGCGTTGTTGTAGACGCTTGGGTTCGCGTTTCTCTCGTAGGTATTGAACTGCTGGCTGTTGAAGCTCGCGTGGTCATTGCTTCCGTTGAAACTTACCTGAAGTACGCTGAGGCCGTTGGCCTGACTGCACAGGCTGCTGTACCCGCAGCTGCCTAGTTAGGTGACCTTCATCCCCTAACTTATTCTCTTGAAGGAGAAGGGAACCCGGAACCTCATCCGATTTTCTAATTCAGAAGTCTGGTGGCTCAGGTCCCTCTCCTTGAGGAGAAGCATCTAGGGTGGGGGCTCTCGAACGCTCATCGGGATGGCACTATCCCAACGACCCAAAAATCTTCTCAAAACCGTTTTAGGAAACCGTTCATGACTGCGCTTAAAGAACAGTGGCAGCAGGCCAGAGAACAGCGCCAGGCCGAGTTACAGCAGCGCCGCGACCAAATCATGCAGCAGTTGGTCGATATCACGACGCAGCGTCGGGAGAATGCGATCGCAACTGCCACTGACCTACAAAACTACGTCGCTGACCTGCAATCCGACGTCATTCAAACGCGACTACAAAATCAGAAAGCACTGGCCGAGCTACAGTCTGAAGTGATTGCCATGGCTGCTGACGTGCAGGCGTCACTGATTGAGATTCGTCAGGACCGCCAGGACTGGTCAGTCGAACTGATGGAACAGCTCGCCAGCGATGCCGATGACCTGCGCCAGACAGTGAACCAGTTTTTGACCGAAACTGCCAATATTCGTCAGGACCAGGCCGTAGCACTCCATACCCAGCTCAAGGCAGACCGACAGGCGCAGGTTGATAGTGTTGCAGCCTTTCGACAGTCGCTAAGAACGTCGCTGGACGCGCTCAAAGTCTTTCGTCAACAGCTTAGCGAGTCTGTATGGGGGCCAGCAGCGGCAGATCGTGTGACCGCTGCCGTGGCTCAGCCTCGGACCGCAACAAAGCCCCAGCCACCCGTCAAATCGACGCCCAAGCCTGTCTTAAAAACAAAGCCCACCGAAACAGCAAAAGCCAATGCGCTCGAAGCGCTCAAAACGCCGCTGACCAAGACTGAGCAAGCGATTCTTGACCACCTGAAGGAAACCGACGGGCTAAAGGTGATTGAGCTTGAGCAGGCGCTACTTCTCCAGCGTTTACAAACCATTGACGCTCTGAGAACCCTGCAGCAGCGCGGGCTGGTGCTCCAAAAAGAGCGCCGCTACTACGCTGCGTAAAACCCGCTCCTAATTAAACCCACTCGGCCAAAGCAAACCCACCAAACTGGAGACCTGACCCGTGACCACGGTTCTGCAAACCCGCCCCCGCCAATTTGTCACTACCCCGGCTATTGAGCAGCTCTCGCATCGTGCCTTGCGCTATCTCCAAACCGGCTACTCGATTCACCTAAAGGGACCCGCGGGTACAGGCAAGACAACGCTAGCTATGCACCTGGCCGACCTGCTGCGTCGCCCCACTATGATGCTGTTTGGCGACGACGATTTTAAGACCTCGGACCTGATTGGCAATCAGACCGGCTACACCCGTAAGAAAGTCGTCGATAACTACATTCATAGCGTGGTCAAGGTCGAAGACGAACTGCGTCAGAGCTGGGTTGATTCTCGCCTGACCATGGCCTGCCGCGAGGGTTTTACGCTGGTTTATGACGAGTTCAACCGCTCTCGTCCCGAGGTCAACAACGTGCTGCTCTCAGCCCTAGAAGAGAAGCTGCTGGTGCTGCCCCCAAACGGTCACCGTCAGGAATACGTGCGCGTCAGCCCGCATTTTCGCGTCATCTTTACCTCCAACCCCGAAGAATACTGCGGCGTCCACGCCACTCAAGACGCCTTGATGGATCGACTCATCACCATTCATCTGCCGGGTCCCGACGAGCTGACCCAGCAGCAAATTCTCGTGCAGAAGGTGGGCATTGAGACCTCGGCAGCCCTGACGATTGTGCGCGTAGCCCAAGGCTTCCTCAAGCAAATTTCTGTTGATGCAACATCAAGCCTGCGCCCCTGCTTGATGATCGCCAACATTTGCAAAGATCACGAAATTGCTACGTCTGTGGACGATCCCGATTTTCGCGATCTGTGCCGAGACATCCTCCTGTCGCGGGCTGGTCAATCTATCGAGGATGCCAACGAAATTCTGTGGACGCTATTTAATCAGTTTGATGAGGCTATTCCGTCAGTGCCGTTGCAGCAGGCTGAGGTCGAACCCAAAGCTAGTGAATCTGCCCAGGTTGTACAACCCGAAGCGCCTGTAGAAGAACAGCTCACGGTTGCTGAGACGACATTGCAGTCAAACGAGTTGTTAGGTGAACCGCTGGACGAGCCGCTGACGGTGGGCACAAAAGTTATCCAAGCTGACACCACTGTACCTGTTTCAACCACCAAGCCCCGAACCACAAAGATTCAGAGCGATGCACCCGCTGAACCTGTTGATACTTTAGATACCTCAGAAATAGATACTTCAGAGAATTCTTCTCTACAGACCCCAGCGTCCAAAATCCATACTTTCCTCCAATCAGTACCCCATGCCCGCCTGTCCGAAATTGAACACAAGACAGGACTCAATCGGGTTGCCGTCGTCAATGGCCTGCGTACGCTGACCCAGCAGCAGCGTGTTGAGAAGAAGGAGGTGGCTGGGAAACCTGCAATGTATAAAACCAAATAGTTATATGTCCGCTTGTCCCTTCTCTGAACGCAACTTGTGAATAGTTCTGCGCCGTCACGTTCTAACTTTTCTAGTGCCACCCAGGGCTCAACCTTGGTGGATGTGCTTGAGCGTGTGCTGGATAAAGGGCTGGTGATTGCTGGTGATATCTCCGTTTCGGTCGGTTCGACAGAGCTGTTGAGCATTCGCATTCGTCTGCTGATTGCTTCAGTGGATAAGGCCAAAGAAATCGGTATCAACTGGTGGGAGAGTGACCCTCACCTCAGTAGTCAGTCCCAGCAGCTTTTAGCAGCCAACCAGCAGCTTCAAAGTCGAATCGAAAGCCTTGAAGCCGAGTTGAAGTCACTCAAGGCCGCGCCCGAAACTACCACGCCTGAGCCTGCTGTATAAAAACCTTGCTTTAAAGTCTCGCTTTACCATGTCTATCACTTACATTCGACCGCGCTCCATGCATCGGCTGCGTACCGTTCGCCACATTGCTACAGGACGAACCATTCCAGGTATGCGGTCTTGTCCGTCTCGTCTGCATCCGCAGCGCCAGTTACTGGACCAGGCCCGCATGGTAGTGGGCTACGCTCACATGCAAATTCACGAACAGCAGCGTCGTCATCGCTAAACCCTAGTTTCCTCATTAATGCCTCAAGCCCCATTAGTTCTACAGCCCGAAACCCAGCCTGACAAGCCTAACGCTGGTCTAGCGCCGTTGCTGCTGACGGTGGTAGAGCTGATTCGTCAGCTAATGGAGGCTCAGGTAATTCGCCGCATGGATGCGGAACGGCTGAGTGAGGACGAGCTGAATCGAGCAGCGGACAGTTTGCAGAAGCTAGAGCAGCAGGTTGTCAACCTGTGTGAGGTGTTTGAAATTGACCCGGCGGACCTAAACGTAGAGTTGGGGGAGCTGGGGTCGCTGCTGCCGAAGCAAGGGGGCTATTACCCAGGTGAAACGTCTGGGTCGCCGACGCTGTTAGAGCTGCTGGACCGGCTGCTGAGCACTGGCATTGTGGTGGAAGGTGACGTGGATTTGGGGCTGGCACAGCTGGATTTGATTCACGCCAAGCTGCGGCTGGTACTGACCTCGCAGCCGATGAATTGATTGGGGCCGAATAGATCTTTACCGCCTATTGACAATCCTCGTACGGGCACAACATGTTGTGTCCCTGCCGACATTTACTGCAAACATCACAACATTATGACCACTGGACTTTACCTCTACGGCATCTTCCCCCAGCCAGGACCTCAGACCGACGACCTGGTAGGACTGGACAAGCAGCCGGTGCGATCGCACCCCATGTCCAACTTCACCATCCTCTATTCCGAAGCGCAAAAGCCTAAGTACCTCACCAGCCGTCGTAACCTGCTCAGCCACGAGCGCGTACTGGAGTCGGCTATGGAAGCCGGACACCGTACGCTACTGCCGCTACAGTTTGGTCTCGTTATCCCCACTTGGGATGCCGTCAAGGACGATCTGGTGGAGCCCTACCGCGACTCGCTTAACTCGCTGCTGCAAAAGCTTGATGGTCACCGGGAGGTGAGCGTCAAAATCATGTGGGACCAGGCCGCTGAGCTAGAGCGGATGATGGCGCAAAATCCAACCCTAAAGGCCGAGCGAGACCAGCTCCAGGGTAAACAGCTGAATATGGAAGAGGTCATCCAGATTGGGCAGGCGATAGAAGCGGCAATGGGAGAGTGGCGGGACAAGATTGTCGCTGACTTTCAAGCAAAACTAGGTCCACTCGCGGTAGAAGTTGCTGAAAACGACACCCTTACTGCTGAAATGATCTATAACGCTGCCTACCTCATCCCCTGGGAGGCTGAGGCCGCGTTTGGCAAAGCGATTGAGGCCCTGGACAAGGCTTACGACGACCGCCTACGTATCCGCTACAACAACTTCACCGCGCCCTTTAACTTTGCCCAACTAGAGAGAAACTAGCCATGCTGCTGAAGCTATTGACCCTGCCCGTGACTGGCCCCGTTGAAGGGCTAGCCTGGATCGGCGAAAAGGTACTAGAACAAACCGGCGCAGGCGGCAGTGACCTAGAGCAGCTTCAGAAACAGCTGCTGGCGCTCCAGCTTTCCTTTGATATGGGCGAGATTCCTGAAGAGGAATTTGAAGAAAAGGAAGAAGAGCTACTGCTGGCGATTGAAGAAGCCCAGGAAGTAGAGTAGGCCAATCAGGCTAAAATCAAGGCGTTGGCATTGAGTCACAGCTGTGGCCTATAGTGATTTTTCGCTTGCCCAAGTTAAGAGAGCGTTTGACCTGACGGAACAGTCCGTCGCACTTTTTCCACAGATTTCTCCTGTAGTGCCCAGCGAATGGCTTCAGGAAACGCTGCGCTATAGCCTCAAGCTGGCCCTGTCGTCCTCAAGTGAAAAAGCCCGTTCAGAGTTCATCATCGCTCCAATCCTGATTGAGCTAGAACGACGCAATGGTGAGCAATTGTCGATTTATTCTGGCGAAAGCCTGGATGTGGACAGCGAGAAAGGGCTTAGGGGCGAGTGTGACTTTATTGT
>CAWUKV010000215.1:0-9136 GCA_963923025.1 uncultured bacterium
CAGGCGATTGGCGTAGCAAAAATTACGCTCTAGAACTTCTCATACAACCTCTAAGAAAGAGCCTTTTTACTGCGGTAGAACGAAACTTGAGCGCCATCCTGATGAGTTTTGAAGTAAGAATTGTTGATTTAACGGACATTTAATCAGGCCGCCGTTCAAACCAAGAAAGATTTACAAAACTGCGTAGATCTTTTGATTATTCGTTCGTTAAATTGAATTTTTTACACATAAACCCTTTATGTAAGCAAAAGTTTGAGGAAATTTTTGGAAACCAAAAATTTCTCTATAACCCTTGATGTAAAAGGGGTCTCGACGCCTAAAGTAGCTGAAGACGGATTAAAAATAAGCACTTTTGCGGAGAAAAATTGGAAACTTCCCGGAAAGTGCCTTTGAATCAACGCATTAGAAAGTAAGCGATTACGCTTAGCAATCCAACCTATGTTTAAGACGTTCAAAATCTAACTCAAATTTTATCGGGTTAGTAAGAGCGGCTTAAATATTCCTTCCCATTGAGTAATCTGCGCAGATTACGTTTTTCCTATTTCTGATAGGGATATGTTTAGGTTCATCTCTAATGCGGGGAAGGTTGCAGTTGGGCTGTGCGGCACGGCAAATCGTACCTATTCTAATTGGTCTTTGATCGCCGATCTTTGACCCCTATGTTCTAGCCGGACTTGCCTTATTTTGAGTCCCTTTTATATGAGAAAAGCCCATCACTCTCGTAGCGGTGGGCTTATTATTTTGAGGTTTTTGACGGTTGGCTGAGTTGCTCAATGCAGAGCAGCAACAAAGTCACCAAGGCGCTGTATGCCTTTCTCAATGGTGTCCAGATCAGTGGCATAGGACACGCGAATGTTGCCTTCGGCACCGAAGGCAATGCCAGGAATGGTAGCAACATGCTTTTCCTCTAGCAGGCGCTGGCAGAAGTCTAGGGAAGCCGTGTCGACTTTGCTGATGTCGACAAACAGGTAAAACGCGCCCTGGGGTTCCACGCAGGTCAGGCCAGGAATGTTCCGTACGCCGTCAATGATGACCTGACGTCGTTTAGCGAAGGCCTGGCGCATGATTTCGACACGGTCTTGGGGTTGGGTGAGGGCCGCGATCGCACCGTACTGAGCAAACGTACACACGTTGGAAGTGCTGTGGCTCTGCAGCGTCGTCACTGCTTTAATCACATCCGGTGGACCGGCCAGGTAGCCCAGTCGCCAGCCGGTCATGGCGTAGGCTTTGGCAAAGCCGTTGCTGATAATGGTCCGCTCAAAGGCAGCCGGACTCGCGGCACCAATGCTGAGGTGTTCGGCTCCGTCGTAGAGGATTTTTTCGTAAATCTCATCGGAAACGACATGGATATCGGCCTCGACCACCACCTCGGCCAGGGCACGGATTTCTGCTGGGCTATAGACCATGCCCGTAGGGTTAGAGGGCGAGTTAAGAACGAACAGCTTGGTCTGAGGCGTAACCGCTTTGCGCAGCTGCTCGGGCGTGATTTTGTAGCCGGTTGCTGCGGTGGTTTCGATGATCACAGGGGTGCCGCCTGCTAGCACCACCATTTCGGGATAGCTGACCCAGTAGGGAGCCGGAATAATCACCTCGTCGCCGGGCTCGATCACCGCCATCATCAGGTTGTAGAGCGAGTGCTTACCGCCGTTGGTAACCACGATTTGGCTGGCACTGTAGTCGAGCTGGTTGTCGGTTTTGAGCTTTTGAGCGATGGCTTCTTTTAGGGCGGGTTCCCCGGCTGCCGGTCCGTAGCGGGTTTTGCCCTCGTCCAGGGCCTGTTTAGCCGCCTCGCGGATATGTTCGGGGGTGTCAAAGTCGGGTTCACCGGCACTGAAGCTACAGACGTCTAGCCCTGCTTTCGTCATGGCTTTCGCCTTGGCCGAGATTGCCAGGGTCATGGACGGGGTGACCGCCTGTACCCGTGCTGCTAGCTTCATAGTGATGGGGTTATCCTGCTGATTAGGGATTTATAGCCAGCGCCACATACGCTAGGACGCTCAGTGCAGTGATCCTGCTTGGCGTGGAACGAAATGGCCCCGAGGAAAGGGTGTGCAGCCTTGTCCTAAGGTCACTGACGGCCGCTATATGCTCAATCCATTCAGACCAGAATAAAACGCTTTTGTAGTGCAGATTTCAAATCTTCACAATCCCTAGCGATTGTGCCGCTGCCCAAGAAAAACCCCGGCACAGGGCCGGGGTGTCACAGGTAACAACGGTAGATGCAAAAGAGAGTGAGTAGATGATAAGGAGCAATGGTACAGGCTACGCCCAAAGCGGGGGCCTCGTCTCAGTAGATGTATCGTCCCGTGTTTCTGACTAGCGGCCAGTGATACGCTGCGGCGACTGGTGTGAGTTTTAGGGCGATTGGGGGTGAGCCGCGCCCGTGCTCCGTGCGATCGCGATCACAGCTGCCCCCATTTACTCGTCTCGGGCCATGGCCCCAATCACGCTGCGATACAGGGTCGAAAATTCTATTTCGTCAATGCCGTCGGGGTTATTCCAGGTGGCCGAGACGCAGTAACGGTGTCCATCAGCGTCCACCAACTCGGTGGTAAAGTTTTCGACCCCCGGTTCCGAGCCGCCCTTAAAGGCAACCTGCTGCCAGTTGGCTGGATCCACTAAACCAGGGTTGACCTGCATCAGGGGCAAATCGGCAACGGTGGCGATGGTGCTGCACAGCGATCGCGTCGAGAAAAACCACTCAATGTCTAACGCAATAGGCCCCTCGTTGAAGATGCTGACGGCGGGTAAGGGGAGAGGTGCGATCGCATTAAGCACGCCCCGCCGTTCTCTCTCACTGCTACGTCTATAACGCTGTAGCAGGGCCTGATTTTGGGGGTCCTTGAGAATAAAGGCTTGCCGGGTAGAGAGAAATGGACGATTGTGCGGGGTTAGGGCCTCTACGGCATCGCGCCCTACCAGCGCCAGCAGATGATCCGTGGCGGTATTGTCGCTCTCAGAAATCATCATCGTGGCCAGGGTTTGTAGCGTCATGGGGGTGGCCGCTGGCCAGTCTTGCAAACGTCCACTGGGTAGGCTGCGCAGCTCGGCCTGTAGGGGCATCACGTCATCCCAAGCATGGGTGCCCGCCTGAATTTGCTGCTGCAAAACCTGCAGGATCAACAACTTGAAGGCAGACCCAACCGCCAGCGGCTGGTCCGCATTGTGTGCAGTCAATGCCATCCCATCTTTAACGACCAACAAACTGGCCTCTCCAGGCAGCTCTGCAAACTGCTGCGTGAGTTCAGTCAGGCTTACGTCAGTCAGTTGGGGCGTTTCGAATAGCAGCCCGGTTATCTGGCTCGACCCATTGAGCACTAGCCGGGTGGGCACAACCCCCCGCTCAAAGGTCAGCAAATAGCGATCGCCTGCGGCTTCCACACTTTGATACGGGCCGAGTGAACTGGTAATCCCAGTCAAAATTTGCTCGATTTGCGCCAGAGAGATCTGGGCCAGAAACGAATCGGCAAACCAGTTCGACGCCAGCTCCGGTTCAGTAAATAGGCGAGACAGAACCGTTTCGGGGGTGACGGTTGCCGCAACAGCGACAGGCGGCGCTAGCGTAGCGCTTGAATTGGGGGGCAAGAGTCCACAAAACAGCGTCAGCGCGGTTACCAGCGCAATGCTTTTGATTGCTGCACTTAGGACTTTAAAACGCATAGACAGTGCCCCCTTACTCACGGTCTTTACCCTACCCGTTAAGATACTGAGCTGATAGCAGCCCCCAAAAAAGTTGCGCCAACGTTGCGCCAACGTTGCGCCAACGTCACGCCGACCCAATTTTCAGAACGGCCTACCTGAAAACACGGTTGTATCAACTTTGCCTAAGATGTGAGGCTACAGGTCTTGTAGCAGCCGCCAGATCCGTTAGGACAGGCGGCGTCGCCCTATAGCTCTACGCCAGGCGGGGATTACCGGACTTGGTGTCGTAAGCTATAGGGCGCTAGCTACATTAATTGGCATTGATAGGTTGAGGTGTGTATAGGTTGAGGCGTATGACGAAGCACTGGACGCAGTGGGTGCTGGCGGGTTCGACCGTGGCGCTGACGGCCTGTGGGGGAAGCAGCTCAAGCAGCGTCAGCAATCCGCTACCGAGCGGCGGTGACCAGCTGGTGATTCAACCAATCCAGGTCTGTGATAACAATGGCGACAACTGTGCGCAGGTCGAGTTCTTTCAGGCCTTGGTAGAAAAGGTCTGGGCTCAGGCTGGTTTGGCGGTGACATTTCTGCCGCTCAACCAGCTCAACGCCACTCGCTACCTTGACGTCAATAACGACGAATTTTCCGAGCTGTCCTTTTCAGGCAGTGCCGGTAGCTTTGGGCGTCATCCCCGCTCTACTCGCAACAGCGGCCCCATTAATCTGTGGTTTGTGGACGACATCAACAGCACGTCTGGCGGATCGGTGATTCAGTATGGTAATGCCTGGGTTGGTGCCAATGGGACCTTAGTGAGTGACGACATTCTCACCTTTGGCACCAGTGGACGCATCGATGTTGTTGCCCACGAAATTGGTCATAATCTGGGGCTGCGGCACAATACACTGGGCGCTGGTGGGGCCAATAACATCATGTCTTCGGGAAGCGACCGGGCGATCCCCAGTTCGGTCGACGACATTGTTCCTGACGGGGCGCAGTTGGGGCAGCTGACCAGCGCTCAGATTAGTCGCGCCACCAGCAGTAGCCTGCTGACCACGTCCGCTGGGCTGGCCAGCGTACTGGAAACGTCAGCCGATAGTGCTCCGGATGTAGTTGTCACCGGTGTGCCAGACTTGCAGGCGGACCTGCTCATCTCGGCGTCACCACTGGCTAGCGATCTGTGGCCCCAGCCGGAATCCGCTGCTCTACCCATCACTCAAGCCACTGTCGTCGCTGATGCCGATGCGGCGACTGTGCCAGAGCCAGGGGTGTCTGCTGTGGCGTGGCTGAGCTTAGGACTTTTGGGACTATGGACAAGGAAACATCGGCGCGGGCAAGCCAGCTAGGGGTGACATGAACGGCAGAATAGGATGGATTGGCCTGGGCAGCAGCATATTAGTAGTAGGGACCGCACTGTCCTGTGGGGCCAACGGGTACGAGCCCTTGCCAGAAACAGAGGCCCAGCTAGAGACATCCCAGCTAGAGACATCAACGTCAAGCCCAACAGCAGCTGTGGATACGCTGAACCTGCCGCCAACCACTAGAACCGTAGCCACCTCAGACGGGCGCTACTCCTTCACCGTCCGCGCTGATAGCGGTTGGGAGACCGATCAGGTGTTGGGCACGCTGTACCGAGATAGCGCGGTGGGTACCCAGCGGCTCTGGCAACGCAACTTACCCCACAGCTACGGCCCCCGCTACGTGGTCGTAGGCGACCAGGGGCAGGTCCTGTTGCTAGACGAATTTATTAACGTGGCGAGTCCCTATGCCATAACGCTGCTAGACAGCCGAGGCGAAGTAGTGGCTCAATACAGCTTCGACGATATCGAAACCCAGCTTGGCGTTCACCGTGCCGACATTGTTGAACAGGCTCAGTACGGCTGGTGGATCAGCAACGAGCCGCAGCTCGACAAAGCCGCAGGGAAAGTCACGGTGGCAACAGGCGGGAAACGTTTAGTCATTGACCTGACCAGTGGGGAGATCAGCTCATAAGGCGGTCAGGCACCCTCAGGTCGCAGGCAAGAAATTTGCAGTGTTGACCTGACCGGTGTTTCTAAGTTGGCATGGTCAGGCATCCTTGGGTTGCAGGCAAGAAATTTGCAGTATTGACCTGACCATTGGGCAACTTGGTCTGTAAGGTTAGGTGTAGCGCCGCTACGCTTCCCACAAAAATCCTTTTTGGCCGCTATGCCGCTCAACGTCCTGCAAATTATCCCGTCTATATCGCTGGTCTACGGGGGGCCTAGCCAGATGGTGCGTGGCCTTAGTAAGGCCCTGGCAGCGCAGGATGTAAACGTTACCGTACTGACCACTGACTCTAACGGCGATGTCGATGAGGCCCCGCTGGATGTCCCACTGGGCGAGCCCGTCAAGGTCGATGGGTATCGGATTATCCACTTTCGCTGCGCGCCCTTCCGCCGCTATAAGTTCTCCACCGGGCTATTGAACTGGCTGTGGCAGCATGCCCACGAGTACGACGTTGCCCACATTCATGCGCTGTTCTCTCCCGTCACTAGCATGGCGGCAACCATTGCCCGTCTGCGGGGACTCCCTTACGTTCTGCGGCCCTTGGGCACCCTGGACCCAGCAGATTTACAAAAAAAGAAGCTGCTAAAGCTCCCCTATGTGGCCGTGTTAGAACGCCCCAACCTGCAAGGCGCTGCCGCGATCCACTTTACTGCCCCCCAAGAAGCGATCGTCTCTGAGCGGTTTGGGCTAGAGACGAACGACTGGGTGATTCCCTTGGGAGTGATGCCGCCGGACCCCCAGCCCAATGCCAGCCATCAGGTGCGCCAGCGGTTCAACATTCCTGAACAGACGCCGATTGTGCTGTTTATGTCGCGGGTAGACCCCAAAAAAGGACTGGACCTGCTGCTGCCCGCGCTGGAGCAGGTGAAGCGCGCAGGAATAGCGTTTCACTTTATTTTGTGCGGGGCAAACCCCCAGGACCGAACCTACGAAACGGCCATTGGGGACCGGATGAAAACCTCGATTTTGGTTGACCGAAGTACGGTGACGGGGTTTGTGACGGGCGAGCTGAAAACCCAGATTTTGCAGGCGGCGGACCTGTTTGTGCTACCGTCCTACTACGAGAATTTTGGCATTGCCGTGGCCGAGGCGATGTGGGCTGGGAAGCCGGTGGTGATTTCGGACCAGGTGTTCATTTGGCCGGATATTCAAACGAGCGAGTCGGGCTGGGTGGTGCCCTGCGCGGTGGAGCCATTGGTAGGGGCGCTGACGACGGCGCTGGCCGACAGCAATGAGCGGCAGCGGCGGGGGGAGAATGCGCAGCGGTTTGCCGGAAAGCGGTACGAGTGGGGCGCGATCGCAACCCAAACCAAAGCCGCCTATAAACAAATCTTACGTAAACCTGTCTAGTCCTTGAACAAATCTACGGGCACTTATTTTTATCGGTAAAATCAGGTATCTTGCTTGCCGCTGTGCTGTGTGAGTCCGTGTGTGGATGTCTGGAGCCAGCAGCGGTTTAGAGTTTCCTGCCCCTACCGACCCCCAATGGCTGAATCCCAGATTGACCTATTCGGCGGCGGTGCCGCTGCCGCTGCCACTGCCGAGCTATCACCCGAAGAATTTGAGCAGATTCCCACTACGGCCAGCCAGCCGATTCCCCGTGGCACCTACGCCAGCCTGGAGCAGCTAGCAGTCCACTGCAAAAGCTGCCAGCGCTGCGGCCTAGCCGAAACGCGGACCAACGTGGTGGTCAGCCGGGGCAACCCCAACGCCCACATTTTGTTAATTGGCGAGGGACCGGGCCAGCAGGAAGATGAGCAGGGCCTGCCCTTTGTGGGCCGCTCGGGTCAGCTACTGGACAAGATTTTTGCTGCCGTCCGGCTCGACACCAATCAGGACGTGTACGTCTGCAACATCGTTAAATGCCGCCCCCCCGGCAACCGCAACCCGACCACGGCAGAGTCTAACGCCTGCATCCCTTACCTGCTAGAGCAGATTCGCCTGGTAGACCCCAAAATTATTCTGATGACCGGAGCCACCGCCATGAAGGGGCTGCTGAACATCAAAAAAGGCATTACCAAAGCGCGGGGTGAATGGGTCGAATGGGAAGGCCGTTACTGCATGCCGATTTTCCACCCGGCGTATTTACTGCGGAACCCGTCGCGGGAGCCAGGTAAGCCCAAGTGGCTAATGTGGCAGGACATTCAGACAATTAAGAAAAAGCTGGATGAGCTGACGGGCGAAGAATAGGTCAGCGTTGCCCCAAAATCGGCGTCCTTCAAACGCCTTACCCAGCTAGACCTGCACCAAACTACGCACCGACAGAATTTCGTTGGACTGTAGGGGCTCAACAGCAGACTTAGGGACCGTTACAACATCAATCGATTCGCCTAATGCGTTGAAAACTTCAAGGATGTAGCCCTCCTCCTTGTCGTCGGGATCTGGAATCGTGTCTACAAAGGTAGCCACATCGCCCTGCTTGAGGTTGTACTCAGGAAAATCTCGATTTAGAGAGATGCGGTCATAAAGCTTGACAGTGGATTTGTTCATCAGCTTGGCATCGGGAATGATGAATTCGCCTTCCAGTTTCATTCTTTATTAGTAATGCAAATTATTTTGCAAAGTTTAGTCACCACAACCGAGCAGCCCATACGGCCCCCTACAAGAACTCATCCAAGTGACTGATCAACGATAGCGTCATGAGAAACCTACATGGCCCAATAGGCAAACCGCAAATAGCGTCTTTTACAGGTGTTTGAAGGATGTAATTCAACCCTAAGCATCCGCCAATACTGCGGTGATTATCGCGATAATCACCGCAAAAACTGCGGTGATTGTCTTGCTCGCCCCCGGTCTCCGGCTGGGCAGCGCCCCGAGGACTCAGCCCGCTTGACTCCGCCGCTCACTTACTCCTCCTGCGACGGAAACTTGCAGGTCACCTCAATGTGAAAGTCTCCAGCAATGCTCCCCTTTGCCAGCATGGGAATGCCACTATCGACATCCACCTGTAGCCCAAAGCTCAGCTTTAGCTCCTCTACCTCGGCCCCACCCAGGTTTTGAAATGCGCCGATGGCGTAGCGGGCATAGCCTTTGATGGTGCGATGTACGTCGTCTAGGTTGGCCTTGAGCTTTTCTCGCTGGCGCTGCTGGCGGGGGGTAATGTCGTAGGACTCGCGCCCACCGCCGGAGCGGGGAGTGTCGCCAGTGGTGGGTGGCCCACCGGACCGGACGTCATCGGTTTGGACGTAGATGGTATAGCTGACCCCGTTGTCGTCTTCGAGTTCGATGGGCTGAGGGTTTGACATTTTTTGATGAATTAAGCGATTTTACCGAGGTTAGTCGATTTCTGAGGCTATCTTAGGGAAACGTTCTAACTCCGGTTCATCCCCTTAGTGTGTCTTAACCCATGCCCCGCTATGCGCTAATTATCGGTATCGGCCAGTATGATTGCTTCGACTCATTAAGTAAGCCAGAGAGTGATGCTCGGGCAGTCTGCGAACTGCTGCGTCAAGGGGATTACGTTGAGCCTAAG
>CAWUKV010000216.1:0-8936 GCA_963923025.1 uncultured bacterium
TGTTGCCGAGGGCGGCAACGAGGCCCATGGCTAGAACGAAGAGGGGGAAGGCCATGAGGGTGTCGATGATGCGGCTGATGATGCGATCGCACCATCCACCGAAGTAGCCCGAGCAGGTACCCAGCACGCTACCCAGCGCAAAGGACAGGGCGACGGCGACAACTGCAATGCCCAGGTCAAGGCGGGTAGCGACAATGACACGGCTGAGGACGTCGCGGCCCAGGTCGTCGGTGCCGAACCAGTGAGCCAAGGACGGCGGCGAGAGGGCGACAGCGGCGTTGGTGGTGAGTGGGTTGTAAGGTGCTATGACGCTACCTAGCAGCGCCATTAGTACAAACCCAAAGAACAGTACAAAGGCTCCAAAGGTGATCGCATTCTCGCTGATCACATAGCGTGCTTGCTCCAGCGCTCCCTTCGAGAGTGATTGTTTATAGGACTTTGCAACCGTCATGACTCGACTCCCGCCCGTGGATCAATTACCGCATACAGCAAATCAATCAACAGATTCAGCACCACATACAACAGTGCCATCGTCAGTACAAACCCCTGCACAGCAGCATAGTCCGACGCTACCAGAGCCGAAACCGCGTAGGACCCAATCCCTGGCCAGGCAAACACCTTCTCCACTAACACATTTGCCCCTAACAGAAAAGAGAACACCACCCCCAATGTCGTTACAATCGGCAGCAGCGCATTGCGGAACGCGTAGCCAAACAAGATGGTAAATGGACTCAGCCCCGCTGCCCGCGCCGTGCGAATAAAGTCACTCGATAGTACCCCCAACATGGCCGCCCGCGTCACCCGTGCCAGCGGAGCCAGTGCAAACAATCCTAGCGTTACCGCAGGCAACACCAGCTGCGACAGCGCCGCCCAAAAGGTTTGCAGATCTCCAACCAACAAGCTATCGATCAAGAATAACCCCGTTACCTTCTCCGGCGATGAATACAAAATGTCTAGCCGCCCCAGCGGCGCAGGTGCAATCCCCAGTCGAAAATAAAAAACATACACCAGCAGCAGCCCCGTGAAGAATGTCGGCAACGACACCCCCGCCGTCGCCAGTACCCGCACTCCATGATCTAGCCAGGAACCAGGCTTGGTGGCTGCTAAGATTCCCAAAGGTAGTGCAACAGATAGAGAGAACAGCAATCCCGCCAACGTCAGTTCTAGGGAGGCGGGCAACCGCGTAGAAAGGTCTGCGACTACCGTTTGTCCAGTTGTTAGGGAAGTTCCAAGGTCTCCCCGTAGTAGCTCACCAATGTAGATAAAGAACTGCTCGGGTAGTGACCGGTTGAGCCCGAGGGTTTCGCGGACTTGTTCGATGGCTTCTTGCGTGGCGGCGGGTCCGGCAAAGTAGGCGGCAGGGTCACCAGGGAGGGCGCGGGTGAGAAGGAATGTGACGATGATGACGCCTAGCACGCTAGGGGTAGCGGCGACAAGGCGACGGAGGATAAGGGTAGTAGTGGAGGGACGGGACATGGGGCTTCAGAAGGCCATTAAAACTATTTGAACCAGAAGAATGTGGTAGGTCAGAGGGACAACCTATCCTTTTTCATTTTTCTGGCACAGAACTAAGCGTCTGCTTCTTTTGCGCTACGCCGAAGCCAGGGAAATGGAACTCACACAGCCGATTACCCCTGACCTTGAACTAAATGGGATAACTCTTTTGGAGGGTTCTTAGGGAGGTGTGCCTCCCTGAGGAAGGGGAACCCCCGATGTGGCGAGTTGATATCCTCTCGTTTTCGGAAGGGGGAACTCGAAGGGACCCCTGCGCAGGATTTCTCACTTATTATCGACGCACGATTGTTGGGTTATGCTTCACTCAACCCAACCTGCAGGCTCTCTGCATAACATCTCTCATCTTTCACTGGGCGGGCGAGACGCCCACCCCACAGGAGTCAAATACCATTAAGCCTTCTTCAATTGTCGGTAATCCAACTGTCGATGGAACCAATACTGATACCCATCCACACTCGGCTGCATCGCCACCGATAAATACGGCTGCGCCACCACAATCCTCGGCATCTCCTCAAATGCAATATTCAAAAATGCCTTTACGTTCTCTTCGTAGGCTTGGTCTCCTGGCTTTGACGCTAGTGCCGCATCCACGTGCTTATCTAACTCTGGATTCTCGTAGGAGCTGCCGTTAAACGTCGCATTCTGCCCGTGGTACGAATAGAAGAAGAAATAGTCTGGATAGTTCAACCAGCCACCAAAGTTGTTCACAATCATGGGTCGGTTCTTCTCGACCAGTACCGCCCGAAAATTCGACCCCGGCACCTTCTCTAGCGTGACGTTTATGCCAATCTGGGCCAGTGCCTCCTGCGTTAGCACACACATCGGCTCCGCCCACTCTTGGGTACCCAAGTTAAACGCTAGGGTCGTGTCAAACCCATCTGGGAAACCCGACTCCGCCATCAGCGCTTTGGCCTTTTCAATGTCAGTACTGTAAGGGTACGGCTGCGGCCAGTCCAGCGACTTTGCCTCAAAGCTGCCGCCGCCGTACATGGGCACGCACTCACCGTACAGCGCCGTTTCCACAATCGCGTCGTAGGGCATGGCGTAGGCCACCGCCTGTCGCACTTTCACATCGGCAAAGGGGTTGGGCTGGCCATCCAGCTCGGCATCCGTATTCAGGTCGATAGTGTACAGGCAGTTCTCAATCGGCGTCGAGACAATTGAGTAGTTGCCTGCTGCCTTGAGTTCGCTAATGTCCTTTTCCGACACTTCGTAGTTGATATCTACATCGCCCCGCTCCAGCAGCGCTCGCCGGTTGCCTACCTCTGGCACATTTAGCCAAATTACCTTCTCAATGGCAGGCGCTGGCCCCGACTTCCAGTCGTCGTAGCGTACCAGCACCACCCGCTCCTCGGGCTGGAAGGTATCGAGCATGTAGGCCCCACCCCCGGCAGGGTTAGCGTTGGCCCACTCCAGCCCCCAGGGGTCTTCTTCGGTGATATTGGGTTCAATCAGCGCCGCGTTCATGATGGCGGGAATCGGCACGGCCATGTCCATAATGGTGAGCTTGTCCTGCCGCAGGAAGTTGACCTTAAAGGTGTGGTCGTCCACTACCTCGAACTGGTCAGGATTCTCCAGTGCCCCGGCCTTCATCTGAAAGGTGGGGAAGCCGCCGACGGAGACAGCCCGGTCGTAGGACCATTTCACGTCATTAGCGGTGACGGGCGTGCCATCGTGGAAGGTGGCGTCTTTGCGCAGGTTAAAGGTGACGGACATGCCATCGTCCGCGACGGTCCAGGATTCGGCCAGTTCGGGCTCGATGACGGTGTAATCGTAAGAGAGGGAGCCATCGTTGAGGGTTTTGCTACCGAAGGTGACGAGGCGATCGTACAGGCACCAAGAAAGGCCGTAGGCGGGGCGGTTGACGCCGACTTGGTGCAGGTCGAGACCGTTGGGGAAGCCGCCACCCTGGACAACGGTGAGAACGCTGGGGTCGGTAGAGGTGCTGTCGCTAGCGGCGACTTCGGTATCGCTAGAATCTGCCGCGGGCTCTGTAGGGGTGGAAGTGCAGGCGTTGATCAGCGCTGCCAGGGAAACCCCACCCGTAAAGGCCGTCCCGCGTTTTAGCAAATCCCGTCGCCGCATTGCATTGCTCCTTTGCTGTGCATTAACAGCAGTCTAGGTGAGGCGAGGGGAGGTTTTGAGAGAAAAATCGGGAAGAAATTGGGAAGATGGGAGAAAAACCGCTTAGGGCTTGCGGACGGGACCTAGGAGAAAACAGCAGATCTCAGCTTGGGTGTAGTTTAGAAGTTGGCTGCTCAGATTGAATGTTTTTCAAGTGGGACAGGATCTGAGCGACGTCAAAAAGCTTATTTTGCCGGGACAGTAACGAAAACATTGGGTTCAGCTCAATGCCTTTTGCGCAGTTTCTTCGGCCTGCTCGGCAGCGGCAGCTTTACGTTCGCTATGACGGTCGGTGAGGTGATCGACTTTGTCGCGTAGCAGCAGGGTAAACCGGTAGAGCTCCTCCATGACGTCGATAACTCGGTCTCGGTAGGCGGAGTCTTTCATGGTGCCGTCGTCGTGGAATTCTTGGTAGGCTTTGGCAACGGAGGACTGGTTAGGGATGGTGAACATGCGCATCCAGCGGCCTAGCAGACGCATAGTGTTGACAGCGTTAAACGATTGGGAGCCACCAGAGACTTGCATGACGGCGAGGGTGCGGCCTTGGGTGGGGCGGACGGCTCCGACGCTGAGGGGGATCCAGTCGATTTGGGTTTTCATTAGGCCGGAGATGTTGCCGTGGAGCTCGGGGCTAGACCAAACTTGGCCTTCGGACCAGAGGGAGAGTTCGCGCAGCTCTTGCACTTTGGGGTGGGTGTCGGGCTCGGCGTTGTGGAGGGGGAGGCCACGCGGGTTGAAAAATTTTACCTCTGCACCCATGTCGGCGATGATGCGGGCGGCTTCTTCGGCTAGAAGGCGGCTGTAGGAGCGTTCTCGTAGGGAGCCATACAGGAAGAGAATGCGAGGACTGTGGTCAAAGCTCATGAGATAAGGACTGGGCGCAAGGTCTGGTGGTCAATTTACCATCGTATGCCGGTTAGACGGAACGGGGAGTGCCCGTGGAACAGCGTTGAAGATCTGCCTTTCGGTAGACAGTTGTCGGGAACCTGGTGGAGGTTGCAGGCTGGACGGCATACTAAAGATGCCTGCGACCACTTACCGGATGAACTGTCATGGCTGCCATTGCCTTTGAGATTGTACTGATCTTTCTGCTGGCGATTGCCAACGGGATTTTTTCGGGCTCTGAGATGGCAGTGGTGTCGGCTCGGAAGGTGCGGCTGGAGCAGATGATGAAGCGGGGTAACCGCAAGGCACAGCAGGCGCTGAAGCTGGCCAATTCACCCAATGATTTTCTCTCGGCGGTGCAGATTGGTATTACGCTGATTGGTATTTTGAGCGGGACGGTGGGCGGCGCAAAGCTGTCGATTCGGCTAGAGAATTTCTTTGCAACAGTACCGGCACTGGCCCCCTATGCAGAGCTGCTGGGCGTGTTGATTGTGGTGTCGGGTATTACTTATCTGTCGCTAGTGCTGGGAGAGCTGGTCCCCAAACGGATTGCGCTGAATCAGCCGGAACAGATTGCCTGTACGGTGGCAAAACCGCTTGGCGTAGTTGCGATCGCAACTACGCCAATTATCAAAATATTAGGTTTCTCGACGGAGGCGCTGCTCAAGCTGCTAGGGGTGAAGGCACTGGACGAACCAGCCATTACAGAAGAAGAGATTAAAGGACTGATTGAACAGGGGGCACGGGCGGGCACCTTTGCGGTAGCCGAAAAAGAGATGGTGTCGCGAATTTTTAAGCTGGATGATCGCTCAATTAATTCAATTATGACGCCGGGTATTGAGGTGGCCTGGCTGGATGTTGATGCCCCGTGGGAAGAGAATCAGCGGAGAATTCAGCAGCAGCCTTACTCGCAGTATCCGGTCTGTCGGGAAAGTCTGGGCCAGTGTTTGGGGATTATTCGAACAAAAGATATTTGGGCAACAACTTGGTCAGGGGGTATTCCCGACTTAGAGCGGCTGCTGCGTCGCCCGCTATACATTCCGGAACGTGTGCGGGCGCTGAAGGTGCTAGAAGAGTTTCGCTCGTCGGTGGCACATATGGCACTGATTACCGATGAGTATGGCGGCGTTGAAGGGGTGGTAACGCTCAATGACCTGATAGAAGCCATCGTCGGAGAGCTGCCATCGGTGCAGGATGCGGACGAACCTGCTATCCTCCAGCGCGAGGACGGCTCCTGGTTGCTGGATGGCCTGCTCTCAATAGAGCTATTGAAGGAGCTCCTGAAGCAGGAGCGTTTACCGAATGAGGCTGAGGAGCAGTACCACACGCTGGGCGGCTTCGTGCTGACGGTGCTAGAGCATATACCACAGTCGGGAGAGCGGTTTGAGGCGCTGGGCTATCGGTTTGAGGTCGTGGATATGGATGGGACACGGGTCGATAAGGTGTTGGTTTCGGCATTGCCGGAGGTTGAGGGTGAGGACACCTAATGGTGGTGCTTAACCCTAGTTCCAGCTTTGGTCTAAGGTCACCGCCAATGCCGTCAGCAGGTCGCCAATGGCGTCCACCTACTAACCCATGGGCCTGAGGTTGCATAGCTCCGGAGCCCTTATGTCAGAATGTCAATACATAAGAACATTTAAACATCGGGACACATCGCAGCTGCCGATATTAAGTTGCTGATATCGGACTGTTGCGCTTTCCATTCTTCAGATTTCTATGGCGTAAACTCTTCAGCACATTATCGCCCAAAAAATACGACAAGAGAAAAATAATTTAGCGCGTCAGATTGTTGCGCAAAGCGCCGAATACAGGCGGGACAATAGACAGCGGCTATGTGAGATTTACTTAAATACTGTTTACATCCGTGGTAATGCAGAGCTATAAAAGTACGCAAAGCTTCTTCTGCTTTCGCGGAAATTTACGTATTTTTAAATAGGAATCAAGGATGCCTCAGTATTTTCTCGGGCTCAATCTTAGCCATGGACGGTCGGCTGCTATCGTCAAGGACGGTGAGATTGCGGTTGCAATCGAGCAAGAACGGCTTGATCGGCAAAAGCATAGCACGGGCTTTATGTTGCAGTCACCAGGAGCTGCATCTCTAATGCAGCCGCCCCACGCAGCCATTCGATACTGCTTGGACGCCTGTGGGATTACCTTTGATGACTTGACGACGATTACGGCCAACATGCCTGGTTACGATTTTGCGCCCGACATTATGCGGAATATTATTCCGGCAGAAATGGCTGATCGGGTAACGACGCTGCCGAGCCATCATTTGGCCCATGCCTATTCTGCATACTGGCCTTCTGGGTTTGACCAGGCTTTAGTATTGGTGGCTGACGCAAGTGGCAGCACCACCAGTGCTGAGCACCAAACGGAGTCTTACACGTTGTATGTGGGTGACAGTTGCGAACTGACGACGTTGCACAGTGAAGCGGTGGCCAGCCACATGGCAGGGCTGTCTACGCTGGGCTTTATTTATGAGTACATTACGCGCAAGGCAGGTTTTACTAGCCGTTTGGGCAACAACAACGCTAGCCATGCAGAGGCTGGGAAGTTGATGGGACTCGCTCCCTTTGGGGGGGCGCAGGTTAACTTCCATCCGTGGATTAAGCCAGTCGAGGGTAGCTACAGTCTGTCGATTTCACCGTACGACATTTTTCTAGAAGTAGCAGCATTAGAGAAGACCTACGATGACGGTGAGGGTAAGCCTTACCTGCGGCCCTACCTTGTCGATCTGGCCTACAAGGTGCAGGACGAGCTGGAAAAGGCGCTGAAGCATATTGTTCAGGTGGCGATGGCACAAACGGGGCTGAAGAAGCTATGCATTGCTGGGGGGTCGGGCTAAATTCTGTGGCCAACTACAAGTTGTTCAATGAATTGGAGTTGGACGATATTTTCATCTTCCCAGCGGCGAGCGACAGCGGGATTTCGGCAGGAGCCGCGCTGTGGGCCTATGCTAACCAGGGGGGGCATAAGCGACCAGAGATGACTCGGGCAACGCTGGGTTGCGCCTATGGCTCAGACCATGTGAATCAGGCGGCTCAGCTATTTGGCGATCACATCGAGGTGGAGGTGCTGAGTGATGTGGAGATGCTGACCCGCAGCGCCCAGGCACTAGCCAAAGGGAATATTGTGGCGCGGTACGAGGGTGGCTGCGAGTACGGGCCGCGGGCATTGGGGCACCGGTCGATTATGGCCGATCCGACCTTTGAGCGGATGCGCGACATCATCAACGCCCGGGTCAAGTTCCGCGAGTCATTTCGGCCTTTTGCGCCAGTGATTCCATTAGAGAACGTGGATGAGGTGTTTGAACTTGAGATTCAGTCGCCGTTTATGCTGATGGTTGCGCCGATTAGGCCTGAGCTGCGCGAGCAAATTCCGGCGGTGACGCACGTAGATGGTACTGGCAGAATCCAGACGGTGACGCATGCAGACAACGCCTATTTCTATCAGCTCTGTTACCAACTGGTCAAAGAGCGCCAGGGACCGCCGGTACTGCTAAATACTAGCTTTAATGTGGCGGGACAACCCATTGTAGAAACGCCGGAAGAGGCCATTCAGACCTTTTTGAATACGGATATTGACTATCTGGCGTTGGAGAATCTGTGGATTTCTAAGCGACAGGTGGCTGTACAAGACTATGATGCGCACCTGTCGAAAATTAGTGATGCAACGACGCCTGAAGGGTTGCCGCCCAATCAGCCAGCGGTAACTGCGCTGATGGCGAAACTGGATCGGGCACTGTTCTATGAAGACTGCAAGGACTGTCCGTGGACGACAGCAGAACTGAAGCAGCTGTCTGCCGTCGGGGCTCGTTATAAAGAGACCAGTCAGCTTTTCCCCGATATGCCAATTGTTGGTGGTTTACAAACCAAGCTGTCTCAGGATGTGGTGTTGCTGCTCGATCCGCTGAATCGATCGGCACTAGTGGATCTGTCTGAGGAGAGTGCTTCGGTTGAGATGAAATCGAACGCGCAAGAAGCGGTACGGTTTGCGCTGAAGTCTAGGCATGGAAACGGCATCGATAGTGATGGACTTTCGACCGCTATGCGCCTGACCAGCAAGATCAAGGGTAAGGTGCCCAAGCAGCTGCTATTTCGCAGTACAGCGACAACTTACAGCTTTGACGATGTGAAACTGCTGTTGGCGTTACTCTCGGGGCAGCCAGACTGGCGAGAGCAAATTCGTCTGGAGTTGCAGCTGACCCATGCCGAACTGGCTCAGCAGATTGACTGGGCTAAGGAACAGCTAGCACGCTACAACATCGAAGTGGATAGCAAGGCTGCTAGCGCGGGCAAATGTGATGATGTGTTGTTGCAGCCAGAATTAGAGCAAACACTGGCACCCTTTGCGGACTGCAAAATCACGGATACTTCGGCACCTGAATAACCTCTAACTTCGGCGGTCAA
>CAWUKV010000217.1:0-8870 GCA_963923025.1 uncultured bacterium
GGGACAACGACTTTCTCCTTCAGGTCCTACTCGCTTGAGTATGCGTTTGCCCTGGGACATCTGCCACGCTGCGCTGTGCGATGGAACAGATGCCATATACTTAAGAGCGGTTTGTCCTCAGGCCCGTCATCCATAGACCGCTTATCCATTGGGCAAACCTGACAAGTAACCCGCCTCGCTATCTGCTAACCAAGGAGCCCGAATGTCAGTTATCCGTGCGCTGCACCAGGCACTCACGAGTAAAAGCCAGTCTGCGGTCGAGATTGCACAGTCTTACCTCAACAAAATCGAGACGCTTGAGCCGCAGCTCCACAGCTTTTTAACAGTGACGGCAGACCAGGCATTAGCCCAGGCCCAGCAGATTGATGAGCAAATTGCAGCGGGGGAGGATATTGGCCTACTGGCAGGCATTCCCATCGCCATAAAGGACAACCTGTGTACCCGAGGCATCCGTACCACCTGCGCCTCTAAAATTTTGGAGGGCTTTGTGCCGCCCTACGAGTCCACCGTCACCCAGCGGTTGCGGGACGCCGGGGCTGTGTGTTTGGGCAAAACCAACCTGGATGAGTTTGCCATGGGCAGCTCGACGGAGGCGTCGGCCTTCGGCATGACCAAAAACCCCTGGAATACCGACTGCGTCCCTGGAGGCTCCTCGGGTGGGTCAGCGGCTGCCGTTGCAGCGGGGGAAGCGCCCATTTCTCTGGGCTCTGACACCGGCGGTTCGATTCGTCAGCCTGCGGCCTTCTGTGGGGTGGTCGGGCTCAAGCCCACCTACGGGCTGGTCTCTCGCTTTGGCCTAGTAGCGTTTGCCTCGTCGCTCGATCAGATTGGACCGTTTGGCACAACAGTGGAAGATACGGCCATCATGCTGGGTGTGATCGCAGGTCACGACGCCCGCGACTCCACCAGCCTCAACGTCAAAATCCCTGACTACACCCAGCACCTCACCACCGATCTCAAGGGCAAGCGCATCGGCATCATCAAGGAAACCTTTGGTGACGGGCTAGACCCTGCCGTTGCCAAAGCCGTCGAAGCCGCCATCGATCAGCTCAAATCTCTGGGTGCAGAGATCAAAGAAATCTCTTGCCCTAACTTCGACTACGGCCTGCCCACCTACTACATCATTGCCCCGTCAGAAGCCTCCTCTAACCTCTCTCGCTACGACGGCGTTAAGTATGGCCTACGGGCCGACGGCAACGACCTCATGTCGATGTATACCAAGACCCGCGCCGAGGGCTTCGGCCCCGAGGTCAAACGGCGGATCATGATCGGCACCTATGCCCTGTCAGCAGGCTACTACGATGCTTACTACCTGAAGGCGCAAAAGGTACGGACACTAATCAAACGCGACTTTGAGAACGCCTTTGAGTCCGTCGACGTTCTACTCAGCCCCACGGTACCGGCCCCTGCCTTCAAAGCGGGCGAGAAGGAAGACCCGCTAAGCATGTATCTAACGGACCTGATGACGATTACCGTCAATCTGGCGGGCCTACCGGGCATGAGTATCCCCTGCGGGTTTGACGACAGCGGTTTGCCCATTGGCCTCCAGCTGATTGGTAATGCCCTGAGAGAAGATTCTCTTTTTGAAGTGGCCTCTGCCTACGAAAGCGCCACCGAATGGCACAAGCAAACGCCTAAGCTATAAGGCTTTCTAGCCAATGCTAAAAGTTTACGGCGATCGTCAGTCGGGCAACTGCTACAAGGTCAAGCTGCTGCTGCATTATCTGCAGCGCGACTACACCTGGCATGCGGTCAACATTCTCGCTGGGGAAACGCACACGGGGGACTTCCTGAAGAAGAACCCCAATGGCAAAATCCCGCTGCTTGAATTGCCAAACGGAGAGTGCCTGAGCGAATCCAACGCCATTTTGAACTACTTGGCCCACGACACCCCCTATCTCCCCAGTGACCCGCTGACCCGAGCAAGAGTTCTGAGCTGGCAGTTCTTTGAGCAGTACAGTCACGAGCCATACATCGCCGTGGCCCGATTCATCGCCAAATATCTGGGACTGCCAGAAGAACGACGGCAGGAGTACGAAGCCAAGCAAAGCGGAGGCAACAAAGCGCTGACTGTGATGGAGCAGACTCTGACCCAGCAGCCCTACTTGGTTGGAGACACCTTCACCATCGCGGATATTTCGCTGTATGCCTACACCCACGTCGCCCAAGAGGGGGGCTTTGACCTAGACCAATTTCCCGCCATTCAAGCCTGGCTGCACCGCATTGCGACTCACCCCAAGCATGTATCGATGTGAGGCGACGAAACTAACCGTCTGGCTCCATACCTGCTCCATCCAGCTCGTCTAAAGCAACCACCTGATTACGGGTACAGCATTCTTCAAACAAAAAATCGATCAACGACTTTAGTGTCTCTGACCGCACAGCGTACCAAATCCACTGGCGGTCTTTTTCGGCAGTCAATACGTTCACCTGGCGCAGCTTGTCGAGATGGTGGGAGAGCGTTGACCCCGAAATGTTCAGCTCCTTTTGAATTTCTCCAGCAGGGAGACCCTTGGGGTAGGCCGACAGCAGCAACCGGACAATGCGCAAGCGCGAAGGCTGGCCTAAAGCTGCAAAAGTTGCCGCGATCGCGTCGATAGGGGGAGGGGTGACGGATGGCTGCTGAGAGTTAGACGTTTCCATCTTTGATCGAGTATTCGGTCATCAGATATTTGGATCAGATGAGCGGTTGAACGAATACATTTTGACATCGTCTCGCTCATACCAGCCCTGATGCTGCCAGAAGGCTTCTCCAGTCTGGTTCTCCTGACGAATAAAAATGTGACTCTTGAGAATCCCCAGCGTCTCCAGCTGATCTAAACAGCGCTGCACCAGTGCCTTGGCAATGCCCTGCCCCCGGTAAGCCGGTTTAACTAACAGGTGTTGCAGGTACCCTCGCCGCCCGTCATGGCCACACATCACCATGCCAACCACCTCACCCGATGCTGTCCGAGCTAGAAAGCTCAGCCCTGGATTACGTCCTAGATAGGCTTGAGTCCGTTCGTAGTTGTCGGCCTCTCGCAGGGTCACCCCCGGCGTCTCGGACAAGAGGGTGACCACTGCCGGGTGGTCAGCAATCGTCAGCTCGCAGAACTGAATAGGACTGAATGGGTTCACGATAAAAATCGATCACGCTGTCAGCAGCATGATGGATTTTTACAGGGGACGCTATCGGTTTTTGAGGGTGAATCCCATCGTGTTGACCTAAAGCCGCTCTACGGGAGGGGTCGATTCAGGAGCTGGGGCATCGATAGACCGGGCGGTGCGCTGGGGCGGCATGGGCTCAGACTGCAGGGAGGTGTAGGCGGTGTAGCTCAGGGGGATAACGGCTAAACCACAGAGAATACCTGCCCCAACCCGCGACAGACGAGACACAGTCTTAGAGGCCCGCAGTGCGTCGGGGTAGTAGCCACGCTTGTAAAAGTTCTTGACCTGCGCGGCATAAATCAGCGCTGTAATGCCGAAGGGCGGACAGGTGACAAAGGCGGATAGGGCACCTTGCCAGTTGCTAGGGGGGCAAGGCTGCCCTTTGTACAATTCGTAGGACTGGTCCCACTCGGGTCGCTTAATGTCGCCAACGTAGCCCACCAGCCGGAACCGGGTAAAGTCGTCCAACTCTAAAGGGACCAAACAGTCGCGAATCACATCAGGCAGCCCATAGTAGCTGACGCCGACACCCACCTCACGATGAAGGGTGATATCCAGGCAATAGTCGTTAGCCTGCACCTGCACAATTAGCTGCCGTTCGGCCAGTACCGCCTGCAGCGATTGGGTGATGCCGGGTAGAGCGTTGCTTTCTTGATGGGCCAACAGCTTGGCCTTGGTTTCATCAAAGGAAAGGTCGTTACAGGCCGCAAGATTCCAGTCGTTGAGCGCCAACGCCAAGTTACCCATCTGCTCGTGCAGGTTGCCGCGATGGAAGTAGGCTTCGGCTAGGTTGGGGCTTAGCACCAGCGCCTGGTTGAGGTCCACCAGCGCGCGGTCATAATCTTGACGAGCAACGCGCAGCAGCGCCCGATTGTAGTAAACCTCTGCGTAGTTGGGGGCGTAGCGCAGGGCGATCTCCCAGTCTGCCAGGGCTCCGGCTTCGTCTCCAGTTTCGTAGCGCAATAAGCCTCGGTTACCGTAGGCGGTTGATTGCTTGGGGTCCAGCGCGATCGCGCAATCAAAGTCGGCCTGGGCGGATGCAGTATTGCCCTGCTTCCAGTAGCTCAGCCCACGGCCCGTGTGAACCAGCGCTGGCTGAGGGTGGTGCGCTAGGGCTCGGGTAAAAGTGGCAATCGCCCGGTCGTGTTTTTCTTGACGGGCATAGGTGCAGCCATGACGATAGGCTAGCCGGGCCGTTTGCTGTTGATACCACATTTGCTAACTCACGCTCATCAAAACAACTACATCTTGGCCCTACGCTAACCAATTCACATTAAGAACAGAATCAGCGCGAAGACTGAATATAAACCGTTCGCCAGGCGACACTTTCAGTACTTCTGGCGAGAAAAAATGGAAAATCTGCGGGCAGCGCGCTGGGGTAGAGCCTTGATACAGAGAGAGCTTCATTAGCTCGCTCCAGGTTTCCTGATCGACCCCGAGCCCGTTGATGCGACAACACTCACTCAATCGAGGCGACCGTCAGCGGCAGAGCGTCATCCCATCGAGATTTGACAAAAGTTTAAAGTCTCTGTGTATTTGCTTAAGAAGTATCAATTATTACATCGGTGAATGATACTGTCAGCGCAATGTAGGCTAGCGGCAGTCCTAGCTCCAAGATTTCCTAGCTCCGAGATTAATGCCCCATCCCCTCTTCAAAACAGAGATTGATGCTGCCAGGGTACTTCTGCGAGCAGGCTGGCGACCCAACGACATCAACGGCATCCTACAGTTTCCACTATCCGAAGAGGCATTTCGTAGCTTGGGGGCTCATTCACTCTTCTTTCTAGTTAGTGACCCGTCTTTAGCTGAGGAGCGGCGACCCGGAGCCAAGCCAGAAGCTGCAACCGTCCTCGCAGCCCACGGCTGGACCGATATCGAAATCGACGCGCTGCTCAAACCCGACCGCAAGTTTGCCCCCGGCGACGCCTTTGCTTACCCGTCATCGGTATCTTCTGGGTCCTCTTCTAGTGACGCCTCCTATTTGTGGCAGACGTTTGATTCGACCAGCCCAAATTTACCCATTGGCGCCAATACAGGCACCCGTTCAAATACGGTAACGGAGGTCTCATCGCCAAGCGGCCTGCAGCACAGCAGACCGCTGCGGCACTATCGCCGGTCCATGGGGCTCAACCGCCTACTGGGGCTGGGGCTGGTGATCGCATCGGTCAGCATTTTTGCCTGCCTCCTGCCCTAGGGCTTGCTAGCCGCGCTCCCTTAGTCAGGGAACGCCAGCCCCGTGCGCGGATCGCGAATATAGAGCCCCAGCGTTAGGGAATTAAGCACCGCATCCCAGACCGGCTCCATCTGCTCGGCATCGTCTACCCAGTAGTCAAAGGTGATTAGGCACTGGATGCCGGAGCCCAAGCCAATGCAAATTCTGGAGTATGCCTCACGGTCCTCGTCAGAATCGATGAATTTGAGCTGTCCCCAGACAATTTTTGCCGTTTGCCGCTTGAGCTTGACGGGTTTGGTAATGTCAATGACGTTGCGGTCATCGTCCTTCATAATCTTGTTCAAAATGCCCAGCAGCGGAAAGTCGCTGAAGTCTGCCTCGGGTGGCAGCTTGTTGTAGGACACCTCTAGATTGCAATCATTGTCTGGGGGATCGGTGTCCATGAAGCGAAAGGACTTTTCCTGGGGCTCAAACTTCCAATCTTTGGGAACGTCGAACCGTACAGCCCCACGACCTGCAACAAAGACTTTGTAGCCTTCTTGAGACTGCCAACGATGGTCGTCCTTGAGTTCTAGCGTTTGTTTAACCCATTTGAGTCCGCGCTTTTTACCCATATGTACTGCGTGCCTCTACGACAGACTGCCGCCATTTTACTGCGAAGTTTTAGGTTGGACCCCCCGGTTCGAAAAGACGCTGTGGGAGTCTGCCTCGACCGCAAATTCTGAAGAGAGGGCGGTAATTTGAATAGCTTGATTGGGAACGGCTAAGGCGATTTCTGCGGCATCAAACGCCAGCTTGATCCGGCGGCGGTATTCTCGGGCAACCTCCCACTGGCGTAGCGGCGCAGTTTTGATCCACAGTCGAACTAGCGCACCACTATAGTCCAACTGGTCCACGCCCAAGAGCAGCGGCGGTTCTAAAATTAACGCCTGCCAATCGGCATCGGCTTGCAGCTCTAAGGCAACTTGATCAATGAGCTTTAGCGCTTTTTGAAGGTCAGCCTGAAGCGCGACAGGAATAGTCAAATCTGCCCGAGACCATTCCTTTGATAGATTCTGAACCATGCCAATCTGGCCATTCGGAACCGTGATCAGTCGACCCTCTTCATTGCGGAGCTGAGTGATGCGCAGGTTCATCACTTCGACCATGCCTGCCACCCCATCCACCTCAATCACATCGCCCACGCCGTACTGGTCTTCCAGCAAAATTAGGAACCCGTTGATGATGTCTTTAAGCAGGCTTTGGGATGCCAGGGAGATGGCTAGGCCGACAATGCCAGCACCGGCCAGCAACGGGCCGAGATCTAACCCAAGCGCAGCCAGCAGTGAGAGAAAACCAATGACAACAATCAGGGTTGCCAGCAGACTTTTACTAACCTGGGAAACGGTAGAAAATCGCAGGCTGAGCCGCTGCGGTTGGCTAGTTTGTAGCAGCGGCTGGTCGTGCAGGGCTAAAAAGACTCGGTCTAAAAGCAGGTTGCCGCATCGAATCAGGCCGTAGACAATCAGCACCGTCAGCGCAATGATGAGCGGCACCCGCAGCACCAACAGCAGAGGACGAATCAGCGATCGCGAGTAGGGAAACAGCCATAGCAAGGTCAACAGCGCTACCGTCCAGATGACGGATGCGCCAACCCAGAAACTGCTTTTAGCCAACTCCTGGAGTCCTTGCGCCTGCCGTCGTGAGACGCGATCGCGCATGTCTAGAACAGGCGGATCGGGAGCAACCGTTCTGGCCTGCCGTCGTAGCCATCGTCGCAGCTGCTGTAACAGCAGGCTAAAAATACCAACCAGCAGTAGCACACCCGCAGCCCAGCCTAGCCGTTGCTGCAAGAAATCGGGCTGACGTTCACGTTGGTAGCGTACCAACGCCGCATTTAAGATATCCGTTAGCGTTTCGGCCCGAATGTCTGCGGATAGGGTACTACCCAGCGCCACATCAGCGCTGGTCACGGTCATTAAAAAGACATCACCCAGGTAGATCACCGGCTGGTTAGTAGCCCTGTCAAATTCTTTACGGGCAAGCGCGGACGGCTGGGGTGATGCGTCCTCAGCTGGGGCATCTGTAGTTTGGGCATCAACCCGTTCATTGGCCTGGAACCGCATACCCTGAACCGTCTGACGCAGTTGGGCTTCGATGGTGCGGGCACGGTCGTGGGCAGATACTGCTTCTGAATCAGCCACCGGAAATAGCGGATAGCCGTCTAACCAAACCGTGGCCGTAGCTGCCGGTAAGGCCCGTTTGGGCTGTGGGGAGAGTACTCTTAACGCCGGTAGAACGTCGGTGGCAAAGTCTACCTGAGCGTGCGTGGGTTCTATAAGTCCCAGGCAACACACCAGCAATCCCAGGACCAGGTAGCGTCCTAACTTTCGTGCCCAGCCGTCACGCATAAGTCCTCTTAAGGTTTCTGGCCGCTTACTCAGCCCTTTTAGACTGTCTAAGTATCGTCCAGAGGCAGTGTTTCATACCAGTCCCAGTAGGGCGTGTTTTTAACCTGCTTTTGATTGTAGTCAGGGGCTCCGTCCGTCCACCAGGCTGGCCCGCGTTCGCCCAAGGCGATTTTTGATGTGTGAACCTGCGATCGCGCCTCTTTTAGCGCCGTTTCGTCCCCTGTTCGCTTCGCCGCCTTCACCGCCCGCCGTGCCGTCATCAGGGCTTTGACCTGAGCCTGCCGCTCGGCCTCATCTAGATGGGGATTGGTACAGCGCCAGAGCTGCCCCCTCACCACAAAATAGCGACCGTCTGGTGTGCGGGGGTAAGCAGACATGCGAGAGTTGGGGTACGGACTATCGCCCAATCCTAGGCCGATTCTTCTAGATTGGCGTCCGCCGCTGGGACAGTGGTACTCCCCGACGGCAGTACCGCCTGAAGCGGACGCGGGGTCTGATCAATGCGGTCGAGCTGGCCCACCTCATCCCCAGTGGCTGCCCCCAGCTCTTTAAACTTGCGGGCGCTGACCAGCACCCGACTTTCAAGCGAACCCACCGCTTTGTTAAAGTGCTCAACGCTGGTGTCAAGCCCGCGCCGCAGCTTGGTTAGATGGCCGGTAAAGGTACGAATGCGGTCGTAAAGCTCTTTTCCGAGATCGCTAATCTTTTGAGCATTTTCGGTAACGCGCTCCTGCTGCCAGCCGTAGGCCACGGCCTTGAGCAGGGCAATCAGCGTTGTTGGCGTCGCCAGAATCACCCGCTGCTGGATACCGGCTTCGATCAGCCCCGGATCTTGCTCAAGCGCAGCACTGAAGAAAATCTCTCCCGGCAGAAACAGCACGACAAATTCTGGACTGGGCTGAAACTGATCCCAATAGGCTTTGGTGCTGAGCTGACTAATATGATTGCGAATATGACGGGCATGATCCTTCAGTTTTGCCTGTCGTATTTGATCATCAGAACTATCCAAAGACTCTAGGTAGGCTGACAGCGGCGCTTTAGCATCGACAACAAGATTGCGCTGAAACGGCAGTTGCACCACCATATCCGGCCGTAGATGTCCATTTTCTGTTTTTACAGTGGCCTGTTGAACAAAGTCGCAATGTTCTACCATGCCCGCC
>CAWUKV010000218.1:0-8862 GCA_963923025.1 uncultured bacterium
GAAGGTATGGGGCGTCAGGCTAGGGGCAAAGCGGGCCAGCTCGCTCAGCCAGTTCATAGCCACAGAAGTCGGCGCAATCACCAGCGTCGGGCCTGTATCGCAGCGACTGAGAATCAGGGCGATGGATTGCAGCGTTTTGCCTAGACCCATATCATCGGCCAGGCAAGCCCCGACGCCCCAGTTTGCCAGTCGGGCTAGCCATGTATAGCCCGCGACCTGATAGTCGCGCAGCTCGGCCTGAAGCGTATCGGGAACCTGGGGCTCAATGGACCGGGCCGCTTCAATCTGCTTGAGATGGTCTTTCCAGGCTTTGTCCACCTTGAGCTGGGCCATGTCTTCGGTCAGCTCGTCCATTGCCAGGGCTGCAAGCCGATTAATACGGAGCCCTTTACTGGTGGATTCTGACAGGCGACGGAGGCTTTGCAGGCGCTGGCGAAACTCGTCGGTCAGGGCAAGAAACTGCCCGTCAGACAACGGAACAAACTGCCCTGGCGCGTTGTCAAGCAGCGCCATCAGCTGTCGTACGTCTAGCACTTCCCCTTCGCTGACTTGAACCTGTCCGCTAGCGGCAAACCAGTCCTGCTGGCGGCGAATGTTGAACTGAAAGTCACTAAGGCCAATCTGGCGCGAGACTTTGTATTTCTCTCCTTGGGGCCACTCAATTTTGACCGCATCACCCAAATTCTGCAGCTGGAGCAGCAGGTCCAAGCAGTCCGTCGTCTCTTCCAGAAGCCATTCGCCGTCTTTGGGCTTGTTCTCGGTCAAAACAGGACAGGCTTTTTTGACCGCCTTGGCCTGACGCTTCTCGGCAACTAAGTCGCGCTGGGTTTGCAGCCGCTTGCCATCAATTTCAGCAATGACGGTTTCGCCACCCTGACCCGGTGGGTAGTAGCTGCCGCCGGTACCACCAAAGGGCTGCGCCAGCAAAGAGACCTTGAGCCCTGAGCCTGCGGGCAGCAGATGTATGTGGGGAGTGGGGTCTGAGGGCACTTCTTCTGCGGCAACGCCGCCGCCAATGTCAGACTGGACGGTAACCAGGGTAGAAATTGACGAAATTGCCTTAAGTACCCGCTCTTGCGCCTGGGCAGGCACTTCGAGCTGATTCTTGGGTCCCAGCAGTTGCCCAATGCGGTGATGCTGATCGGTGACGTGAACGACCTTGAGGCGGGTGGGAGTTTCTTTCCAAGCGATAACGTCGCCGTCGGTGGTCAACGATGGCGACAGTTCAAGCCGCAGCCGGTCTTCACTCAGGCGCTTGACCAGCAGTTCGGGTTCGCCGCTGACGACTTCGACTTTTGTATTCGTGTCAGCCCGGAACACAAGGGGATGCTCGACCAGGGCTAGCAGGGCGCGATCGCAAAACCCATAGGTCCCCCTCGGTGACCGATAGTAATAGTCAGACTCGTAGGACACCTCCAAAGCGGCACAGACGGCCTTGTCCTGAGTGGTCAAGTAGGTTGGCATCTGGCTGGCAGATTGGAGTCGTCGCAGGGCAACGGCTTTTCCCTTGCTCCAACCGCCTCGGGCGCTGCGCTTTTGCTCTAGCGGCGTCAGTTCCCAGTCTTCCATTGACTTAAACCGCAGCCGCCAAGCTAGTCGGTACGCCGGAGTTGAGCCAGCATCAGCAGTCTCGGTGAGTCTTGTCAGCGCCTCTAGCGAGCGTTCCCAGACCTCTTTGCGCTCAACAATGTCGATAATCGGCGGGCTGTTAGTCTCAGTCCGCAGGGCCGCGGCAATCTCGGTATAGAGAGCACTGGGCGAGATATCAGCATCGGCCAAGATATCGGCGTGAGCATCAGCTGACTCAAACTGGCTTGCCAGCGCAGCAATCTCCATAGCAACCCAGGCATAACCGGCCTGAGAAGCCGACTGGTAGAGGCGTCCCAGTTCACCAGGTAGCCAGCGATCATTGCCGTCGATATCTAGCCAGTAGTAGCCGTAGATTTCGGGCAGGGCAGCAAGTCCCTTCTCCCCAATCGTTTGGTATACCGATTCCAACCCAGATGGGTTTTGCTGGCCCTGCTCGACTTCTAGCACGATGGACAGCAGCGAAGCCCCGACTAGCAGCCAATGGTCATTCTGCTTGCGAATCAGCGTCAGGTGTTGATTGAGTTCTGCCCAGTCTGCGGGGCTCCCCTGAAGGAGCGTCAGCAAATAAAGGACCGTAGCGGGCTGCTCAAACCAGGTGGCCTGGGCCGCTTGAGATTTGCCCGCGGCTTTGAGCCCCTGTCGGTAGTGGGTGAGGGCCGCGTCTCGGTCGTTTTGGAGCCATGCGATCGCACCCCGTATTGCCCCTAACCGGGCGGCATCGACCCCTGACAGCTTTTCCGCCGCCGCTGCCGCTTCTTGAATGTGCCCCCGCAGCCAAAGCTGCTCGACGTACAGGACATCTAAATTCGGGCTCGTCTCGTCCGCCTCGTACAGCCCCTCTAGAAAGTCGAATGCCTCATCTGCCGGGACGCTCTCTCTAATAGAATGCTTGAAAATTAAGCTCAGGCCCTCTTCCTGGAGTTCTGGCTCTAAGCTGTGGACCCATTCGGCATCGAAGGGGTTGGTCAGGCACAGCCAAAAAACGTGCTCAAACCTGGGCCGGTCCATGAACCAGTAGGACCGCTCTAGATCTTCGAATAACGCGTCAATCTCTTGCTGGTCCTGCCGGTAGATGGCAATTCGCAGTTCTCGGACAAACAGAGATCCTTGGCGGAACTCGCGGGGGCCGCTTTTGCCGTAGCGTCGGTAGACGGGGATTTGCTTTGCGATCGCGTCCGCCAGTGGTTCAAACGTCCCCATCTTAAGAGCATCGCGGACCGCAATGTCCTCTAGCAGCTCAGCGCATTCTACGCCCTGCCCCCGTTCCTGCAGCAGCAGCCCCTGATCCAGCAGCTTCTTGATCTGGTAGCTGAACTGCTTGTTGTCTAAGGGCTGAATATCTAAATCATCTTCGGTGAGCTTTGCCGCCTTCCAACAGACGAAAGCCTGAGCCCGACTGGTCGGCTCGTACAGCAAAGCAAAGGTTTGGACAATGGATTGTTGGCGCGCTGTGAGCTGATAATAAGCATCGGCCATGCGCTGCTGCTGTTGAGCGGTGGTAACCACAGGGCAAATAAAAGTATCGCTAGTTGCCAGTGATTATATCCAGTTCCTTAAGTTCCCAGCATGGCTATCTGATAGCCGCATTAAGGCTAACCAGCCAGCTCAATTCGACCGCGGCGAATGCCCTGAAGAATGCGGTCGATGGAGAGGCGAGCTTCTTCTGGAAGATCGTTGTTGAGGAGAATATCTTGAAGCAGGGTGCGATCGCCCACCGTCACTTCGCCACTGGTCATCACACGGACAAATAGCTCACTCAGCGTTTCTTTCCAAGCCGTCGGTCGATATATCATTAGTCTTACTGAAACACCCTTACTGTGTTGTCATTAGTAATCCCATGATGGCCTAAAGCTTATCTCCGCAAGGTGACGTAAAAACGCGCTAGAAGCTGATTCGTTAGCCCCTAGCGCGTGATTTAAAGCACTCAGTACGAGTGAGTTGTGTCAGTAAGCAAGGCGTTAGTTGTTCGCCGGGACCCGTTCCTCAATCACCCGGTCAATCAGACCATACTCAACCGCCTCAGCCGCAGACATAAAGTTGTCCCGGTCCGTGTCTTTCTCAATCTGCTCCACGGTCTGCCCCGAGTGATGGGCCAGTAGGTCGTTGAGCCGACGCTTCGTAGCAATAATGTGGTTGGCCTCAATCTCGATATCAGTGGCCTGACGACGTCCCACACCGCCCAAAGGCTGGTGAATCATGATCCGCGAGTGAGGCAGCGCTAGCCGCTTGCCCTTGGAACCCGCAGACAGCAGGAAGGAGCCCATCGATGCCGCGAGGCCAACGCAGATGGTCACCACTTCAGACTTGATGTACTGCATTGTGTCGTAGATCGCCATGCCTGCGGTAACTGAGCCGCCAGGAGAGTTGATATACAGGTAGATCGGCTTGGTTGGGTCGTCAGAATCCAAATACAGCATGTAAGCCACAATGGCGTTGGCGATACCGTCTGTCACTTCTTCGGTTAGGAAGATAATGCGCTCGCGGAACAGTCGCTCGTAGATGCTGATCCACTGCTCGTAGGTACTGCCAGGAAGGCGGTAGGGGACGCTAGGAGTTCCGATAGGCATAGGTCTAAATAGTTAGGGTCTAAGGGGTCAGGGTATTGATGGTTGGAGTTACTGGTTAGCCGGCTGTTCGATGACTCGGTCAATAATCCCGTAGTCCTTCGCCTGCTCAGGGGTGAGATACCGGGTCCGGTCCATGTCTTTGGCAATTTTGTCGCGGTCTTGGCCAGTCGTCTCCGAGAGAATATCTAGAACAAGAGACTGCTTTTTCAGTACTTCCTGCGCACTGAGCTGAATGTCACTGGCCTGTCCCTGAGAGCCACTGTAGGGATGCATCAGCGCAATCTCGGCGTGGGGTAGGGAAGCACGCTTGCCTTTGGTCCCACAGGAAAGGAGTACGGCGGACATGCCAACTGCCTGCCCCATACAGATGGTGGTGACCTCAGACTTGATATGGCGCATGGTGTCGTAAACGGCCAGCCCCGCGACAACGGACATCATGCCCGCTGTCCCCGAAGCGACGCCTGCCATGACTGGATCACCTAGGGAGTTGATGTACAGATAAATCGGCTTGCCCGCATCTTCAGAGTCCAGGTACAGCAGAGCCGAAATCAGCGAGTTAGCTACCCCGTCAGTCAGGGGCTGATTCAAAAACAGAATCCGCTCCTGGCTCATGCGGGTGTAGATGTTGACCCAGGACCATTGACGGCTGCCGGGCAAGTTGTAAGGAACGCGAATGGGCGGCATAGCTAGCTAATCCCAGCGGGAATCGGAGTTGGCAGTTCCTGGGTACTGGCCAGCACCCGGTCAATTAAACCGTAGTCCTTAGCCTCTTCAGGCGTTAAGTAGAACATGCGGTCGGTGTCACGCTCTAGCTTTTCGACGGGCTGCCCCGTGGTGTGAGACAGGATGTCCATCGTGGCGGCGCGGTTTGCCAGAACTTCTTTGGCACGAATTTGAATATCTGTCGCCTGCCCCTGTGCGCCTGTGCGAGGCTGGTTCAGCACAATGGTGGCGTTAGGTAGGCTGGCACGGAAACCCTTAGTCCCCGAAGACAAAATCATCGACGCAGTACCCATGGCCTGACCAATGCAAATGGTGTGAACAGGCGGACGAATGTAGCGCATGGTGTCGCAGATGGCGAAGGCTTCTGTCTCGAAGCCCAGCGCATCGCCGGTATACCAAGAGGTCCCTGTTGAGTTGATGTAGAAGTAAATGGGCTTATCCGGATCGTCAAATTCTAGATAAAGCAACTGCGCCAGAATCAGCCGGGTCACATCCATCCCAAGCTGACGCTTAAAATCGTCCGAAGAGACCAGCGGCGTGCCGAGATAGACAATACGCTCTTTTAATAGAAGGGATTGGAGGTCCGGCGGCGGCGTGCGGAACGACGCATCGCCGTAGTACGGGGCCTGAACGGCCTTAATGTTCGAACTCATAAGCCTGCTGGTTTACGCTGTCTAGTTAGTGTAACCCGCTCTGAACAGGCTTGCGGCCAACACGGCAGGGGGGATAACCTCACCGGAGGTTTGCCGCTAGTCAACTGCGAATAAGTGCAAACTTTGACTGACTTTTGATCCGAAATTTGAAGCAGTGACGCTGTAGCGGCTGGAATGGGTGCAGACGATGAACGGGAGGAATAAACCATGCGGGTAAGCGTAGATTGGCGACTGAGTGACCCAGGATTGGATACCGCACAGCCGAGTAGTCAGCGGCAGCTTGCCATAGCCCTGTCCGCCCTACCCGATGGTGGCGGTAGCGCCTCGGTCAACCTGTGTCTGGTGCTAGACCGGAGCGGCTCAATGGGCGGCAGAGCATTGGAAACGGTCAAGGCCGCTGTGGGCGAGATTGTGGGCCGTCTTTCGCCTAGCGATCGCATTTCCGTCGTCACCTTTGACCACCGCGCCGAGGTCTTCATCGACAATCAGCTGGCCAGCGATCCTGAGGCCGTTAAAAATAAGGTTGCCACCCTACGCGCTGGCGGCGGCACTGCCATCGACGAAGGGCTCAAGTACGGCATCGAAGCTGTCGCCAAGGGCAAAACCGACGACACCGTCTCGCAAATTTTTCTCCTCACCGATGGCGAGAACGAGCACGGCGATAACGATCGCTGCCTAAAAATTGCCAAGCTTGCTGCCGACTACGGCATCACGGTCAGCAGCCTGGGCTTCGGTGACCACTGGAACCAGGATGTACTCGAGCAAATTGCCGACGCAGGTGGCGGTAGTCTTACCTACATTCAGCGACCTGAAAGCGCCGTCGCTGCTTTCACGACTCTATTTGACCGCGTACAATCTGTTGGCCTCACCAACGCTCACCTACAGCTCACCCTGCAGCCGGGTGTCCGGTTAGCTGAACTCAAGCCCATTGCCCAGGTCCAACCCGAGACCATTGAGCTAGACGTGCAGAAAAGCGGCAATGAAGCCGTCGTCCGTCTCGGCGATCTGATGGTGGATACCGCCCGCGTTGTCCTCGCAAATGTTTATTTAGACCAGCTCGCTGCCGGCACCCACCCCATCGCCACGGTTCAAGTCCGTTACGACGACCCAACCCAAGGCCGCGCCGACCTCCTCTCCGAGCGTCTGACCGTAGACATCGTCGCCCAGCCTACCTACCAGCCTGTCCCTGACCCGGTCGTGCAGCAGTACATTTTGGCGCTGGCCAAGTATCGGCAAACCCAAATTGCCGAGAACAAGCTCAAGGCCGGGGACCGTCAAGGGGCCGTTACCATGCTCCAGTCCGCCGCTAAAACCGCTATCCAGATGGGCGACCAGGGCGCAGCGACAGTCCTACAAGAAAATGCCACCCAGCTCCAAGCCGGAAAAGACCTCTCCGAAAGCGCCCGTAAAAAGACTCGCATTGTTTCTAAGACTCAGCTTCAGTAGCCGCTATGGTCACCACGCCCAGTTCCCAACACTCAACACAGCAGACGCCAAAGACAACCGCTTGGATACCGCCGTTAGAGAATGGCGATCGCCTATCCCGCACTGAGTTCGAACGGCGCTACCAGGCCATGCCCGAACTCAAGCAGGCCGCTCTTATTGAAGGAGTGGTTTACATGGCTTCCCCACTACGGTTCAAGCCCCATGCCGAGCCCCATGCAAACCTGCAAGGATGGATGTGGTTCTACAAAACAACACCCCCGGTGTGGAATTAGGCGACACACCAACTGTGCGGCTAGACCGCGACAACGAACCCCAGCCTGACGTTGTTTTGAGACTCAGTGAAGCTGCTGGCGGCCAATCTGTTATCGACTCAGATGGCTGTATTGCTGGTGCGCCAGAACTCGTAGCAGAAATCTCCGCTAGCACAGCCACTATTGACCTAGGGGACAAGTTACGGGCGTACCGTCGCAATGGCGTAAAAGAGTACATCGTCTGGCAAGTCTCTGACCGCCGCATTGACTGGTTTTACCTGGACAACGACGAGTACGTTGCCCTAGCGCCCAAAGAAAACGGCATTTTTCAGAGCCGAGTCTTTCCAGGACTGTGGTTAGACCGGCACGCCATGATTACCGGCGATATGCAGCGCGTTACAGCCGTGCTGCAAGAAGGGTTAGCAAGCAGCGTTCATAGCGTCTTTAGTACAGGGCTACAGACGAAACTGACAGAACAGTAATGCTCAAAGAATAATTGGCACTAACTAACAGTCTTTAGTACAAGATTGTTGTTCATCATCCCTAGCTTCAGAGCATGTCTCAACGATCAGCTGTTCTATTATTTATGCTGGCGCTATGGCTGGCGCTGCTGTATACCAATACGGCTATCGTCCATACCGCAGGTGGTTTTCAATCTCGTTGGGTAGTGAAGCCTTTACACGGCATCTACCCGTATTACAAGACCGTCTTTAACGAAGACCGCTTGCTTGACCCAGCGGATCTCCCCTGGCACACCACAGGTGACTACATTCTGCTGCTCCAAGGCGATACCGAAGGTGATCGCCCGCCTTGGCTAGTACTCTATGCTTGGGGCTACCGTTACCTGCTGCCAGCCAGCTGGCTCTATCTGCTGAGTGTTTTGCTTAAACTCAAGTTCTTTAGCCCACAGCCCTCCCATGATCGTTATTGACCGTTTAGACCACCTCGTTCTCACAGTCCGCGACATTGATCGGACCTGTGAGTTTTACAGTCGGGTATTAGGCATGGCAGTGATTACCTTTGGAAAGGGTCGTAAGGCACTGCAGTTTGGCAATCAAAAAATTAATCTGCACCAAACCGATGACGAGTTTGACCCGAAGGCAAAGTATCCTACTCACGGTTCAGCAGACATTTGCTTCCTGACACAGACACCGCTAGACGAAGTTATTGCCCATCTTGCAAGACAAAAAACTGGAATTTTAGCAGGTCCAGTTCAGAGAACAGGAGCAACTGGTGCGATTGAGTCAGTCTATGTTCGAGATCCTGATGACAACTTAATAGAAGTATCAAATACGATCAGAACAGTTCGATGATGTGCGCTACGTCCCTCTATTTAGCTCTTCTTTCGTCATAGGCTGTACGCCATGAACTCTCTTCGTTATAAAAATAGCTATCAACTCGCGGTAAGCGTCCAATGAAGTTTCACCAGAGGATGGTATCTCATCATAGGGTTCTCTGAATCCATGTCTGATTAACTAAAGATTCGAGTGTAATCAGCTCTTTCAAAAACGGATGTCTTACGGCAGGTTTATTGCTTCCTAAGCTCCAAGAGCAGTCATGGCTACAGACTAAAACGTGCATAAACCACGTCTAAGTTGAAACCCGTAGTTTTTCGACATCAGGGTCGAGCTC
>CAWUKV010000219.1:0-8858 GCA_963923025.1 uncultured bacterium
ATAATTTTGTAGCATCTTGATCGGAATAATGCCTCCGTTACCCGCTGCCAGAAACCTTGCGGATTTACCGATTAACTCGCTCCGGTCAGTGTGCAACGGGATTGTTGTATTGTGGTGTTATCTTGGCGCTTTGCGCCAGCCCGCTGCAGTCGCTTCTGACTCCGAACAGAACCATCTTTCTCCCTTAGCAGTATCAATTCTCGTTCCATCATAGTCTTCCATTCCTGGAATATGATAGAGCTTATCTCCTGTAGCAATCGAAATATTCCCTTTGACAACACAGTCTGAGTTTCGGTTATCTGGTTTTGAGATGCCTGAAATTGTTGTAGGTGTACGACTAGGACTGCACTGCATCTGAATCAACAGAATGCTTACTAAAGCTCCAATACCAAAGATGATTTCGCGCAGCCCACGCTTCTTCTTATTCTGCCTGTTCGGAGCAGTTTTCGCTTGTTGTGAAGTCGGGGATTGAGAAATAACACCCTGAATTGAAGCACCAGAAGCGCGAATTCGTCCATCTGCTTGAGTGCCTAACTTGTAGAAAATGATGTCTCCCACTTTTGGGCGGCGACCTGTTGTCTTTATTGCGCTGATATGTAGAAAAATCTCTTTGCCGCTTTCGCTGGGCTTGATAAATCCAAACCCTCTATCGTCGTTCCACTTTACTAACTGTCCTTTATTCAAGCCAGGCTTCATGAAGCACCTCACCGCTAACTCACCTGAGCAGTCCAGCCAGAAGCACTTGCTACATTACTGCTCTGAAATTTAACAAACGCTGTGATGCACCGTATCAACCCAAAAGCTAAGCCGCTCAACTATGTATTCAATGTCAGATCTGCCAGCTAAGATTCGACGTCTCCGAGCTTAACCGGCAATTCTGGTATATGACTACCCTCTTCATAGAAGTTATCCCGAACTATTGCTGCACAAGTCGCAGGAATCAGGGTGTTACCAACACCTCTGACAATCAGGCGTAGGTTAAGGGGCTTATTTGGACAATACACTGTGTAAAAGTCACATAAGCCTAAGACTCAGTTCATAACGTTATTTCTATACAGCCCCTAAACCCCCATGATGTAGCCGCCCAGTGCCAGCTCCTCCGGCGCATAAACTGCACAGGTAGGAGACTTGCGATAGGTGCGGTGCCGTAGGGCGATGCGGTCAGCTAAATATGATGCGTCGCGGGCGATGCCTGAGAACCGGCCCGAGCCCCAGGTATAGAGCCATGGCAACCCCAAAAAGTACAGCCCCTCTGCCGCCGTCACTCCGCGGTCATGGCCAGGGTAGCCGCGCCCGTCAAAAATGGGCACGTCGATCCAGCGAAAGTCCATGTGGTAGCCAGTAGACCAGATTACAGTTTGAATGTTGGCCTGTTCAAGATTCTGTTCGAGTAGGGGCTGCTCAGGTTCCCACACGGGCTGGTATGGTGGCTCAGTCGGAGCCTCAATGCCGTTCGCCGCAATGTACTTGTCAATCGTGTTCTTAATACTTTCGGCAACCGTATCGGCCTGATCTAGATTCTCTTTCAGGTTGTTCTGAAAGGTTAGATAAGTATCTTCCACGCCGCTGAGCTTGCCGTAAAGCTGCATGCCCTCCTGGGCAAAGTGGCGCAGATCAATCTCTCGTCCGCCGCCCCGTCCGGTGACGTAGTGGTTAGTTTTGGTCCGGACGGCTTCGCCTTGGGGGTGCTCGTCAATGGACAGGTCGTAGTAGCCCATCTGGTCGAGCCAGTCCACCACGTCTTTGCCGCGATACATTCGTGGTGAGCGAGGCGCACTACCCACGCACAGGTGCACCTGCCGCCCTGCCAGGTGAAGGTCTTCTGCAATCTGACAGCCCGACTGGCCCGTCCCCACTACCAGCACCCCACCATCAGGCAAAGATTCAGGATTTTTGTACTGAGAAGAATGAATCTGATTGAGGTTCGACGGCAGCCGCTCGGCCATGCGAGGAATTTTGGGATGGTGGTAACCGCCAGTTGCCACAACCACCTGGTTGGCAGTATAGTCGCCCTGGTCGGTCGTCACCTCAAACAGGTTACCAACTCTGCGAACGCGCTTTACGGTAACGCCTTCCTGCAACGGTGGATCGAAGGAGCGGGCATAGTCTTCAATATATTGAACAATCTCGTCTCGCTGCATGAACCCATCGGGGTCGCTGCCGGGGTAAACATAGCCAGGGAGAGTACACTGCCAGTTGGGCGTCACCAGACAGAACGTATCCCACCGTTTTGAGCGCCAGGAGTGGGCGATTTTCTCTTTTTCAAAAACAATATGATCGATATCGAGCTGCTTGAGGCAGTAGCTCATCGACAGTCCGGCCTGACCACCGCCAATGATAATGACTGAAATGTGACGCGGCATAGGCTTAGGCAGTGGCTGAACGTGGGGACGCGATCGCAAGTAACCCCTCAACCATAAAAACGATGCCTGTCGCCGCCTGTATCCAGCTTTACCAAATCAACCCAACCCACCTTACGAACAGGTTCGCTTAGCCCACAGTGCTAAAAGTGCAGGTCGACGATCCTGCACTTTTAAACAGGTCACTGTCACAATCATCGGTCTCTTCTTAAAAAGGAAAAGATCGTCCTGTCTCAACGGTCAGGCTTTGTTATTCTGTAGCCCCAGATACGAGAAAGAGAATCTGAACCGCCTAAGCTGCAAAGCAAACTCATATTGGGAGTAACTCAACATGCCCGCAGTAACTACTCCTGCGCATCAGGCTGGTGACTTCTTTGTTGATTACGAAGAAAAAGTCTTTCCTGACGTACAGGCTGAACCCGGTGAAAAAGCGCTGGTTGCGTTTCATACCGTTGCCTTTGAGGGGTCCATCGGTCTGGTTAACCTGCTTCAAGCCACCCGCCTGATTCGTAAAGGGTTTGAGACTTCCGTGCTGCTGTACGGTCCGGGTGTGACGCTAGGCGTACAGCGCGGTTTTCCTAAGATTGGCGATGAGGCTTTCCCCGGTCACTTAGCCATGAACAATCAGCTGGTCAAGGTAATGGAAGAAGGCGGCAAGGTCTATGCCTGCCGGTTCGCCCTTCAGGCCCTCTACGGCCACGGTGAGCCGTCCTTGATTCCTGGCATTACGCCGATCAATCCACTAGATGTGTTGGATATTATTCTGATGCACCGGAAGGATGGCGCGTTTATTCTCGATACTTGGACGATGTAAGAAGGGGAAGGGGAGAAAGGAGAAGGGGAAAAGGAGAAGCGTCGGCTGAATGTTCCAGCTTCCGTCTCCTTCCTACTATCTCCTGCCTCCCCACAGAAAACCTCTTTCGCAGCTACGTTTACTGTCTAATCCTATTTCCCTATGGCGTCTCGTACCGTAAGGGCCGCTGCTGTTCAGCTATCGCCGGTGCTGCATAGCTGTGATGGTACGGTCGAAAAAGTTCTCTCTGCCATTGACGACGCGGCTCAGGCGGGCGCGGCGTTGGTGGTGTTTCCAGAGACGTTTGTGCCCTACTACCCCTATTTCTCATTTGTGCTGCCGCCCGTACTCATGGGGAAAGAGCACATGACGCTTTACGAAGAGGCGGTGGTGGTGCCGGGGCCGGTGACAGATGCTGTGAGCCAGGCAGCTCGGACTCACCAGATGGTGGTGGTGCTGGGTGTGAACGAGCGCGATCGCGGTTCCCTTTACAACACTCAGCTCATTTTTGATGCGGACGGCACTTGCCTGCTCAAGCGACGCAAGATTACCCCGACCTACCACGAGCGTATGGTTTGGGGACAGGGGGATGGCAGCGGCTTACAGGTATGCGAGACCGCAGTGGGACGAGTCGGTGCCCTGGCCTGCTGGGAGCATTACAATCCCTTGGCCCGCTACAGCCTTATGGCCGCCCACGAAGAGATTCACTGCGCCCAGTTCCCTGGGTCGATGGTGGGCAATATTTTCTCTGAACAAACAGAAGTGACGCTGCGGCACCACGCGCTGGAATCGGGATGTTTTGTGGTGAACGCGACGGGCTGGCTGACGCCGGAACAGGTAGAGGCCATTGCACCGAATGAAGGGTTACAAAAAGTACTCCGTGGGGGATGTTACACAGCCATCATTAGTCCAGAGGGGGTTCACCTGTGCGACCCAATTCGTGAGGGTGAGGGGATGGCAATTGCTGACCTGGATTTTTCTCTCATCACTAAGCGCAAGCGCATGATGGATTCAGTGGGTCACTACGCCCGCCCCGATCTACTACAGCTTCAAATGAATGCAGCGGCCTACAGCGTAACAGGCCCGTCCAATGGCAATGGGGCTGCGCCTCAGCCTTTAATGCCCGCACGGCCAGAGCTGTCGCTTGTTCCCGAAGAGGTGCCCCCCAAAGAAATGCCCACAAAAGAGCTGCCTATAGAGCCCGTGGCCTATTCTTAAACCATTACTCTCAAAAACATTTTCTTAAACCCTTTTCTTAAACCCATCGTTGACAGGCCCCTTTTATGAATGCACAACAGGTCATTACTGAACTACAAACGCAGGGGCTCAATCTAGTCTCCGATGGGTTAGGGGCCTCAGGCCGGAAGGGCGGTGCGGGGCCGTCTGACCACAAGGCAGTGACCATTGGTGAAACAACCGTTATGGTTCCCGTCTACACCGACGGGGCGGCGCAGTCTCCTTACACGCTGCAAGCCACGGCCACAGGCGAGAAGCTGTTGTTAAAGGACAAGGAACCCGTCGCAACGCTAGATTTTCCCAATCAGCCTCAGTTTTACGGTCTTGAGACCGCTGACGGCATCCCCTACTGGAAAATTGCGCTGTTGCACAGCCACAATGTACTAGCAACCACCGTTCTGCAAACCTGCATTCGGTACGAGAATCGCCGCACAGCCTGCCAGTTTTGCGCCATTGGTCAGTCGCTAGAGGCTGGACGCACCATCGCCCAGAAAACCCCCGAGCAGCTTGCCGAAGTGGCCGAAGCCGCCGTCCGGCTGGACGGGGTGGAGCACATGATTATGACGACGGGCACGCCCAACACCACAGACCGAGGGGCAGCTTACCTGACCGACTGTGCCAAAGCCATTCGCTCACGGGTCAACCTGCCGCTACAGGCCCAGTGTGAGCCGCCGGATGATTTTCGCTGGTTTGAGCGGCTGCACCGAGCTGGCGTCGATAGCCTGGGCATGCACCTGGAGGCGGCGGACCCCACCGTCCGCGCCAAAATTATGCCGGGTAAGGCCAAGGTCTCGATGGACTATTACTTTAGGGCGTTCGCCGCTGCCGTAGGTGTGTTTGGTCGAGGGCAGGTGAGTACCTACCTGTTGGCTGGGCTGGGCGATAGCAAAGAGACATTGCTGGCGACCAGCGAGACGCTGATCAACCTGGGCGTGTATCCGTTTGTGGTGCCGTTTGTTCCCATTGTGGGTACGCCCCTGGCGAACCATCCTGCCCCCAGTAGTGATTTCATGTACGAGCTATACCAGACCATTGGTCAGCAGCTTCGTCAGGCTAAGTTGTTGTCCAGCGACATCAAGGCAGGCTGCGCCAAATGTGGGGCTTGTTCAGCGCTGTCGTTGTTTGAGAATGAGTAGGTAGAAGAGAGAAGCTAGAAGGCAGGAGACAGGAGGCGACTCAGACTTCTATCTTCTACATTCTGTCTTCTGACTCCTACAAAACCTTTTTTTGAGATCAAATTCTAGTATTTGTCCTATGGCTAAACGAACCTATAGTTTTGAGCTAGCCCTATCCCAACAGGAGAAGGCGGACTATTACGCCCTGCGAAAAGCTATTTTCTGTGACGAGCAGGGGCTGTTTGACGCCCACGACCAGGATGAGCTTGATAAGACGGCCTATCCCATTGTTGCGATCGCACATCAGCCTGAAACCCCAGAGCAGATCGTTGGCGTGGTCAGAATCTACGAAGAAGAACCCCGGCTTTGGTACGGCGGGCGACTAGGCGTGCATGCCGACTACCGGCGGGTGGGGCGCATCGGCAAGGGGCTGATTCAAAAAGCGGTGACGACGGCCAATACCTGGGGGTGCGATCGCTTTCTGGCAACGGTCCAGCTTCAAAATGTCCGCTTCTTTACCCGCCTGCACTGGCAGAGCCTCAAAGAAATCGAAATTCTTGGTCGTCCCCACCATCTCATGGAGGCCGACCTGGCGTTTTATCCCCCTACGGACCAGCCCCGCCCGGTGTTGAGCCCGATGCTGTCTAACCCACAGGTGGCCTAGAGACGGTGTCAGAACGGGTAACAGAGCAAGTCTCAGCGCTTTCGGAGGATTTGGCAGCACTAGCCACATCGCTACAGCAGTCCCTCAGCATTCTCGGCAAGCGCGACATTCAAACCGCCGCCGATGCCATCGGTCAGTACGTCCACAGCACCAGCGGGGACCCCATTCGTCTAGGAGACGACTGCGCGGCGGTGCCGGACGGTGACGGCTATCTATTGCTGGCGGCAGAAGGTATCTGGCCGCAGCTGGTGACCGACTCCCCTTGGTTTGCCGGGTGGTGTGCGGTGATGGTGAACCTGTCAGACATTGCCGCGATGGGCGGCACCCCTATTGCCGTGGTAGACGCGCTATGGAGCCGCTCTCCCCAGGTCAGTGAGCCCTTGTGGGCGGGCATGACCGCTGCTGCCCGTGCCTACGGCGTACCCATCGTCGGCGGGCACACCAACTGCCACAGCCCCTACAACGGACTGGCCGTAGCCGTACTCGGTCGTGCCCAGCAGCTGATCACCAGCTTTGACGCCCAGCCAGGGGACGCGCTGATGATGGTGGTAAATCTCGACGGTCAGTACTACGGGGACTACCCTTTTTGGAATGCGGCCACTAAAGCAGACTCACAACAGCTCCGCCAACACCTAACCCTGTTGCCCAAGCTAGCCGCAACAGGATGGTGCCATGCTGGAAAAGACATCAGCATGGGTGGACTGGCAGGCACGCTCATGATGCTGGCAGAGGGCTCTGGCTGCGGTGCTGTTCTTTCGCTAGATCAGATTCCCAAATCAGATGGCGTTCCTATGGAGAAATGGCTGACCAGCTTCCCCAGCTTCGGTTTTCTGCTAGCGGTCCCCCCAGAACACGTTGTGCAAGTTGCCGATCTATTCCTGCCCCACGGTCTGATCTGCAAGACCATCGGACAGGTTACTAGCGGTTCACAGGTCTGGCTGACTCAGAAGAATGATCGCGCTCTACTGTGGGATTTGGATAAGCCCCTCACCGGCTTTGGCATGGCTCACCAGGAGCGTTGACCATGCCGCTACGAATTGCACTGTTAACCTATTCCACCAAACCTCGCGGTAGCGTCATTCACACCCTAGAGCTAGCTCAAGCCCTGGCAGACCTCGGACACCATCCCCACGTTTTTGCCCTAGACAAGGACGGTAGTGGGTTTCACCGTCCATTGTCTTTTGCGGCCACAGCGGTTCCGGCTCAGCCTTGCACAGGCGGCACCGACCAACTGGTACAGCAGCGCATTGGCGAGTTTGTACAGTTCTTTCGAGAACAGTTTGTTGCGAAAGAACCATTCGATTCTCTCCCGTTCGATGTCTACCATGCCCAAGACTGCCTCAGTGCCAATGCCCTAGCCCAGTTCAAAGCGGACGGACATATTCCCCACTTTGTGCGAACCGTTCACCACATTGAAGACTTTCGCAGCCCTTACTTGCGCGACTGCCAAGATAAGTCAATTTACCAGGCTAATCGGTGCCTGTGCGTGAGTGAGCTATGGCAACACGTCCTGCAGCGAGATTACCGTGTTGCAGCCCACCGGGTCATCAACGGCGTCAGTGCTCGATTTTCGACCCAGCCCAGCGGCCAAGAAGAGGCTCTGAGGGAAAAGCTGGGTTTATCGGGGAGTCCGATTTTTCTAACGGTTGGCGGTATTGAGCCTCGAAAAAACTCAATCAACCTGCTGCGGGCGTTTAAGGCGGTGCGGTCGCACCTTCCCAAAGCCCAACTCGTCATCGCTGGCGGAGCCACCCTATTCGACTATCGCGACTACCGTGAGGCGTTCATGGCCGAAGCGCAGTCCTTACCAGCCGACGCCCTGATCCTACCGGGCGTGGTTTCCGATACTGACCTGCCAGTGCTGTATCGATTAGCCAATGCCTTTGTATTTCCGTCTTTGCAGGAGGGCTGGGGCCTAGTCGTGCTGGAGGCAATCGCCTCTGGACTGCCCGTGATTGCCTCTAACCGGCAACCGTTTACAGAATTTTTGTCTCAAGAGACGGCATTACTGGTAGAACCAGAAGTAGATGCAATCGCACTGGCCATGGCCCAAGTCTTACAGCCCGAAACCGCCCAGCCCCTAATTCACAACAGCCAACCCTTAGTAGACCGCTACAGCTGGCACACCTCAGCCGAACAGCATATGAGGCTATATCAGCAGCTCTGCCCGCTATAGATAACAACGTTCACCCCTTTCCCATTCCCCTTCTCCACTCTCAAACCTATGCCAGAAATCCGCTTCCAAATCCAATGGCCCAACGGCCAGCGCGAGACCTGCTACTCCCCGTCATTAGTCGTACAAGACTACTTTGAGGCAGGCACGGCCTACACCGTCACCGAGTTTTTGCGACGGTCGCGGGAGTCATTGCAGATTGCTAGCGATCGCGTGCAGGCTAAGTATGGCTTTCCCTGTAGTCGTGCCTTGGGGCAGCTACAGAAGATTGAAACTACTGCTCAACAATTTTTGGATAAGCCTGACGAGGAGGTAACAGTGATTGGGTTTGAATCTCAGTAGCTGGTCCATGGCATGAATATGGATATGCGTGCCCACCCTACCGGCTCGGCTGGTGAATTTTGTCGCAAAATCGGCTCACCAACGACTTGGGAAGCAAGTTGAATAAGTCCACCTAATCTGATTAGGGATTAGCGTGTAAAAAAGGTACCGAAGATTAAGGAGAGATGGTGACGGC
>CAWUKV010000220.1:0-8796 GCA_963923025.1 uncultured bacterium
ACCTCTGCCCGAAGAATTTCGCCAGTCGAAATGGCCGGAATGCCAAACTGCTGGCCTAGCTTGTCCGCCTGTGTGCCTTTGCCGGAGCCGGGACCACCTAAAATAATCAGCCGCATCTCACAGTCCTATCTAAGCCGTCTGTACACAATGTCGAACAGTCAGAATTTTAGCCTACTCTTCGCTAGACTCTCCGTACTGAGGGAGGTCATCGGTAATCTCGAACCAGTTGGCTTTGTAGTTGGTATAGATATGAGCATCTGGCTCAAAGTCAACATCAGCGTCGAGAACACCAAGCGCAAACTCAACAACCTCATCGTCCTCTTTCGAGGAGCTAAAGATGAGACTAGAACCGCACTGCTGACAAAACTGCCGAGTCGTCCCATTTGAGGCTTTGAAGCTAGAAAGCAGCTGTTTCCCCCTCAGCCAGGTAAAGTTCTCGGTTTTAGCAATGCCGAAGGTCGCAAAAGCGGCCCCGTGAAACTTGCGACACATCCGGCAATGGCAGTGGGAGGTGCACTGTTCTATTGCAGAAATTTCGAACGCAATTTCACCACACAAGCAAGATCCGGTGATCGGCTGTCCGTCCACTACAGCGCCTCGCGTCCGCCTAAATACGGCTGGAGCACCTCCGGCACCTTCACACTGCCGTTGGGCTGCTGATAATTCTCCAGCAATGCCGCCATTGTCCGCCCCACCGCTAGACCCGAGCCGTTCAACGTGTGAACGTACTGCGTACCTTTTTTACCAGGTGTCTTAAAGCGAATGTTGGCACGGCGAGCTTGAAAGTCTACACAGTTTGAGCAGCTCGAGATCTCTCTGTAGGTATCGGCAGAGGGCATCCACACTTCCAGGTCGTAGGTCTTGGCGGCAGAAAAGCCCAAGTCGCCCGTACATAGCTCTAGCACCCGGTAGGGCAGCTTCAGCTGTTCAAGAATGTCGGCGGCGTCTTTTACCAGGTCTTCTAGCGCCTCAAAAGACTTATCGGGATGAACAAACTTGTACATCTCGACTTTGTTGAACTGGTGCAGACGAATGAGACCACGGGTGTCTCGGCCATAGCTACCGGCCTCGCGGCGGAAGCAGGGGGTGTAGGCGCAGTAGTGGATGGGGAGCTGATCTTCGGAGAGGATTTCGTCGCGGTGCAGGTTGGTCAGCGGAACTTCGGCGGTGGGGGTAAGCCACAGGTCATCGCGATCGCACTTAAACCCATCCTCAGCAAACTTAGGCAACTGACCAGAACCAGTCATAGACGCGGAGTTGACCAGTACGGGCGGCAAAATCTCGGTGTAGCCAGACTTGGTATGCCGGTCCAACATGAACTGAATCAGCGCCCGCTCCAGCGCGGCACCCGCTCCAATCAGCGTGACAAAGCGGCTTTGGGCAATCTTCACCGACCGCTCAAAGTTCATAATGCCGAGCTGTTCGCCCAGTTCGTAATGGGCCTTGAGATTCTCACCTTTGGGAATGTATTCGTCTCCCCAGCGGCGCTCCTCTACATTTTCTTCCTCGTTCTTGCCCACAGGGGTGCTGTCACTGGGCAAGTTCGGCAGCGTCAGCAGAATGCCTTGAATCTCCGCCAGGATCTCTTTCTCTTTGGGCTCTAGCTCACTGAGCTGCTGTTTGACCTGGTTGCCCTCGTCCTTGAGTGCCTGGATTTCTGAGCCCTTGGGGTCCGCACCGCCCTTAATCTGCTGACCGACCGCCTTACCAATTTCATTACTGCGGGCCTGGAGCTTAGAGCGTTCTTCCCCCAGCTCGCGCTGCTGGGCGTCTAGTTTCAAAATGGGCTGTAGGTCATACTCGCCGCGCTTTTCTAGCGCTGCCATCACCTGACCGGCATTTTGTCGAATCTGCTTTAAATCCAGCACGGGACGTTCTATAACGATGGGCCATCAGTGACCCAGGATAGCAGGCTACGGGAGGCTTCATTCAATTCTCAACTGAGCGAGATTCGTCCTGTGTTCGGAGCAATTGCAGAATTGGTCAGGATACAGCGTCAGGGGCGCTCCCAAGCTAGCCTGGGTCCCATGCTGTAGCTGCCAGCAGCCGTTGACGCGCTGCCAGCAAGTGGCTTCGTACTCATGCCAGTTTGATAGAGCAGTGCGGCGATCGCAAATCACATTGGCCCAATCGCCACATTGCACAATCATGCTGTGCTCAGAGTTCTGCTGTACCTGAACTGAAGATCGCTCGATCCGCTGCCACCTCTCTTCAAAGGTATGCAGGATTCCTACGGCGTCGGTATAGCTGCCTGCTTCGAGCAGGGTATCGACAGCAGGCCAACTAAATTCACTTGCATCATCAAAGCTGCCGGGTAGCAGGGTAATGCGGTGCTGCCACGAGCAGCGACCGTGCCTTAGCCCTAGCATTTCCCAAGAGAAGTGACCGGCAAAACCTAGCAGGGCAGCATCAAACTGCAGCCTCTCGTTCAAGTCAATATATGTCTCTGCCGTTAGGGGCTCCGCGTAGGGCCAGCTGCGCACATCGGCAAACTGTCGTTCGGCTTGGATCCATAGCACCTGCTGCTGGGTTTCTTCGGGGCCGTTGTCAATCTGAATGTACTGCCGCTGCCAGACACCGACAAAGGGATTTTCTTGAGGTGGAGGTTGCATGGACAGCTGGGGTTATTGGACTACTGAGAGCCTAGCCACTGCCTAAAGTCGCGAATGAGCTGTAGGTAATCTTGAGTTTCTGCCCGTAACAAGAAGGACTCGATGTCTTGGGCGCTGACCTTGGGGAAGGCCAAGCTGTACTGAACCGCTTTGTACTCACCGTTCTGCAATGCCAGCATTCTCAGGCGCTGACCGTCAAACTGCCAAAACTCGGGGACCTGTAGGGCTTGGTAAACCTGGTTGCGATGCTTCGACCGGTGAGTAATGTCTATTTCTAACACCAGATCAGGTGCTGGGTCCTGAGCAAAGTCAATCCGCTTTTTGCCTTTGATGATCTGAATTTTTTGAACCGATAGGTAAAAGCATTCGTCTGGCTGGGAACCGCTGTCGAGATCTTCTCGGTCTAGCGTCATAGAGCCTAGCGGGTAGAGATCAACGACCAGCTCTTCCGCCAGCGTTTCTACCAGTCGCCCCATCACCTTTTTGAAGTATTCGTGCTCGGGCGAAGGGGCCATGATGTCTAGATAGCCTTTGTAATAAGACAGCCGTAGGTTGCGGTTGTCTTGTTCGTCTTGTAGTCGCTGGTAAGTCTCCCAGCTGATGCCAGACAGTTGGACCCATTGCTGCGGCTGTAGACGAGCAGGTGCAGTGACCATAGAAAAGGTTAAGACGGCGTGTTTCTATCTTAGCGGGGCCTGATTAGACAGCGCCCAGCGCCTGGGCAATGAGCTGTTGCTGATGCACAATTCGATGCTCTAGCTGATTGACCGGACCAGGCTGGTAGGTACCGCTGACATAGCCCTGCTGCACGCTTTCAGTCAGGGCTATGTCTTCTGCCATGAAGCCATTAAAGTCAGCTTCTAGGGTTGGAAGGGGCGGGCTGAGTTCTGGCACGCCGTAAATTTCTAAGGTCAGATGGCAGGTTTGTGTCGTAAGCGGGTCGATGCGCAGCCAGATAATAGTGCCATCCGGCAGACCCAGCAGGTGCAGGTTGGGGTAAATGCCAAAGGTGAAGAAATGGGTTCCGGCCGCTTCGGGTAACGCGGACAGCCTTGCATTCTCAGCTTGCCACGCCGCTGTAACCGGCGTTTTCAACAGGTTCACATAGCGATCGAACTCGTGAACGTAGTGTTTGATAGGGCCTTGGATGGGGTGCAGGGTGTGGCGATGTGCGATCGCAACATGGTAATCACACAGCGTATTGTCGTGGTAGTTCTTCCAATTGCAGGCCACCTCCCGCTTCAAGGTCAGCAAATGCCACGTCTCTGCCTGGCGGTGCTGCCCCAGGTAGCGGGGCACCCGCCCCAAAAAGTCTTCCAGCGGCAGTGCATCGTCAGAAAAGCAGATAAAGATAAACCCCGACCAGGTCTCTAGATGCACGGGCTGCAAGTCGTAGTCTGCCGGGTCAAAGACCTCAGGGAAGCGCTGCTTCGCGGGCGTTCCGACCAGTCCACCAGCCAGGTTATAAGTCCAGGCATGGTAAGGGCACACCAGATGCTGCTGAGCGTGAATGCCCGCCTCACACAGCAGCGCGGCTCGGTGAGGGCACACATTCAAAAACGCCCGCAGCGACCCGTCCTGCCCGCAGGTGATCACCACCGGACGCCCTGCCAGCGTCAGCGCCCAGGCCTGCCCCGGCGCTAGCTGAGCCGCATCGCCTACATACTGCCAGGTCTTGAGAAAGATTTGCTGCCGCTCCACCGGCTCCCAAACCGGCTCGGTATATTGCTGCGCCGTCAGTAAAAAGCGGCCTGGAAAGGAGGGACGCGTCAGCGGTTGGGGCACGCGGTCAGCCAGTACCACAGAAGAACTCCCTTAAAGCTAGGCGGTAATCGGTTCGGGGCGGAGACGCAGTAGGTCTGTGATGTCGTTTTTATAGGCCAAGAACTGCGGCTTCCGCTTGAGATCGTAGGTGCGAGGACTGGGCAGGTCAATTAAAATTTCCTTCTGAATGGTGCCTGGCCTGGCCGTCATCACATATACCCGCTGAGACAGAAACACCGCCTCTTCTACATCGTGGGTGATCATCAAAATCGTGCAGCCCGTCCGTCGCCATAGGTCTAGCAGAAACAGCTGCATGATTTCCTTGGTTTGCACGTCCAGGGCACCAAACGGTTCGTCCATCAGCAGAATTTTGGGCTGACAGGCCAGGGCACGTGAGATCGCAACCCGCTGTTTCATGCCGCCCGATAGCTCCTTTGGCAATGCCTGAGCAAACTTCGTCAGCCCCACCACGTCCAGATAGTAGCTGGCCCGCTCCCGCCGTTCCTGTTTGCTCAGCCCTTGCAGCTTCAGGCCAAACTCCACATTCTTCTGCACCGACTGCCACGGGTACAGGGTGTATTTCTGAAAGACCATACCTCGGTCTGCGCCGGGTCCCGTGACTGGCTGATAATCCACCGTAATTTCGCCTGCCGTGGGCTGGTCAAGGCCAGCAACAAGTCTTAAAAGCGTAGACTTACCCGAACCCGACGCCCCCACCGCACAGACCAGTTCTCCCGTTTCGACATGCATGTTGATGTCTTTTAGGGCCATCAACGGTCCCTGCTTGGTAGCGAACTGCTTGTAGAGGTTAGAGATTTCTAAGTGCATGATAGAAAGTAGCTCAATCCAGACGGTGCGCAGCAAGCGATCAACAACCCAAAATCCCTAGCAAAAGGCTGCACACTTTACAGGGATATCTCCCATCAATCAAATGCCCAGTTGCACGTGGTCCGCATCAGCCACCGGAAGCCTAAGTCCAGCATAAATCCGATTACCCCTAGCACAATTAAACAGGCAAAAATCTCGTCTGTTTGCAAAAACCGCTGTGCCAGCGAAATTCGCTTGCCCAGCCCGGCTTCTGCTGCCACCAGCTCCGCAACCACCACCAGGTTCCACCCCGACGCGATGTTGATTCGGAACGTATCAATGAGACTTGGCACAACGTAGGGCACAATCACCGAGCGCAACACCTGCGCTCGACTCCCACCTAGGGTGTAGGTCGTCTCGATCAAATCCTTCGGTACAAACTTCACTGAGTCCATAATCATCAGCGTGTTAAAAAACACGGTACCGATGAAAATCAGCGCAATCTTGGGCGGTTCATCCAAGCCCAGGTAAATGATTAGAAGCGGAATAAACGCCGGTGCGGGCATATACCGCAGCAGTGCAATCAGGGGCTCAAACAGCGATCGAATGCTGGCAAAGGCTCCCATACTGATGCCCAGCGGAATCGCGACGATAACCGACAGCGCAAAGCCAATGGATACCCGCATAAAGCTCTTCCAGGTATCTTGGGCCAAAAAACCTTTTTCCCATAGACTACCTAGCGCTGCCACTACCGCCTCTGGCGATGGCAAAAACGTCGTGTTAACGCCAGGTAAGTGCGAGATGGCCCACCACAGCATTAGCGGTATCAGCACTGATAGCACCATCAGCGGCCGACTCAGCTTTGGAGGAATGTCTTCAGCAATCCGCCAGAATACTGTGGGCCGAAGACTGCGGGATACGACGTCCTGGACGGGTGTGGGGGATACGGTTCTTGTGGGCGTTTCGACCATGTTGTAGGGGTCAAAGGAGGTGTGACGACAGAAATAATGTCTGTGAGACAGGCATCTCGCCCGCCCGATGCATGCTGATGTAGATGTGGGCGGTCAATATGACCGCCCACACAGGTTGGATATACCTTACCGGCTAACCCTAGGCAGATTCTGCATACGCCTTAACAAACTGGTCGTCAAAGAGAATGCTGAGGTCTGGTCCTTCAGGAATAAATCCAACGCCCACCATGAAGTCGCTCATCCGCTCTGCGGCGTAGGGCATATATTCCATACCCTCACCCTCACTAAAGGCTTCTAGGTTGTCTTCAAGGGTGAACATGCGCGTGCCTTCCTTGAACTTTTGCAGCTCCTCGGGCGTAACGCCAGCCCGCGCCGCCATAATTTCGTCGGACTCTTCGGGGTTCTCTGCCATGAAGGCCAACACGTCAAACCAGGTATTTACAATTGCCTGCACCTGATCGGGACGCTCATCAATCAGCGTTTGACTGACGGCCAGGAGGTCAGGAATGGCCCCTGGAAACTCGGCTGAACTGAGCAGCTCTTTGCTGCCCTCGCGCTCTAGGGCAACCTGCCAGTAAGGCGGGAAGGCCCCCACACCGTCTACCTTACCTGCGGCAAAAGCGGCGGCGGCAGCACCAGTCTCCAAGTTCTCGATGATGACATCATCGCGAGACATGCCGTTTTCTTCGAGGGCTAGGGTGAGGAGGAAGTCATCGACAACGCCTTCTTCCAGGGCTACCGTCTTGCCTTTCAGCTCTTCTAGGCTGTTGATGTCTTCGGTAACAATAATTTTGTCGTTCCCCGCTGAGTTGTCGTTGACCAGTACAACAACTTCGCCGTTGGCCGCATCTGCCGCAAAAGAAATGGTGTCGTTCAAGGTCTGGCAATTACCGTCAAGCTGACCCACCGCAAAGGCTTCCATTGAGGCCAGGTAGCCATCGAACCACCGCATTTCGACATTGGCACCGTTGGCAGCGAACAGGTCCTTCTCGACCGCAATCGCCCAGGGCCACCAGCCCGCCCAGTTGCTGTAGCCAATCACAACCGTTTCACCAGCTGGGGCCTCTGCCGTCTCGGGTGCGGCCTCTGGCGCGTCAGCTTCGGGCGTGGCACCCCCACAGCTAACGGCAATAAACAGGCTACAAAGAAAGGCAAAACACCAGGGAAGTAATCGACGCCGCTGCATAAATACGCTCCGTGTAATGTGAAAGAGTTAGAAAACCTGGACTGATAAAACTATAGCCGCACCCAAATCTGGGCTTGGGCAAAGACTAAAGAGGGTAAGATGCCGTACCTGTGGAATTCCGAAATACCTGGCTTAGAAACGTTCGACAAGACGTTCAGTGAGACAGGCAGGGGGAGCCTGAACGGTCTCTAAGGGTGAGGCGCTGTACTAGCTAACACCCGATGATTGACAACCGACTGCACCCACTCAAACCAATCATCTAGCCCTTGGCCCGTTTTGGCCGACACCGGAATGATGGTGACCGAGGGATTGAGCTGACGCACGTTGGCCTCGATCTGAGTAATATCCACATCTAAGTACGGTGCGAGGTCCGTTTTTGTTATCAGTAAACAATCTGCTTCGCGAAACATCACCGGATACTTCAGCGGCTTGTCCTCACCCTCGGTGACGCTGAGCAGGGCAACCTTGGCATGTTCGCCCACTTCAAACTCAGCAGGGCAAACCAAATTGCCCACATTTTCGACAAAAACCAGGTCAATTGATTCAGGGTCATGCTTCTCCCGCAGTTGATGAATGCCGCCCGCCACCATGCGGGAGTCGAGGTGGCAAGAGCGCCCGGTATTGATGGCAAACACAGGCACGCCATACTGACGCAGCCGATCCGCGTCCAGCTCAGTGGTCATATCCCCTTCAATCACGGCTATGCCAAGCTGGTCCTTCAGCGCTGCCAGCGTTTTTTCTAGCAGCACCGTTTTGCCCGCGCCGGGGCTGCTCATCACGTTCAGGCAGGTAATTTGCCACTCGTCGAAGTGAGCACGGTTGTGGTCGGCCCCTTCTTGGTTAGCATGCAGCAGGTTCATCTCCAGCGCTGCGTCAAAGGTTTGGTGCATGTGGGTTCTCCTCTCTGCTAGTTTTTGGCGGGAGCTGGCACTGTAGCCCTCACCCTTAATCCCTCTTCCTGGGGAGAGGGACGTTGAGTAGCCCACTCCACCCGGTCAATCTTCAGCTCTCGCCCAGAGCGGATGTCTTCCATAGGGTGTCCACAGCTGGGGCAGGCGTACTGACTGCCATACTCCGGCGAGTACTCTTGCTGACAGGGGTGGCAGAAGGCGATCAGTGGCGTTTCCTGAATCACCAGCTCAGCCTTGTCCAAAAAGGTATTGCGGGTCTGGACCTCAAAGGCGAACTGTAGGCTGGCCGGTTCTACACAGGTGAACTTGCCCACCGTCAGATACACCTTTTCCACATCTGTCCGCTCCGGCTGGGACTCCCACCAGTCTCGCACGGTCATGATCAGGGCTTGGGTCATGTCAGTTTCATGCATGGCTGATACCTCCCCAAAAATCCTATGTCCACGCCTGATCGACGTTCATGTTCGCCGTCTCAGTAATGTAGCTGGGCTTTTCGCTGCGGGGTAGCTGGCCGGAGAGGACTAGGTGCGCCATCGCATCGCAGA
>CAWUKV010000221.1:0-8698 GCA_963923025.1 uncultured bacterium
TGCGTCAAGGACTTCAGTGCCAGGAACTGTCCTTAGCAACTCGACGAACGCAATAGGCGGGGAGCGGGGAGGAAAGCCCCGCGCAGAAAACCACGCCTACCCGCAATCAACCAAGAAATAGGAAGCCGGGAAGGAAGCGCCACATGTCTCCACTAACCCCAAAAATTACTGCGGCGAAGCCCACCGATCCAAAGCCCTCTTCCCACCCCATCGCGCCACAATTTCATCATCATAATCGTCCGCCAACCGCACCACAGTCGTCACCGAATGACGCAGCTCAATGCGATCGCAACTCGACCCCACCAAACTATGCTCAAACACAATATCGTCCTCGTTATCCAACGCGAACCGACCAAAGAAAATACCGTTATTCGCCCTTAGCAGGTAGTAACTCAGCTCCGGCGTCATCTCCACATCGGTGACCACAAAAGCTCGCGTCGTAATCAGGGCCTCGTCATCACCCCAAGGCACCACCCGCGTTGACGCCACCGCCGAACCGATTGTGATGATAAATAGCGGCTCATCTTCAAAGGCCACCGCTGACTCCCCAAACAAATCAGTCATCCAGGGGAATATGCGGTTGTAGCAATCCTTTTGGGCAGAGGTTTGAAACTCCATAGGGCTTAGTTAAAGGTTCGGGTATGTATATTCTCTCACCTCAGCCTTAATTAGGCATAGCCGTTAAAGCACGACTTCGTTTTCGAGGAAGCTACCATACAGCTATAGCAGCCGCCAGATCCGTCAGGAAAAGGCTGCCCAAACCTTTTATGGGGCCATTTCGTTGTATGCCAAATGGGATAACCCTACTCGGTGTCCTAACGTAAATGGCGATGGTCATATGTGGCGCTAGCAATATCTGCAACCGATGCCTGCTGAATTCATGTCCGACCGTGCCACTGATCCGTCTGCTGCTTTAACACCACCGGCAATATCGCCGGATGGGACTGACGACACGGCAGAACCCAATTACCAAGCAGCCATCGACGCCGTAGACCGACTGGTTAACCGCTTAGAACTCTCCCCCCGCGAACGAACAGGGCTAGAGTCAGACGTGGCGAGCCTCAAAGGATTACGTCAAAAACTGACCGACACCGTGATCCACATCGCGGTCTTTGGCCTGGTGGGACGAGGTAAATCATCACTGCTTAACGCGCTAGTCGGCCAATGCATCTTCAGAACAGGTCCACTCCACGGCGTTACCCAGCAGGTTGAGAGCACCCCCTGGCAGGCAACAGCCCTATCGGATGGCTCCCATCAGGTAACCCTACCAGGAGAAGGCCAATCGCGGGTTGAACTGGTCGATACGCCCGGAATTGACGAGGTTGACGGCGAACAACGCCAGTCGCTCGCCCAGCGGGTGGCTCAGCAGGCCGACCTAATTCTCTTTGTTGTGGCAGGCGACCTGACACAGCTAGAGTACGACGCCTTGAGCCAGCTGCGTCAGGCCCAAAAGCCTATTCTGCTGGTGTTCAACAAGGCCGATCAGTTTGTTGGCAATGACCGGCAGCAAATTGTTGACAAGCTGCGGCAGCAGGCCGAGCCCTTGGGCATTCCCCCGGAACAGGTGCTGACAGCAGCAGCAGCCCCGCTGATTGCCCAGATGGTTGAGGTCGAAGGCAAGCGGCAGGTGCGCAGACAGCGGGGTAGCGCCCAGATCGACGAGCTAAAGATCAAAATGCTAGATATTCTCCAACGAGATGGCAAAGCCCTGGTTGCGCTTAACAGCCTCCTCTATGCAGACCACCTCAACCAGCGGCTACTGGAACGCAAGCTGCAAATCCGTCAGCAGAGCGCCGAAGACGCCATTTGGAAAGCCGCGCTGACCAAAGCCATTGCGATCGCAATCAACCCCATCCTTGTCGCTGATGCCCTAGGTGGTGCAGCCATTGACCTGGCGCTGATCGTCACGCTCTCCCGTCTGTACGGGTTAGATATGAGCCAGCAGGCCGCCTTTAAGCTCCTCAGAACCATTGCCGTGGCAACGGGCAGCCTCTCCCTGACGGACCTACTGGTTACCTTTGGCCTCGGCTCCCTTAAAAGCCTGCTGGGAGCCTCAGCACTAGCAACCGGGGGACTCACCCTATCGCCCTACTTTGCGGTAGCCGTGACCCAAGCCGCCGTCGCTGGCGTTTCAACCTACGTCATCGGCACCGTAACGCAGCGATACCTGGCTAACGATGCCAGCTGGGGCGAAGGGGGACCGAAGGCTGCGATCGCAACCCTACTGACCACAATTGATGAGCGCTCTATCCTAGACCGGATCAAAACAGAATTGTCAGAACAGCTCTCAACCCATCGCTTCCAATCCGGCACCAAGTAAACCAGCCTTTAGAAATCAGTTCATGAAGTCTGAAGGACCGTCGTACTGGGACGCAGTTGCCAGCGTCTCCAGGCTCTGCGCGCCTGCCAGGAACTGACCGTTGACCTCCCAAGTGGGGAAGCCAGTAATCTCAGGAATAGACTGACAGAGAGACGTCTGAGAATTCTGACCATCGGGCGCGCACTCAATGTACGGAATTTCCTTCGCGGCGTCCTTACCAAAGAGCTGCTTTTGGTCGTAGCAGTGCGGGCACCAATACGCACCGTACATCTTGGCGTCGGTATCGGTAAGGTGCTGGGCCAACGCCAGCTCAGCCTCACCAGACGGGTTTTGCACCACCGGACCCACGGCACCATCCGACGCGGTTGCAGTAGGGCCATTAATAGAGACTGCATAAACGCCCAATGTCGCCACCAACGTCAGCGTCCCGACAATGAAGCCCCGAAACATGAGCTGCCCCTGATCTTCCCAGCGGCGACCCAGCAGCGTCATCACAAACATAATCACGGTGAATGTCGCTGAGGCAATGCAGTAGATACAGGGCGCTTTCAGCTCCGTTGCCAGCACAAACATTAAGTAGCCGCTGAAGACCATCATGCCGGTTGCGCCGATGAATAGCAGCGGCCAGGTCACATCTTCAAGCTGCTGCCGCTGTTTTTTATTCTTGTCTGGGTTGACTAGCAGCGGCCCCAGAGACAGCGCCAACATGCTCAGATAGGCCAGGCATCCAAACAGCGTGAGGGGAATGCCAAATAGGTCTGCATAGACGCTAGAAAGTACCTGATCACAGCCAGATATCGGACAGGTGGCGCTGCCGCCCATGACCTTTACAGCGGTGAGGTAGCCAGTACCCCATTCGCCAATACTTGCGCTCGCACCGTTAAAAGGCCGCGCCCCGGGGTTGTTCGGCCGGGTTTCTTGTAGACGCCGTGGCATAAATACGCGGGCCCAGATTCGGGTTATAGACGTTTCAAAGGATTGGATCTAAACACTAATCGATTCGGGGCTAAACAAACCAGCTACCGGACGATCAGGTCCGTCTGCATCTTAGACAAAAAATTCCCACTCGGGTAGATGCGCCGATCACTATTGCCGCTCAGCAGCGACGCTGCTGGACATGAGTTGGATAGGGATGCCTTACGCTTGAGCCTTGCGATCGCTCAGCCCCTGTCGCAGAGCACTGACAAACTGCCGCACTCGGCTGGGGTCGATGGGCTGCTCAATCTGCCCGCGCCGCTTCAGTGAGCTAGACACAATCACACCGTCAGCTGATTGAATCAGATTAGAGATATTGTCCGGAGTAGCACCACTGCCAATCAGCACCGGCGCTGACCCGGCTGCCGCTTTCGCTAGCGCTAACTCCTCCTGCGGCGGCGGGCTGCCCGTCGCCCAGCCAGACACAATCACACCGTCGGCCAGGCCGCGATGCAGCGTCTCCTGCACTGCGGTCGTTAAATTGGGCGTGCCCAGGGGTACCGCATGCTTCACTAGCACATCTGCAAACACTTTGACATCACATCCCAGCTGCCGACGATAGCCCATGAGAGAATGCGCCTGCCCTTCAATCAGCCCTTGGTCCGTCGCCATTACACCCGTCAACACATTGACGCGAATAAACTGCGCCCCCGTACAGGCGGCTACCGCTAGCGCACTGTGGGCATCGTTACGCAGCAAATTAATCCCAATGGGCAGCGCCACCAGGTGCCGGAGTCGCTCCACAATTAAACTGACTGCACTGACCACCGCCGGATCCACCCGATCCTTGGCAAAGGGCACATCAAAAAAATTTTCAACAATCAGCGCATTTGCCCCACCCGACGCCAGCGCCGTCGCTTCTTGAATAGCCCGCTCAACCACTGCGGACAAGCTCCCCTGCCAGCGAGCGGAACCGGGTAGCGGCAGCAGATGAATCACACCAATGACGGGGTGAGCCGTCTTAAAGAGATGCACTAATTCGCCCGAGTCCATGCTTGACTGTGTCACCTAACTGCGCCGCCTATCATCAGTTAGTAGCCTACACGCTCAAGGCGATCTGTTTAGAATCGAGTCGGCAACGCCGTGGGAGTACGCAGCCCATCAATTGTGTAGTTATGTTATATTTCGAATAATTGGGTCAATTTTCGCTATTTGACATGGTGCGTTAATGGAGCACGTAGGGCAGGGCATCTGCCAACAAATGCCTCGTCACTGTTTTGTAAGCGCACACACAGCAGCACTTCTGCCGTTTTGATCAGCTCCTTGGGGGTGACAGGTCAAATCGAGAGCAGTAGGTTTGAGCCTTTCATGTAGCGATCGCATACCCTTCGGGCATTAGCTACCGTTGATAGGTCTTATCATTTCCTGCTCATGAGTCAGCCGACACATCATTCCGCGAACCACACGTCCCAGAGCCACAAGCCTTCAGTCGCTATCTCTCACTTGGGCTGTGAGAAGAACCGCGTCGATACCGAGCATATGTTGGGTCTGCTGGTAAAGGCGGGCTACGCCGTTGACAGCGATGAAGCCACTGCGGACTACGTCATCGTTAACACCTGTAGCTTCATCGAAGAAGCCCGCAAAGAATCGGTGCGGACGCTGGTAGAGTTGGCAGAGGCAGACAAGAAAATTGTGATTACGGGCTGTCTGGCCCAGCACTTTCAGTCTGAGCTGCTGGACGAAATTCCTGAGGCGGTGGCCCTGGTGGGTACGGGCGATTACCACAAGATTGTCAACGTCATCGAGCGGGCAGAGGCTGGCGAGCGCGTCAAAGCCGTATCCGCTGAACCGACCTACATTGCCGACGAAACAGTCCCCCGGTACCGCACCACGACAGAGGGCGTCGCCTATATCCGCATTGCCGAAGGCTGTAACTATAGCTGTGCGTTCTGCATCATTCCCCATCTACGCGGAAAGCAGCGGTCTCGCCCCATCGAGTCCATTGTCGCTGAGGCCCACCAGTTAGCTAGCGAAGGCGTGCAAGAGCTGGTATTGATCTCGCAGATTACCACCAACTACGGCACCGATATCTACGGCAAGCCGCAGCTGGCCGAGCTGATTCGAGCACTGGGTGACGTCGATGTGCCCTGGGTGCGCATGCACTACGCCTATCCCACTGGCCTCACGCCAGCAGTCCTGGCAGCGATTCGCGAAACGCCCAACGCGCTGCCCTATCTGGATCTGCCCCTACAGCATTCCCATCCTGAGATTCTGCGGGCAATGAATCGCCCCTGGCAGGGTCGGGTCAACGACGACATCATCGAGCGGCTACGGGCCGAACTGCCTGATGCCGTCCTGCGCACTACCTTTATTGTCGGCTTCCCCGGCGAAACTGAGGCCCACTTTGAACACCTCAAAACCTTTGTGCAGCGCCACCAGTTCGACCACGTCGGCGTGTTTACCTTCTCCCCTGAGGCGGGTACCGCTGCTGTTGAGTTGCCAAACCCAGTGCCCGAAGCCGTGAAACACCAGCGCCGTGAAGCGCTGATGTTCGCCCAGCAGGAGATTTCCTTCCGGCGCAACCAGGCCGAGATTGGCAGGACGGTACCCGTTTTGATTGAGCAGATTAACCCGGCAACGGCAGAGTGCATTGGCCGCTCCGCGCGTTTTGCCCCTGATGTTGACGGGCTGGTCTACGTCAAAGGGGTTGCACCACTGGGTCAGCTTGTGCCAGTTCATATTGACGCAGCGGACACCTATGACCTTTATGGTGCGATCGCGCCAGTAGCTGTATCCGTAGAGCCTCCGGTAGCTCAGCAGGTGCGTTAGCAACAGGTCACCACCAGGAATCTAGGGCAAACATCACAGTTTTACATCTTTCTACTTTCTACGCTTTTATCCGACTAAGGAGTTTGAATGACGTTGTCTTTCGCAAGTTTGGGCCTATCTGAAGCACGCGCCCAGCACCTTACATCCCTGGGCTTTGCAGAACCAACCCAAATCCAGAGCGAAGCCATTCCTCACCTGCTGTCGGGTCGAGACGTGGTGGGTTTAGCACAGACGGGTACCGGCAAAACAGCCGCCTTTTCCCTGCCCATCATGGAGCAGGTTGACCCCAGCAAGCGTGCCGTGCAAGCCCTGGTACTCACGCCAACTCGTGAGCTGGCTATGCAGGTTTCCCAAGCCATGGAAACCTTCAACAATAACGACCGGCTGCGAGTCGCCGCAGTTTACGGGGGCCAGTCCATTGGTGCTCAGATTCACCAGCTCCGCCGAGGCGCACAGCTAGTGGTTGGTACCCCCGGTCGTGTGCTTGATCTGCTAAAGCGCGAAGCCCTAGTGCTCGACCAGCTCAACTGGCTTGTGCTAGACGAAGCTGACGAAATGCTCAATATGGGCTTCATTCAAGACGTCGAGAACATCTTGAACCATGCGCCCGCAGACCGACAAACGGCCTTTTTCTCGGCCACTATGGACCCAACCATTCGCGAGCTGGCGGCCAAGTTCCTCCACGAGCCAGTGACGGTGAAGGTGGCCCATTCTAAGACGGCCCCCACCCGCATCAGCCAGGTGGTGTACGTCGTTCCTAGCGGCTGGAGCAAAGCTCGGGCGCTGATGCCCATCCTAGAAATGGAAGACCCAGCAGCGGCAATTATTTTTGTCCGCACCCGTCGCACCGCCGCCGAGCTCACCCGACAGCTTCAGGCCGCTGGCCATAGCGTTGACGAGTACCACGGCGATCTGAACCAGGCCCAGCGCGAACGGCTGCTGATTCGGTTTAAGCAGCAGCAGATTCGATGGGTCGTCGCCACAGATATCGCAGCTCGCGGCATTCATGTGGATAACCTCACCCACGTCATCAACTATGAGCTGCCCGACAGCCACGACAGCTACGTTCACCGTATTGGCCGCACGGGCCGCGCAGGACAGGAGGGCCGGGCTGTTTCCCTAGTCACGCCGCTAGAGAAGTATAAGGTCCGTCAGATTGAGCGGCACATGAAGCAGGACATGACCTTCTGCAAGGTGCCCACCCGTGCTGAGATTGCGGCCCGCCACCTAGAAAAGCTACAGTCCCAGCTCCGCGAGACCTTGACCAGCGAGCGACTGGCATCGTTCTTGCCGATTGTTTCTCAAATGAACGAAGAGTACGAGTTGCGCACAATTGCGGCAGCTGCGCTCCAAATGGCCTACGACCAGTCTCGTCCGGTATGGATGCGCAACGACGGTCCCTTTGCGGAGGAGGAAACGCCCCGCCGCCGCTCGTCTCGTCGTCCTCGACCGCGTAAGCGCTCGGGCACACCTTCGGGAACATCCCCCAGCAATTAGTCGGTTGCAAATCTGAATAACTGATAGCTTCGGTCGCTCTGCTTGAGCCTCTGAGGATGGCTGTTCTTACAGCACAGAGCGCTCGGTGACTCGCAGACCAACTTTATGCGGGTTGCAAGAGGGCTAAATTTCTTAACCTGGCGATAAGAAATGTACGATGTGTTACGGCTCTTTTATGCTGAGCCGTTACGCTGGACAGGCATAGGGACGGCAACATCGTGGACGCGATCGCGCCCTACGAAATCGATCTGATGCTTAAGTCACAAAGCTCAGACAGGGTAGTCGTCCCCAGCAACCCAATGCGTTAAGGGGGGTCGCGATGTTTGTCCTACTCATGGATCAGCAGGCCATTTCCTCGGACGTCGTCTGCCGTGGTTGCCTGCTCGCCAATCAGCAGGGTCAGCCCCGTTGGCAAGAAGGCCAGCTCCTCTGCGGGCGTCCGCTTCAGGGTTCAGGTACTTCGGTATCTAATCTTCCTGAGGCATCCGCTCATCAGCTCTCTACACAGTACGAATGCCAAATGGGGTTTCGAGTAACCCGATTAAACGACACTCTGTAACAGCAATTGTTCGGCGCTTGGGCAGAACCACCCCACAGCCGCTTATTCTATGAGCTGCGCTATGCTAGCAGCAGACAGCGAATCTTTTTGGAGTAATTGAGTATGACCTGGCGCGGTACGGCCACCCCCACAGACCGAATTTTTGCCATGCTGCCCTACCTACTGCCGCTGTCTGATGCGGTGTTTTCGGGCAATGCTTTCTTCCGCTACATCACCCAATTTCCACCGCTGATTCCTGTCGCAACTGTCATTCAGCTACTCGCGCTGCCAGCGGTCTTCGTCCAGAGCCTGATTCCCTTCTTTGGGTCACTGGTCATCTTCATGCTGCTGATCTTCCTGGTCGTTCGCAACCCTCGTATCAGCCACTTCATTCGCTTCAACACGCTTCAAGCCATTCTGATCGGCTTTATTATTTTCGTATGCAGTCTGCTAATCGGTGTCTTTAACACGCCCAGCCTCAGCCTACTGACAGATACGCTATCTAACGTCGTCTTCTTAGGTGGTCTGGGTGTCGTTCTGTATTCCATGGTGCAGTCTGGCCTGGGGCGCTATGCAGAAATTCCGACCATTTCTGAAGC
>CAWUKV010000222.1:0-8576 GCA_963923025.1 uncultured bacterium
TCAGTACACCGAACCAGCCTACATATAGGCGGTTCTCGGTGCTGGTGATCCACTCACAAAACTGCTCCCACGGCCCGGATTGGCTCCGAGTACGTAAAGTAGAAGTCATAGTGATGATTGCCGATTTAACAACAGTCAGACAACAGGTAGCCCCAGCTTGGGGCTATGACCCATCAAAAAGTCTGCTGGCGGCCGTAATCCGGCTCTGCCCAAGCGCAAAGTAACCAACGCTGAAGCAGTCAGCGCAGCTTTCAAGATAGGGTTGCCTACTATTAAGATTAGAGAAGATATTGATTGTCCTGTAAGCTTGGCAACGAAACTTGCGGCTTCTCAATATTTCTCAATAGTTACCCGGGTGGCCACTCTAATCCGCGCCCGCCCAAGAGGTGTAAATGCAGGTGAAAGACGGTTTGACCGCCGTCTTGCCCCGTATTGATGACGACGCGGTATCCCTTTTTCAGGGACTGTTGCTGCGCCACCTGAGTCGCCGCATAGAGCAGATGTCCCAGTAAAGGGGCGTCCGCTTCGCGAGCTTCTGCCAAGCTCGGAATTGGCTGCTTGGGGATAATCAGAATATGAGTGGGTGCTTTTGGGTCGATATCTCGAAATGCCAGACACTGGTCGTCTTCGTAAACGATGTCGGCAGGAATCTCTCGTCGAATAATTTTGCTGAAGATGGTCTCTTCCACATCTGACTCCACGGGCACAGCTCTCCTATATTACGGGGGTGCTGGGGTAAAAGCAGTCCGTTTAGACAAGGTGTTTTTATCTGTTAAAAGATTTTGAGCCGCTCTGCGGGGACAAGTCAAAAGCTGTAGTCGATACCCAGTGCGTTGTCGCCGAATGAGTCTGTCACCGTGATGGTGAATGGGAGATCGATGGGCAGTGCCACGCGACCTTTGTCGTCGACGAAATCTTGCAGCAACGGCACGTCTGCCAGGTCCATGACATCGTCCCCAGGGGCTCGGGCCGCTTCCATCTCGGCATTGATGCCAGCGGCCACCACTTCAGGGTCGGCCTGCGGCTCAACGGAGAATGCGCTGCGTTCTAGCGGCATGAGGGCCGCCGCTGAGGGGTTTGCGATCGCAGCAGTTGACCGGCACAGCGAGAGCGCTGCAGCTGAGCAGAGTGAGAGAACAAGCAAGTTGCGCATTGTGGGTGAGATTTGAACGACAAATCGGAAACTTGTGACGCTGTCCGCTTGGAATACCAGGCGTTTGAAAATGTTTGTAACGGCCTCCAGACGCCGACACGATGACCCCAGTGAGAGCGATGCCCGCTGCCCCAGACCGGTTAATCCGGTTTACGGTAAGGCTGTGACAGGCCCGATCAACTGTAAACCTGCCCAATCACCCTAGACCTAACGACACTTTTGAAGAACGGCTCTGGCGTGGCGTCATCAGGCTCTAGCGTTAATCAGGATAATTTTGGAGGGCTAATGCAGACATCTGACCCAGTACAGATAGGTGGCGATACCCCTGGGAAGAGAATGTTTGGCACATCGCCAGAAGACAGGTCAGGCTGGAACAAAATAATTGGCGGCATCGCCAAACCTGAATCTGCTTGGCAGTGTGCCGGTTTGGGGTGTCAATGCGTTGTTTGCAGACCGGTGCAGCAGATGTCTAGCACCCCGCACAAAGGTTGGGCTGAGTTGCGAGTCACGGAGCGCTTTGTGCGTAAGGGGCAGCTGTTCTGGGGGGCTTGAGCAGCGTGACCGAAGCGTTAACCTAACTCTAACTGAGGGCCATTTTTCTGCTCAAGGGCGTATCTGCGGAAGTCTTCTGACGAGTATTGACGTTTCCTAGGCGAATCTATCCTTTTTGGCCATTTCAAGAGTATAAAACGAGACCTGAAAACGGTTACAGGTGTTAGCAGCGATCAGGCGGCTTCGACCTCTAGTCGCATGATTGCCCAACACCTGTGCGCGATACACCTGTGCGCGATCTGGAGAAAGGCCTACGCTGTGGCATCAGGTCGGGTCGGTTGGGCGAAAGCTGACCTGGGAATGGAGCCAGTCGGCAATGAGCTTAGGCGCATTCTTTCGGGACCAGCGGACAGCGACGAGCTGGAATCCGGGTTTTGTCAACTTGGCAATCCACTTCATGATGCGGTTGAGCGGACGGTTGCGGACCCGCTGATTGATCAGGTTGGTGGCGCCGATGTCGTAGAGACAGTCCACGATCACCCGTAGCGTCGCTTCTTCTCGATTGAACAGGTTCTCTAATAGCAGCAGGACATCCTGCATGCGCTCTAGCTCAACCTGGCGCTCGCGCATTACAGCAGGGGGGCGGGGCGGTTCAGGCGTGGTCAGCATAGGTCAAGCCGGAGAACGTGACGAGAAAAATTTTCGCTCAGTATAGCGGAGTTCGCTCAGCGATTTTTATGCCAGTGGCAGGAGTACGGGGTTGCTGCGGACGACGGGATTCGTTATCCGTCGTCCGGTCACGGGCAAGCTAGAGCAGATCTCGAGGCGGCCATGCTGGCAAGAATTTGGAGTGCGTCCCTGATTGGCATTGACGCGGTCAAAGTGGGCGTAGAGGTAGATCTCTCGGGAGGGCTTCCCGGTGTGGTGGTTGTGGGGCTACCCGATACCGCGGTGCAGGAGTCCCGAGAGCGCGTCAAAGCCGCCTTGAAGAATGCCGGATTTCCTTTCCCGATGCGGAAGGTGGTGGTCAACTTAACCCCTGCCGACCTGCGTAAGGAGGGGCCGATTTATGATTTGCCCATCGCGGTGGGCGTTTTGGCCGCTTCCGATCTGGTGAGCCAGACGCTGCTGGATGACTATCTTTTACTTGGAGAGTTGTCTCTGGACGGGACACTTCGCGCGGTGTCGGGGGTGATGGCGATCGCGGCCGTAACCCAACAGCTGGGGCTGAAGGGGTTAATCCTACCCGAAGCCAACGCTCAAGAGGCCGCCGTTGTCCCTGGACTCGACGTTCACGGCTGTCAGACCATTGCTGAAGTGGTGGAGCTGCTCAATCAGCCAGGTTCCCATGCCCCCGTCAAGCTGGACGGCCATGCCGTCCTTAACCAGTCCCGCTCGACGCCGCTGGACCTGCGCGATGTCAAAGGCCAGGTGCAGGCCCGTCGTGCCCTGGAAATTGCCGCTGCTGGCGGGCACAACCTGGTCCTAATCGGGCCACCCGGCAGTGGCAAGACCATGTTGGCGCGGCGGCTGCCCGGGATCTTGCCGGATTTGAGCTTTGAGGAGGCTCTAGAGGTCACCCAGATTCACTCCGTGGCCGGACTGCTGAAGGAGAAAGGCAGTCTGGTCACCCACAGACCCTTTCGTAGCCCCCACCATTCGGCCTCCGGGCCATCGCTGGTGGGTGGGGGCAGCTTTCCTAAACCGGGAGAGATTTCCCTGGCGCACCGTGGCGTACTGTTTCTAGATGAGCTGACCGAGTTCAACCGCAAAGTGCTGGAATTTCTGCGTCAGCCGCTAGAAGACGGCTTTGTCAGCATTACCCGGACCCGGCAGTCCGTCGAGTTTCCCTCACAGTTCACGCTGATTGCCAGTACGAACCCCTGTCCCTGTGGCTACTTTGGCGATAGCGTCCATCCCTGCACCTGCACACCTAAGCTGCGTGAGCAGTACTGGTCAAAGCTGTCAGGCCCGTTGATGGACCGGATTGATCTCCAGGTGGTGGTCAACCGGCTGAAGCCGGAAGAGATGATGCAGCAGATGCAGGGAGAGGATTCATCGGCGGTGCGATCGCGAGTCCAAGCCGCACGCGATCTGGCTCAGGTCCGATTCCAAACGGACAGTACCGTGCAGTGCAATGCCGATATGCAAAGCCACCACTTACCCCAATGGTGTGGTTTGGCTGACGAGACGCGAACACTGTTGGAGGGCGCAGTGCGCAAGCTGGGTCTGTCTGCCAGAGCCACTGACCGAATCTTAAAGGTGGCACGGACGATTGCTGACCTAGCTGCGTCGAATGATATTGCTACGGGACACGTGGCTGAGGCCATTCAGTACCGCACCATTGACCGGATGCAGTGATGGTGTCGGCCGGGTGCTCGGACGCCGATAAGCTCCCGAAGATAGGCCTGCACCCAGGGTTATAAAGACTATCTATATAGTCCATATAGTGCGCTGGATAGTCTATATAGTGTGCTGGCAAAGTGTGTTCGCAATGCGCCTGACTGGGGACGGCGTTGTGGGACGATAGGCATAGGCTGGCTGGCCTAGCGCTGGCCCATGCCACCTGCTAAGCGGCTCAAAAGCAGGTTAGAAGCCGTCAAATCGTTAACTGCGAAGCATCACAAAATCTACCGACGTGTTGTGGAGACGACGACATGACATCTTTCTAGGCTGCCCGCCAAGAGAAAGGGGCTGAATCATGCTGCGGGAAGATAGATTTTGTGCGATTTTTACTTAGGGAGAGCGTTAAGAAAATTTTCAGAATCTTAAAGTCATAGATAAAACCGACTAAATGTTCTGGTTTCCATGCAAAATCCCCTATGGATTTGGGGCCAAGGGTGGTCTAATAAGTTTCTGGAAGATATTTTTTATCAGACGCTTTTTTTTGGCGATCTGCTTGCTACGCTCTCAACTGTTTGCGCATTTACCACTTGTCTTACCAGGATTTAGCCGCCGATGGCGATCGACTCAGCCAGAATTAACCGAATTCTCCAGGAGTTTGTCAGTAATACAACCCATGTTCAGGGCGTAGCCCTCGTTACACCCGATGGCCTACCGCTAGCAACGACACTTCCCACCCAAATGGATGACGAACGGGTTTCGGCAATGTCGGCCGCCATGCTGTCGTTGGGGGAACGAATTAGCTCAGAACTCAGTCGAGGAAACATCGGACGCATCTTCATTGAAGGGGAGCAGGGTTTCGGTATCTTGACGAGCTGCGGTGATGACGCCGTTTTTTTGGTACTGGCTAGCCACGCTGCCAAACAGGGTATTCTGATGCTCGAAATCAGACGTACAGTTGATGCGCTCAGGCCCTTACTGATTTGATGGGCGGCATGCACTGGGCTTGGGCCCATTAGCGCCTATCTTGTAAGGCGTTTGAAATCTCAATTGTACGTACTTTAGACGAATCTTTGGAAAAGTTTTATTTTCTCCAAGACAGGCATTGTCATTCCGTCTCTAACCCTGTATGTTTCGGGCGGACGCACTTCTTAGGCGTCTTTTGTGGGCGTACTGCCAAGCCGCAGCGATAACCTATGGGGCTCGATGTTGATCAGGTCAAAGCAATCTTGGACGCGTTGGTGCGTGGCACCCGTGATATTGAAGGCGCGGGTCTCGTGACGCCCGATGGTTTACCGCTGGTGTCCGTGCTGCCTAACGGCATGGACGAGGATCAGGTTGCGGCCATGTCAGCGGTAATGCTGACCCTAGGTGAGCGGATTGGTGAAGAACTGAGCCGGGGTACCGTTGAGCGAATCGCCGTAGACGGCGGCTATGGACGCTGCATTTTGGCCAGCTGTAATGAAGATGCGGTCTTGCTGGTGCTGGCCAGCCGCGCAGCCAAGGAAGGGCTGCTGCTGTTGGCTATCAAGCAAGCGGTCATGGCCTTGAATAAAATTATGTTGTGACCGCACCCTGTAACTGGCGGATTATGTGTGTCATCATCGCCATCCTGTTGTAAAGTTCCGCTATGGAAGTCATGCGCCTGGTGGTGACAGGGCCGGTGGGGGCGGGTAAGTCGACCTTCATTCGGACCGTGAGCGAAATTGAGGTGGTCGATACCGATCGCGCCACCACTGATGATGCTGCCAAGCTGAAACCCAAAACAACGGTGGCGATGGATTTTGGTCGTCTACAGTTTTCTCCAGGGATGGCGCTGCACCTCTACGGCACGCCGGGGCAGTCCCGATTTGACTTTATGTGGGACGTCCTTATCGATAAGGCCCACGCCTACATTTTGCTGGTTGCGGCCCATCGACCTGCCGAGTTTCGTAAGGCGCGGCTGATCTACCGGTATATGCAGGCTCGGTCACAGGTGCCGGTGACGATTGGGATTACTCATGCCGACTGTGAAGGGGCATGGGAGCCTGATGACATTGCGATCGCCCTAGGCTTTGGACTGGTTTCTCGACCGCCAGTGGTGACGCTAAATGCCAATAGTGCCTATTCTGTTGCCCAGGCTTTGTTGGTTTTAGTCTCTCAGTGTGTTAATGAAGTGCCACCAGAAGCGGCGGTGGCCTAGAAGTGCCTTAGAATATCTAGGATGTTTTTGATGGTGCTCTGGTGGTACATCAGCGCCGAGTTAGCCTAGGCCGATTAATCGGGTAGGCTACCCCTGCCGCTACTGCCGGTTTGGCACACCCTACTGGCCAATTCGGGTGCATGATCTATGTCTATTGTGGGTTCTCTGTCAGAGTTTTCGGTCCCAGAAGTGATGCGGTTTTTGCAAGAGGGCAAAAAGACCGGACTGCTGGCGATTCAAGCAGCCTGTGACCCCCAGACGGGGGCCGCGCACGATGAGGACGATGAGGACGGCAGGACCCGGCTGGATCCCAATCGGTTTTGCTTCATTTGGGTCAATCAGGGTCGGGTGGTTTCTGCGACCAGTCGGCTGGATGGCCGGTGTTTGGCAGGGCTGCTGCGACGGCGGCGTTATGTCTCCTCTCTAACCATTACTCGTCTCATTCGGCGCTGCCCGCCAGATATGCCCCTGGGCCTTTTTCTGCGATCTAAGGGGGTACTCCAGGCCAAGCAGCTGAAGCTGGTGTTTGCCCATCAGGTGATTCAGCAGATATGCGATCTGTTTCAGCTCAGTGATGGGCGCTTCCGCTTCGACAGCAAAGCGCCGCTACCCAGGGTAGAGATGACCGGCCTTAGCATTCCTGCCACTGAGGTGACGCTACCCGGTTTGCGAGCCCTGAGGGACTGGGATGCGCTGGCCGCAAAGCTGCCCGATCCCGCGTCCGGGTTGAAGAGCCTAGTTGGCGGTCAGCCGCATCTGCGCATTAACCAGGTGGAGTGGCAGATTTGGAGCCTGGCAGACGGCAGCACTTCGCTGACTCAGATGGCGAACCAGCTGAACCAGCCCGTAGAGACTATTCGTCGGATTGCCTTTCGGCTAATGTTCGTGGGGCTAGCGGAGGAAGTCCCCGTTGCCCTGAGTCGCCCAACCGTCGATGCCGGGATCCCAGCGTTTTCGCAGTCCAGCGCGGCTGAAACGGTCAGTCCTAACTTTATTAAAAACCTGATGGGTTACCTACGAGATCTGCCCAAGACGTCCTGATTCAAAAGATTGCAGGGACGGGAGAGACTGTATTGGCGTGCTATATTGAGGGTGGCTCGGACCCATGCGATTATGACGCCCAAATCTTGTCAGGACCGGAAGGTAGCAGCAATACGGGATGCTCATGATAGGCGTGGTCTCCGGGCTTTTGGCGTTTAAACGGCCCAACATATAACGGCCCAACATTCGCAAGTTTCAATTGCACTGAAACTTGCGCCTCGCTTGATCTGCTGCTCTGCCGAGCTTTTCACGGCATGGAACGAGTCAAGTCAAGTGAGAAGCGCTATGTATAAACGGTCTGCTTGGCTAGTTGTTTAAACGGCTCACTTAGAAAGCGACCGCTCAAACAACCGCTCAAACGATCGCAAAGATTCACTTGGGAGACGCCTAGGGAAAGCTGCATCGCCTCATGCTTTGCTTTTCCTGCGTCTTGTCGGGTGGTCCCTAAGTGCGCTGTCGGTTATCCCCCTTGGCGGTTGGGCTGAGTGTTCCTTATGGTGTGGATGCAGCAATACGGGAGGCCACCGTGGCAGACTTCAGCAAGCTGGTTCAGAAGGCGTTTTATCTGGGGGTCGGCATTGCCGCCTACGCAGGCGAGAAGGCGACCGACACATTTGCCGATTTGCGAGTTCAGGCCCAAAAGCTGGTCGATGAGCTAGTTGAGCGGGGTGAGCTAACGGCAGAGGAAGCCCAGCGCATGGTCGACGATATGGTGAATCGGGCGCAGGCTGCGGCCCCAGAATCGACTGAAGCAGCGCCTCGCAAGATAGAGATTTTAGACGACAGCGACGGGGCTGAGTCCACGGATGCCCAAGCCGAAGAAATGCGGCGACAGGTCGATGCCCTGCGAGAGGAGCTGCGTCGCCTGAAGGATGATTGAGGAAAAACAGCATGGACGACTGGCTGAAGCAAGTCAATCAAGCGCTAGACCAGATGGCCGCGGAAACCGAGCAGTGGGTCGGGGCAGCGGTGGACGCGGTGACAGAGGTGTCAGACGCGATCGCGGATGAACTCGAAACGACCCTGTCGCCGGTCTTGATACCGTTGCGAGACGACATTGAACGTAATCTAGACCAGTTTGTCGAGACGGTAGAGCCCTGGGCGGATGCCGCCGTGGTTAATCTGGGCACTTGGATTGAGCAGGCCGTAACGCCGGTCAATCAGGTGGTAGACCCTTGGCTACAGCAGCGTCCCCACTGTGTGGGTTGCCGCAACTACCACGGTCAGAGCTATGGCGATCAGGAACTGGTCTGCGCCATTCATCCCTTTGGCCCGGACCTAGAGCGAGAGAGCTGCCCAGATTACGAGGCGGTCTGGGAGTCGGTTTGGGACGAGAGCAAGGGATAGAAATGGCCCACAGGCCCC
>CAWUKV010000223.1:0-8560 GCA_963923025.1 uncultured bacterium
ATCACAGAGGATCGTCACAATCGTATGCCCAGGCCCCATCTGTTTGGCCAAAGCAACAGCGGCCCCCACATTGATGCCTACGGACCCACCCATAAACAACCCATCTTCGTAGAGCAGTTGGTAAACTACCCGCAGTGCCTCGTGGTCATCAATTTGGATGGCATCATCCATCGGCGCACCTGCCATATTGCCGGTAATGCGGCCGTTGCCAATCCCTTCGGTAACGGAGTTGCCCTCGATCTTGATTTCGCCAGTTTTCACATAGCTGTATAGGCCGCTCCCCATTGGGTCCGCCACCACGCAGCGCACGTCAGGATTCTTCTCCTTGAGGAACATTGCCACACCAGCGTAGGTACCACCGGTCCCTGTAGCGGCAACCCAGCCATCGATTTTGCCGTCGGTCTGCGCCCACATCTCGGGTCCAGTGGTTTCGTAATGGGCTTGGCGGTTAGCGGTATTTTCAAACTGGTTCGCCCAGATGGCATTGGGCATTTCTTCTGCCACCCGCCCAGAGAGCTTTACATAATTGTTAGGGTTCTTGTAAGGCACCGCAGGCACAGGACGAACTTCTGCCCCCAACGTGCGCAGCAGATCCATCTTCTCCTGGGACTGGGTTTCAGGAATAATGATCAGGCTTTTGTACCCCTTGGCATTGCAGATGTGGGTCAGACCAATCCCAGTGTTACCCGCCGTCCCTTCAACCACGGTCCCGCCTGTTTTGAGTAGCCCCCGTCGTTCAGCATCTTCAATGATGAAGAGTGCAGCTCGGTCCTTGACCGACCCGCCCGGATTTAGAAATTCTGCCTTGCCCAAGATTTCACAGCCGGTCTCTTCGCAAAAGCTGTTGAGTCGAATCAGTGGCGTATTGCCAACAGCGCCAACGAAACCTTGCTTGATATCCATATCGGGTGACTGTACCGGGTGCATTGCTGGACAGATTCTATCGTAGTGGGAAACGGCAATCCCACCCACATTGCATGAGCCCCCCAGTGCATGACTCAACTCCGCGGATTACGAGACCCAGCCCTGGTTCCACACACCCTGATCGGGAACCGCCACAATCAATCCGCAGTCTGCGAGCTGCTGTGCAGCTTCGTACCAGCGGGTCAGGGCAATAGTCCCCGGCTTGACCTGGTTGGGCATGACGTAGGCCGACAGGCGCTTGAGGGTCTCTCGTTGATAGGCCATGTCCCTGACATTACTCTCGCCATATTGAGTCGTAATCAGCTGCGCCGTGGAGGGAATATCCTGCAAGGCCCGCTGCCAACCCTCAAACGTTGCCGTCAAAAATGACTTCACCGCATCTGGGCTTTGAGCCAGTAGCTGATTTGACGCAAAAATAACCTGGGCGTAGGCCTCAAACCCAAAATCGCTAAACCTCAGCAGCACTGACTCTTGCCCCGTCTGTCGAGTGTAGTCGAGTGGTTCATCGAGCGCGTAGCATTGAATCGCATCAAACTGCCCCGAGGTCAACGGCTCAAACTTTTCGGTATAGGGAATTAGCGTACAGGTGACCTGTTGAGGGTCAATCCCCTGACGGGTCAAGATCAGCGCCAATGCCTTCAAGCCGTCCTCGTGCAGGCCAACCCGCTTGCCTACCAACTCTTGAGGCGTTGAAACGGGCCTACGGGCATCGCTAATTAGCGAGAGCGGCGAAGACTGTAGCATCGTGGCCACTGCGCTGACCTTTGCCCCTTTAGCTTGCGCGTCCAACAATACGGCCTGTTCCACGGAGCCCAACATATTAGAACTGCTAGCCACCGCCTCTACCACGTTGATATCAGCAGTGGCCGGTTTAAGGGTAACCCTCAGCCCCTGAGCCTGATAAAGGCCGCTAGCTTCAGCGACCATGAGCCCAGCAAACTGAGTCGTGAGAAGCCAATCGAGCTGTAGGGTCAACATCGGCAGTGGCGTTTCACCAGAAAGATCAGCAGCAGGCATAGCCTCGTTGAATGGGACCGCACTAGCAGCAGGTATGGGTAACCCTAGCCCCACAGCGAGCCCACCTGCCATTTTGATTACTGTTCGACGAGAAACCGACATGCTGTTTTGAGCTTTGGTCACTTTGGTTGAGCCTCTGAGTATAGCGATAGCAAGCGGCAAAACCATGGGACAAGGCTGAGACACCATCGGGTTTTATGCCCAGTAGATTACTATTACATTCGTCGAGTTGCTGAGGACATTCCTGGTATTGAAGTTCTTGATGCTGGAGCCCCTCGACGCAGTCGAATGCTTTAACCACCCCTTCGACTGCTATATCAGCATATTTTTTACTCAGGATGCAGTGCTCGTTTGCCAAGCCATACAAAAAAGGACGCCCGAAAGACGTCCCCGTTCATTTACTTTGGCATGGCCAAACGCTTAGCAGCCTACTTGTTCGGCTGGGGCGTCATCCGCAGGTAGGGCTTAATTTCGGTAACGCCCTTCGGAAACTTCTGCTTAGCATCCTCAGTAGAGATAGCCGGAGAAACAACCACGTCCTCGCCTTCTTTCCAGTTCACCGGAGTAGCTACGCTGTAGTTGTCCGTGAGCTGGAGAGAATCAATCACGCGCAAAATTTCTTGGAAGTTGCGACCTGTGCTGGGGGGATAAGTGATCGTCAAGCGCAGCTTATGCTGGGGATCAATCACAAACACTGTCCGTACGGTCACCTTAGCGTTGGCATTGGGGTGAATCATGCCGTACAAGTCAGACACCTTCTTATCGGCATCAGCAATGATGGGATAGTTGACGTTGGTACTCTGGGTTTCGTTGATGTCGCTAATCCAACCGTTGTGAGAGTCGGCATTGTCTACGCTGAGCGCGATGACTTTGGCGTTGCGCTTTTCGAACTCACCTTTAAGCCTAGACACTTCACCCAGTTCGGTGGTGCAAACCGGGGTATAGTCAGCCGGGTGAGAAAAGAGTACAACCCAGCTGTCGCCTGCCCAGTCGTAGAAGTCAATCTCGCCCTGGGAAGTCTGCTGGGTAAAGTTGGGAACGGTATCGCCTAGTTGTAGCGTCATAAGCCTCTCCTGAATGTCCTTAACGCGTTGTGGTGAACCCTTGGGCCTACTGGGAAACGCCCTAACGAGCGGATGATGCTCGTAGCGTGACATAATCCCCGGTATTCCCATCGGGATTTAGATGATTCTTTACAGAGTTTAGCGCAGTGGTGGAAATTTGCTGCGATCGCGGCCCTCAAATTTTGAGGATTTGGTAACTTTCCACACAGAACTTACGCTATTCAACCCGAGGATATGCGGCTTCACTGGGAATGACACGGCGCGTACACGCGTCGTTATGATTTGTTTGCCTCAGAAATATTTGAGGTGAGTGCGCCCTGAGCGTTCGCCTGGGTTCCAGCAGGAGACAGAGGTTTGGACCGCATTGGCTGATCTAGCGGTGCAGTTGGAGCGGATGGCTTTACCCGCTGCTGTGCCTGCCCTAGCGCCGTGGTAAACGACCCTACAACCACTCCCGCTGCGCCAACCAACGACAGCGCCGTCAGTCGCTCAGGTTCGACCAAACCAGGCCAGATGGCATGCGTCAGAGACATTGCCACAATTGTCGTCAGCGGCGTCAGAGACAAAATCGCACTGACCCTTGACGCTTCCCAATGATGCAGTGACGCAGCAAAGGCCCCGTAGGCCACTAGCGTATTAAGACCACAAAATACCAGCATGGCCCATTCCAACCCAGTTAGCGTCAGCAGTCGATCAGGCTGAGCCACAGGCAGCAGCAGCAGGGCGCAGCCCCCACAGATCAGCAACATGGTCATGTTCGACGTTAAGACCGCCAGCAGTTGCTTTTGTAACAGCGCATAGATCGCCCAGGCCAGCGCCGCCACCACAAGCAGTCCACACCCCAGCTGGTAGCTACTGCCCTGCTGCAGGCTCTCAGCCCGCCATTGGGCCAACTGCTCATTGAAAAACAGCACCATTCCACCCATCAGCAGTAACAGCCCCAAAGCCTGCATCCGGCCAAAGCGTTCTCTGAAGATCACCACTCCACCCAACAGCAACAGCACGGGAGCCAGTTGAATGATCACTTCGGCATTGGCTGGAGACGTGCGTTCTAAGCCTGCCACAAAGGTCAGGTAATTGGCGGCTAGCGCAGCGATCGCTACCCCCACCATACTTACCGAAACTTGCCCTAACATTTGTCGAGTTGGCAGCTGCCCTCGCCATCCTAAGTACATCAGCAACAGCCCCGACGACAGGGTAAACCGAAACCACGTAATCGTGTAAACGTCTAACGGTTTCAGTACAACGGCCAGCCCAATAGGTAAAAGACTCCATAACACTACGGGCAAGAGCGCTAACACCAACCCTAACTGCCATCGCCCTGAACTTTGATGAAGCCCCATGATAGTGTTCCCTAGAGAAAATAAAGACCTGAGCAACCCGAACCCTAGCCTGGTTAGCTCTGTTAACTGGTTATACGCCTTCGTCTCCATAGAACCTATCGAGTAATCAGATGAGATGGAACGCAGCTCGTGATGGGTTAGAGAGTGCTACATACTCTAAAAAAAATACTCGACGCGACAGAGGAACGGTCTTTAACCTATCTGTCCCATGAGGGATTCTTAAACTATCAGCGCAAGTTACATTGAGTATGGCAATCCCCAAAAAGAGACCCCATGAGCAAGTCAGTTGATACTGTTAACCCCGGCGACAGAATTGACCCATCAGCTTCAAAAGCAGAGAAGAAAGAACAGATTGCTGTTCAATATGATGATGTGGTTATGAACAAAAACACCGTACCCACCTACTTTCAAATTGAAGGTGAGAACGGAGAGGAAAAGCTGCTTCACCACACCGAAGACGCAGAAGAAATTTCTGATGTAATCCGTCAAGCTCGTACAAACGAGAAAGGTGAGCGGACTTGGAACTAGGCCGTGTTCGGCACAGGATCTAAGCCTCCTTCAAACGAAATAACAAAAGCGCACCCTCCGTTAAGAAGATGCGCTTTTTGTCGTCCTGCTGCGGTCTGTTTCTACAGGATATTCCTACAGTATAGATTGAGAGTAGTGGCGTTGGACACAATCATATCAACTCACGCCGCCCCAGCAACCGGTTCGCAATCCGCAATCAAAGCTGTTGCAGCAATCCCCGTATGCACAATTCCCAGTGTCCGGAAGGGGTCCATCACTGGATCAATGGCAACAAATAGAACTAAGACTGCTTCAAGGGGAAGCTGTAGTGGCTCTAGCACAATTCCCAACATGGTCAGCGTCAAAATGCCGGTCACACCAGAAGTGGCCATACCGGCAAAAATAGAACCGACAATAATGACAAAGATGCTGCCTAAACCCAAGGGCTCATCGTACAGCTGAGCAACAAAAACGGCACCCAACGCAAAGTAAACCACTGAACCAAACCGACAAATAGTAATCGACAACGGTGTGACCAGGTTAACGGTTTGCCGATTAAAGCCTAAAGTATCGCTCAGTTTAGTAATAGCAGAGGGCAAACAGGCCAAGCTACTCGACGTTGCTAGCGCTAAAATAGAGGGCTCTCTCAAAGCGGCCAGGACCCCCAATAGCGACTTGTTCGTTTGCTTCCAGATCACGATAGTGCAGACAACATAGATTGCCGCAAACGTAATCAAGCCCGCAATGAGAAAGTTAAGCATCGAGAGCATAACATCCACGCCCTGCTGCGAGAGCTGGTAAGCCAGCAAGCTAAACAAACCAATGGGCAGCAGCAGCGTAAGCCAGTTAATTAGCTGATTAAACGTGCGATAAATGGCTTCCAAAATATCAAAGCAGGGTTCAGTTACCCGATTACGAACCAACCCCAATGACACGCCCACAATAATGGAGAAGATGAGGACTTTTAATGTCTCGCCCTGACTTAGAGAGTCAAAGATATTCTCAGGGACTAAACCAATCAAAAAGGTTAACAATCCCCCAGAACTCTCTTCAACCGGCAGCGGTCCCGTCAGAGACATTTCTAAGTCAACGCCAGAGTCATTAACCAAGATACCGAGTGCCTCTAGCGTTTGAGCGGAGAGGTTACGCCCCGGTCCAAAGATAGTGGCGACTGCAACAGCAATACCGCTGGTAACCGCTAGACTTAGTGGGAAAATCACCAGAATCCGCTTGACATACTGTGCCGCGTTACTACTCTGCATGAGCCGCCCAATACTGGTGGTAATCGCCGCCAACAAGATAGGCAGCACGCACATCTTGAGCAGCCCCAGATACAGCTCGCCAATAGGCGCAAGAGACACCGCAAACTCCTTGTAGGCGGTCCCCACGAAAATAGCCAGTACCACGCTGACTAGAATGGCCCAAGGGCTACGAAGCCACTCGATAGACACTCGACTAAACCAGGGTCGAGATCGTCTGTTGACGGGATTAATAGTCATGATGGTGTAGAGGTGAAGGGTTAGGCAACAGAAGCATAGATGTAGGACATGGGCGTTAAGAAACGGTTGGCTCGGCGCGAAGTGAATCAGCGTATTCGTCTAGCACCATATCAGCGGTGTAGTCGAGGTCTTGAGTATCAAGATACTGATTGACGAAAGCCTGAAGCTGATCACTATCCCAGGGCATAGCCATAGCAATCGGATCTTTTGTGTCGGTCAGCGCGATCGTCTGTAATCGCAGCGCTGCATCGGGATTCTTGAGAATAACTTTCTTGACCTCTAGCTCATCTCGATAGGCCGCCTGCACATCGCCACGGACAACCGCCTCGACGATGTCATCCCACGTTGGGTACGCCTGAATCGTCGCATCGGGGAACTTCTGCTTCAAAAATCCTGCATAGGATGACCCGTCAATCACACCGACCTTGCCGCTAAAGTTTCGAATTGCCTCGATCGGACTGCTGTTGCCGTTGGTCTGCTGAGCAACCTGGATGCGATTAACCAATAACCCCTGACGCATGTTCACATAAGGGCGAGAGAACTTTACCCGCTGTGCCCGACTCAGGGTACGGCTCAGCTTAGAAATCGCAATGTCCGCCTTGAGCTGGTAAACCTGATCAACCACGTCATTAAACGTCGTGGCTGAGCGGTTAAACTCGACCTCAACGCCCAACGCCTCGGCTAAGCCTTCTGCGATCTTGATGTCTAATCCGGATGGACTGTCAGTGCCACCCATGAAGAAGGGAGGATTGTCCTTACCCAATACGGCGACAACTAGCTGACCTCGATCCAGAATCCGCTGAATGTCGGGCGGCATCGAAATTCTGTCAGGATCAGCACCGAGCAGTCGCTGCTGGGTTTCAGCCCCGGCAATACCATCGGCGTCGAGGCCACTGTCAACCTGATAGGTTTGAACGGCCAGCCAAGTTTCTGTGTCGTAGACACCGGTAATTTCACTGTCGAAATAACCCTGCTGCTGGAGCTGGGTCTGAAGCATTTCAACGGCAGATCCTTCATCACCGGGCTGTAGAACAACCGGGGTGGCAAAGGCATCGGCGGGCCATAACCAGCAGGTTAAAACAAGAACTGACGCAACCAGCCACTGCCAGAAGCGATATAAAATGCGATTTGAGCTGAGCGGCATGAAGAAAACTCCGGAGAACAGTTTAGGCAGCTATCGCAGACTGTATGGGGCGGGTACCGTAGGCTAGATCCAATGTGACGTTAGCCATCACATCCAGTGGATCAACCCAAGTTACAGAGAGATCGCCACAGCGGGCTAGGCCTACTGAGATTTCCGTACAACCGGCAATCACTAAATCTGCACCCTGTGTGACCAGCCAATCAATGGCCACAGCTAGCTCGTTCAATACCAAGTCCGAAACCCAAGTACCACTCGCCTTAATGCCCCAATCTGGGTCGTAAATTGACCGCATCACCCGCTGCTGAATCGCGGAGGATAGATCGGGAAGAATGGGCAAGAGATGCTGCTGTTGAAGACTGCGAGTATAAAGCTGCGATCGCACGGTACCATCCGTCGCTAGTATGCCCACTCGACGAACAGAGGGAAAGGTTTGAGCAATATATTGTGCGGTCGCATCCATCATGTGCAGCCAAGGAATAGAGAGTTTAGACTGAACAGCGGGGTGAAACGCGTGGGCCGTATTGCAGGTCACTACCAGAAAACTCGCCCCCATAGCCTCCAAAAGACGGGCACTGCGGACGAGCGCAGGCGTACAGTCGGGGCCTTGTTCCATCAAACTTCGAGTCCGATCAGGCGTTGGCGTAGCACTCAGTAGTAGCCAGGCTGGATGATCCTGATCACAGGTCGCTCCTCGACGCAGGCTGTGCTGCAGCAAACGCTGCTCAAACTCAATGTGGGCCAGCGGGCCAAGCCCGCCTAAGATACCCGGAAGTGCTAACTGTTGGGAGCGAAGAAATCTCTCTTCCATTATAAGCGCGAAGAATAACAGAACCTAGGTCAATTCCCCCTAAGTATTCCCGTGCTCTTTTGTGTTTTAGCAGCCTAGTGATATCACATAAACCCCACATTTAGTTGTGAAAAAGTTACAGCCACTTTGTCTCAAACTACGGAATCTGTACCGTAAACTGCCCCGGCACCGTCACAGAGACCACCCCGCCCCAAGTACAGAAACACATCGAACTATTGTTCAATGCCGGAAAGCTACCGATCATAACCGTGGGA
>CAWUKV010000224.1:0-8451 GCA_963923025.1 uncultured bacterium
CCCGACTGTCTTCCTATCTATTGGCACTTTTGTTTTTCGGATTTTTAATGGGTTATGTGGACATGTGAAGGTGTTCGTTTCAACTCAGAAGGGGTCCCTAGCGACTCGGAAGGGGTCCCTAACGACTTGAAAGGGTTTCCTATCAACTCAGAAGGGGTCCCTAGCGACTTGGAACGAGGCTCTAGCAACTCGGAAGAAGTCGCTGAAGACTTCAGGAGGGGTCCCTAGAAACTTGGGAAGGGTCCTGTGCGACTCAGCTAGCGTGAGTCCGATGCAGTCGTGACAGCTTCGAACCCTACTTATAATAAAGGTCTAATGCTGTTCCACCGCTCCGCCGTAAGCTTGCGTCAGGACGTGACTCCATGCCAAAGCTACTAGATAAAGACGCCAATTACACGTTTCGCTCATACTTCGAGCTACCCAACGACACCGACGAAGTGCTGGCAGAATTTGGCTACGCCTACACGCAGGCCCGTTTAACACTACCAAGAACAACAGAACCACTTTCGAATATAGGTACGCTCAAAGCACAAATTGAGGCTACTTTGCCCTACGTGCAGCTCACCAGCGAAACGGCCAAACGAGAGGTGTTGGTCGCGCCCATTCTTATCCGTGTGGCAACAATCTGTCATCAGCTCCTACGATTTGAGTACCCGATTAAGGTAAACAACTGGCTACAGGGCAACTTAGACTATTTGATTCGGGCTGAGCAACAGATTGTTGTTGTCGGGGCAAAGCGAGATGATCTGACGCGGGGCTTCACCCAATTAGCGGTAGAGATGATCGCACTGGCAACAGCCAACGAAACACTTAGCCACATCTACGGTGCCGTCACTATTGGTAGTCTATGGATATTTGGCATTCTTGACCGCGAGGCTGCTCAAATTACTCAAGACATTGGTGGTTACCAGGTACCAGACGACGCTGAAGACCTGATTCGAATACTGGTTGGTATTCTAGAATCGGCGTAGGATACAAAAGAGAACTTGACGGGTTAACCCGGTCATCCCAATGGGGTTAATGCTCTCAACCGCTTTAAGATACCGCCAACTGCAAATAGATGATCGTTACGCTGATTCGTTAACGTGAATTTATCGGATGTTGCATAGCCGCCCTGCTGCCGGTCGAGCTTGATAAAAATCCAGTCTTCACCATTGGTAACTGCGCCAAACGCAGGGTTGGAACCTTCTGGTTGACCCATCATGTAGGCCAATGCTTGGGGTATCGCAAAAGAAACATTAAATCCAAACCGCTTTGCCTCAATCATGACCACCCACAGCCAATCTTGTACTACCAGCGCATCGATATAGCCTTGAAGGCGAGTGTTGCTATCTAACAACTCAGCCTTAACGGCGTATTCTCCTTTAACTTTTAGTGGTGGATCGCAAAAGTTAAGCAAGTCCAACAACGGGGAAACCAGCGTAAGCTGGATGGTGCCCTCGGTAATGGAGCCGTCTTCTACGTAGTAAAGATAACGCTGCTTGAGACGTGCTAGCCCTGCTTGCTCTGTAGCAGTGAGGGACGGTAAGTCGCCCTGCCATTCACTGAAGAAATCTGGGTTTGAGATTCGCTCTAGCCCAAACCCGTCATGAATATCTCTGAGGCTAGTAATGGCATCGGTAACGCCTAGGGTAACAATCATGCAGAACCGGGCACAAACGGCAAACCCATTCTAATAGCGCGGGGCTGCTAACGATTAGCCGCTAAGCCGAAGCCACTAGCACCTCGGTAATCTTCCCTCGCTTCTGGGCCTTGGAGTTAATCGACCGGGCTGCGGTGATGGTGTGAATGGGAAAATCCTGATATAACTCCCGAATGAAGGGGCAGTCCGAGTTGGACAACAGGCACTGCGCCCCTCGGTCTGCAAGCTGGGCAAACACCTGCTGTAGCTTGATTTGGTCCTGGTCTTTAAAGTCGAACCGGCTGTAGGCGGTGAAGCGGCTAGTTTCGCTCAGAGGATGGTAAGGCGGGTCGAAGTAGACAAAGTGTTGCGGCCCGGTTGCCTGGTCTAGTACGGCATCGAAGGGGCGGACCTGGATGTCGGCAATTTGTAGCGCGTCCGACGCGGCCTGCAGTAGCTCGGGGTCGCAGATGCGGGGCTTTTTGTAGCGGCCCATGGGCACGTTGAAGTGGCCTTTAGAGTTTTCTCGGTAGAGGCCGTTGTAACAGGTCTTGTTGAGGTAGATCAGGCGGGCGGCACGGTCGAGGTCCGGCAGGTCGTGCTGGGCTCTGACGTCGTAATAGTGGGTTTCGCTATGGGCCTGACGGTGGGCTTCGAGGCGGCTGATCAGGTCACCGACCTGATTGCGTACGCAGCGGTAGACGTTGACCAGCTCTGGGTTGAGGTCGCTGAGGTAAGCGGCTTTACGGTTCTTAGCTAGGTCGGGTGCCAGGTAGAAAAATAGGGCACCGCCGCCCAAAAATGGCTCGTGGTAAGCAGAGAAATCTGTCGGCAGGTGGGGCTGGTATTGCTCAATGAGTCGAGCTTTGCCCCCGGCCCACTTGAGGAAGGGGCGGGGGGGGAGGCCAGTCAGGGTGGGTTGGTGGACAAGCGGCTGATGGGCAGCAGGTTTCAAATCGTTGCCTCTCGATTCCAACAGGCCAGTGGCCTGCGATAGGATAGTATAGCGTTCGCCGCTCTGATGCTTCTTTGGCGCTCGCCCCATAACAAACGTTTACTCATGCAGGAATTTTTTCAGAACGTTTCGCGCTACCCCCGTTACTTTATTACCTTCACCTTGGGGGTGTTTTACAGTGCGCTGGCACCGCTGCTGCCGCTGTTGCGCAAGCCCACTACGGCTGTGGCGCTGATCAGTGCGTTCATTGCTGGGTTTGTCTTTTTGAGCCTGACGCTGCGGGCCATGCTGGGTCTGAGTTAGGTCGCTGTAACCCTTCAGGCTGCTCACCCAACGCTGCTCACCCAGCTAACATCTGCTGGGGGATCTGCCCAGGACCGCCTTTACCGATAGGAGAATAGAACCATGGCAACGAGTCGTCGAGTGGCGAAGGTTTCGGCTGCGGTTAAGCGCGAAGTTAGCCAGCTGCTGCTGTTTGATATTAAAGACGACCGCGTCGGTAGCGGTATGGTCAGCGTCACTGATGTAGAAGTGTCGGGTGACTTGCAGCACGCGAAAATCTTTGTCAGCATTTATGGCACGGATGAGGCCCGCACCGAAACCATGGCGGGGCTGCAGGCGGTGACCGGCTACGTGCGTAGGGAACTGGGCAAGCGGCTCCAGCTGCGCCGGACGCCCGAGGTCATCTTTAAAGAAGACCGGTCCTTTGAGCGGGGCACGCGGGTGCTGTCGCTGCTGAACGATTTGAATACTGACAAGCAGGCAGAGGACGACGTTCCGGCAGCGGTCGAGGACGCCGAGAGCTAATGCAGCCGCTGCTTCCTGATTTAGATAGCCTCTCGCTAGAGCAGCTGGTGGCACAGCTGGTGGTGGTCCGCACCACGGGGCATCTGTTTGATCACGAGATTCAGTATCCCCAGTGGGAGGCGTCCCGCGCTGAGCTAGCGCATCTGGTCGGCGAGCTGGGTGTGGGCGGGGTGATCCTATTAGGGGGCAGCGCGGCAGAGGTGGCAGCGCGATCGCACCTCCTCCAGTCCCTAGCTCGTATCCCCCTCCTCCTCGCTGCGGATATCGAAGAAGGCGTCGGTCAACGGTTTAGCGGTGCCACCTGGTTCCCGCCCCCGATGGCGCTGAGCGGCGTGGCAAAGCAGGATCTGCCTAGAGCGCTGGCCCTGGCTGAGCAAATGGGTCGCACCACCGCCCAGGAGGCCGTTGCCATTGGCCTAAACTGGGTGCTGGCCCCCACGGTGGACGTCAACAACAACCCCAAGAACCCCGTCATCAACGTACGGGCCTTTGGCGATGACCCAGATATTGTCAGTAAGCTGGCCTGCGCCTTCATTCGTGGAGCTAAAGACTCCCCGGTGCTGACCACCGCCAAGCACTTTCCCGGCCACGGCGATACGGCGACGGATTCTCACCTGGCGCTGCCGGTGATCCCCCACGATCTGGACCGACTGGAGGCGGTGGAGCTGCCCCCGTTCCGGCAGGCCATTGCCGCCGGGTGTGACAGCGTCATGACGGCGCACCTGCGGCTGCCCGCGCTAGATACGGACCATCCCGCTACGCTGTCAAAGCCGATCCTCTCCGGGCTGCTGCGCCGGGACCTGGGCTTTGGTGGGCTGATTGCCACCGATGCGCTGATGATGGGGGCGATTACCGAGCAGTACGGTCCTTACGAAGCCGCAGTGCTGGCGGTGGAGGCGGGGGCTGATGTGGTGCTGATGCCGCCCGATCCGGTGGGTGCGATCGCGGCTCTAACCGAAGCTGTGCGTACCGGTCGCCTAAGTCAGCCGCAGATCCGCGCCGCAGCAGAGCGCATCTGGCAGGCCAAACGCAAGATTCTCGGCGCATCCACAGCAGCAACCCCCCACGCTTGGGAGCAGCCCCAGGCTCCGCTTCAGCTCGATCAGATTGCTCGTCCTGAAGCACATCAGACGGTAGCTGACATTCTCACGGCCTCACTGCAACAGTCAGGGCCTCCCTTGGCCCAGGACGCTAGCGGTCGCAATCTCGTACTGGTGGATGACGTGATTGCCTGCCGGTTCTTGCCTCGCACGGCTCCAGCCCTGACCCTGCCCGTTCAAAAGGGCTACGTGCTTCAGCTGGTCGATGGCCGCTGGTCGGTAGAACAGGCGCTGTTGGGACAGCCCGAGAGCCCAACTCTGCTACAGCTGTTTATTCGCGGCAACCCATTCCGCAGCAGCGCCAGCCTGATCGAGCTGGCCCAGGCTTACATCAATGCGCTGGGTAATGCGCTCAAAGCCGTAGTCCTCTACGGCAGCCCCTACGCTCTGCCTGCACTGACGCTGCCGTCGGACTGCTCCGTTGTGTTTTGCTACGGTCAAATGCCCGCTGCGCAAACCGTGGCGCTAGATGCACTGTTCCAGGGCGGACTAAGGCTAGACCGATCAGCGGTAGACAGTAGCTTTACTGATTAGGCAGGCCTACATGCCCATGATTTCGTAGCCGGAGTCCACGTAGAGAATCTGTCCGGTCACGCCACTGGATAGGTCACTACACAAGAAGGCGGCAGCATTGCCTACCTCCTGTTGTGTAACGGTGCGTCGCAGCGGGGCCACTTCTTCCACGTGGTGAATCATGTCAAGAATGCCGCCGACGGCTGACGAGGCCAGGGTACGGATGGGACCGGCCGAAATGCCGTTGACGCGAATGTTTTGCGGTCCTAGCTCAGCGGCCAGATAGCGGACGTTCATTTCTAAGGCTGACTTGGCAATGCCCATGACGTTGTAGTTGGGCACGACCCGCACGCCACCCAAGTAAGTCAAGGTGACGATACTGCCGCCGTTGGTCATCAGTGCCTTCGCTCCTTGGGCTAACCGCACTAAAGAATAGGCGCTAATTTCTAGGGCGGTCTGGAAGCCCTGGCGAGAGGTGTCGCTGAAGTCGCCGGTCAGGTCATCGCGATTGGCGAATGCCAAGCAGTGGATCATAATGTCGAGCTGGCCCCACTCAGACTTGACCGCCTCAAAAAGCTCGTCAATTTGCTCGTCGTTCTGCACGTTGCAGGGCAGAAATAGGCTGGGACTCAGCGGCTCTGTCAGGTCGCGCACCTTTTTTTCCATGCGGCCCTTTTCGTCGGGTAGGTAGGTGACGCCCAGCTTGGCCCCCGCCTGATGGAGCTGCTGCGCAATGCCCCAGGCAATCGAACGGTTGTTAGCGATGCCGGTAACAAGTGCAGTTTTTCCAGTCAGGTCTAGCATGGTTTCAAGGGGTCATGGACGGGGTAAGCCGACATCTGCGACATACAGATGCGCCTTTAGGAGCATACTGAAAAACGGAACTCAACAAAACTTTGTACGAAGGTTTGTCGCTGTCGGTTGACCGGGCACCATGGGAGAAAGCGGATTGAGGATGAGATTTCGGTGCTGGTCAGAACATCGATCTCCCCGAAGGAGGATGCGTTTCCGGTGCTTTGAGGTGCTTTAAATGCTGTGGCAGAAACTAGTGAAGGGGATGCGGTAGACCTGAACAACCCCGGACCTGTCGGTAGAAACGGTATGAAGGTGATTTTTTGTATCTCGCTATACAAAAAACAGTGGCTAGTTACGATTAGCTAATCTAAAGTCAAGAATCCATCGCATTTTAAACTGCTGAGATTCTATATATACGCTGATATTCACGCGTTAGTGAGTCATTAGACAGTTGCATTTCGGTGCATTTACTGGTGCATTCAATTTATTTTTGTTAGATTCAGCTTTTCACGCAGCGGATGCCCCCATGCGGCATTCATCTATTTAGCATTTCTGTAACCCTCGTCCCCCCAGCCGATCACCTAGTCGATGTGCCGATGGTAGCAACTCAAGTGGCAGCAACTGACAAACCCCTGGCCGATTTGCTTAAGCAGCTGTCGGGTGGCCCTTTCCCGCCGGTCGTCGAGACCTATGACCGAGGTAAAACCATCTTTTTCCCGGGTGATCCGGCTGAACGGGTTTACTTCCTGATTAAGGGCGCGGTTAAGCTGTCGCGAGTGTACGAAGCTGGCGAAGAAATTACGGTGGCACTCCTGCGCGAAAACAGCGTATTCGGCGTGCTGTCGCTAGTGACGGGGCAGCGTTCGGATCGCTTCTATCACGCCGTTGCCTTTACCCCGGTCGAACTCCTCTCTGTGCCCATTGATCAGGTCGAGCAGGGGTTAGAAGCCCATCCCGAGCTGTCGATGATGATGCTCCAGGGCCTATCGTCCCGAATTCTCCAGACCGAGATGATGATTGAGACCCTGGCACACCGCGACATGGGCTCTCGACTGGTCAGCTTCCTGCTAATTCTCTGCCGTGACTTTGGCGTACCCAGCCAGGACGGCATCACCATCGATCTAAAGCTGTCCCACCAAGCCATTGCCGAGGCCATCGGCTCCACCCGCGTCACAGTCACCCGCTTGCTTGGCGACCTGCGGCAGGACGAAATGATTTCCATCCACAAGAAAAAGATTACGGTCCACGACCCGGTCACGCTCAGTCAGCAGTTTACGTAATTACTTCTGCCTGCTCTAATCCTCCCTCCCCGTCCCAGATTTGACTTGCGGTATACACTAATCCCTATATCGGTTGATTTGCAGAAGGCTCCGTTGGGTAGCAGGAGCCTAGCCGTGATTGGCCCAGCAGTCACTAGGGTGTGAATGGACGTCGGCTTAATTTTGATTGCAACGGTTTTATTCCTTGGCGGCGTGATTGCCACGCTGGGGGACCGAATCGGCATGCGAGTGGGCAAGGCACGCCTATCGTTATTCAATCTGCGACCTCGGCAGACGGCTACCGTTGTCAGTGTCGTGACGGGGAGCGTCATTTCAGCCTCTACGTTGGGGCTGCTGCTGGTCGCCAGTGAGCGGCTGAGGCGCGGCATTTTTGAGTTTGAAGAAACCCAGCAAAACTTGACCCAGGCTCGTCAGGCCTTGTCAGAAGCGCAGCAGGCTAAGGATGACATTGAGGCAGCGCTGGCAACGGTGACCAGCCAACGCAGCGCGGCAGAAGCTGAGCTGGCTGATGTTGAGGCTGACCTAGCGTCAGTCATTGCTGCCCGAGATGCAGCCATTGACCGGGAGAATGCGGCCATTGACCGGGAAGAGGCGGCTGTGTTGCGTGAGCAGGAAATCCAGGCGCGCCTGAGTACCACAGAGGCTCAGCTGTCAGCGGTTTCTCGGCAGTCCCAACAGTTGCGCGGTGATATTCGTCGGTTACAGCAGGAGCGTCAGTCACTGGTGCAGCGTGAAGCTGCGATTCGTCGCCAAATTGCCGCGCGCGATCGCGACATTCAAGCGCGGAATCAGGCCTTGGCTGAGCGCGATCGCGACATTGCCGACCGCGAGGCCCAGTTGAATCAGCTCGAAGCCCAACAGGTCAACTTGGCTAAGCAAATCGAACAGCTGGAAGAGGAGTTTGTCAAACTGCGGGGCGGCAGCGTTGCGGTGAGTCGCAATCAGACGCTGGCGCTGCTGGTTACCCGGGCCGACTCGCGGGAGGTGGCGACCACGCAGGTACAGCAGGCGCTGATAGAAGCCAACCGATTGGCCCTGCGCTCAATTTTTCCCAACGCTGATACGGATTTTCAAATTTTGCGCGTCAGCCCCACCGTCGTGGAAGCCGTTGTCGAGCAGATTGATGATGGTCAGCCCTATGCCCTGCGGGTTGCCTCTGCCGGGAACTACATTGTGGGTGAACCCTGCGTCATCGAAGGGGACGAGCCCTGTCTAGAGGTTTCCGTGCAGGCCCAGGTCAATCGCCTGGTGTTTGAGCCCGGTGAAACCATTTCAGCCATTTCAATTGATGACGCCTTTCTGCCCGATGCTGTCCTGCTAGACCGGCTGCGAACACTGCTGCTAACGGCCCAGGTGCAGGCCAGTCTAGAGGGGGTAATC
>CAWUKV010000225.1:0-8375 GCA_963923025.1 uncultured bacterium
CTACCGTATCCCCATGCCCCTGCAATACCTGGCTTTGCCAGTCTGTACCCTGGCGTCGCCATACTGTAATGCCATCGGTGCAGGCCGCTATCAGTCGCTGGCCTACCCAGCCGACCCGCCGCACCTTACCTGGAAAGCCCTGCATCAGCCACGGTGGCGGCTGCCCCCACTCCACCACCGTTAGGGTACGGTCAAGGTTGCCAGACGCCAGATAGCGTCCGTCCGCAGACCAGCTCACCGCGATGCTGGCTCCGGGTACTTCAATGTTCTCGGGTGCCGCTGCCCAGTCCTGACGTTGCCACACTTTCACGCCGGTATGGCCGCTCACCGCCAGCAGCGTCCCCTGCGGATGCCAGGCTAAGTTGAGCACCGAAGAATCGCCAAACTCCAGCGACTCGGGTGTGGCGTTGCCCCAGAATCTAACCTGCTGCTGCGCACCATAGGCCAGCAAAGCCTCATGGGGGTGCCACAGCAGCTGGTCAATCCAGTCGTGTGTTCCCTCCAACTGAACAACGGGCTGATCAATCTCGTCAGTCCGCCAAACCGTCACCACGCCCTGTTGGCCCGCCACCGCTAGATAGGCACTATCAGCAGAGAATGCCAGACAGCTGACCGGTAGATCGGACTGAATCGGTAGCGGGGTTAGTCCTGCATCGGTCCAGAGCGCCACCTGACCGCCACCGGTACTCACCGCCAGGTACGCCCCGTCAGGGGACCATGTAAGTGCGGTAATGTAGTCTGCCAGCTGACCCTGCCAGCATTGCTTGTAGGTGCCAGCACGCCCCCTCGGACGCTGCCCCGAAGGCCGTTTACCGTGAGTACGCGCCGTCATTCTAGGCAGCCTGTGAAGCCAGCTCGTAGCTCAGCCTCGTCCAGGTTTCGCCCGATAAACACTAGCTCGCTTCTACGCGAGTCCGTCGGCTTCCAAGGCCGTTCTGGCTTGCCATCAAAGATCATGTGAACCCCTTGAAAGACAAACCGATTGTCTTCACCGGCAATATTGAGAATGCCTTTCATGCGGAAAATGTCTGGACCTTTCGTCTCTAGCAGGTTAGACATCCAGCGCTCTAGCTTATCGCGGTTGAGCGCGCCCTCCTCGACAAAGGCCAGCGAATAGACGGACTCGTCATGCTCGTGGGCGTCTTCTCCCAAGAAGTCGGGGTCAATCTCAAGGGCTCGATCCAGGTCAAAAGCACGCACGCCCAACACCGAGTCCATATCTAGCTCGGAGTTCTGGGTGCGGTAGATTTTGACAAGTGCATTCATGTCACGGATTTTTTGTTCTAGCTCATCGAGCTCGGTGGGCGTCACCAAATCGACCTTGTTGAGCAAGACAACATCGGCAAAGGCAATCTGCTCCTGGGCTTCGTCACTATCCCAGTGCTGCTGAATGTGCTTAGCATCGACCACCGTCACCACAGCATCTAACAACAGCTGTGACTGAATATCTTCATCGACAAAGAAGGTCTGAATCACTGGCGCGGGGTCGGCCAGACCCGTTGTTTCGATGACTAAATGGTCAAACTTGTCGCGACGCTGCATCAAATTGCCAATGATGCGGATGAGATCGCCCCTGACGGTGCAGCAGATGCAGCCGTTGTTCATTTCAAAAATTTCTTCGTCAGCATCAATGACTAACTGATTATCAATGCCAACTTCGCCAAACTCGTTGACAATCACAGCAACTTTTTTACCGTGTTCGTAGGTCAATATATGGTTGAGTAATGTTGTCTTTCCTGCGCCTAGATAACCCGTTAGAACCGTTACGGGGACTGACTTGATTGATTCAACAACAGGGGGAGCGGTAACCATTTTAAGCGTTTTCCAAGTTTGTCTAGTGTCAAGTTTGTCTAGTGTATCGATGTCTAGTGTATCGATCGAAAACAATCTATGTGTAATGGCAGCACTTCAGCTCTGAGTATCCATTAATCTCACCCTAGAGGAAAGCCCTAAATCTCCTAGTTACGTCTTCTTTAAGAAACTTGAAAAAAGAAGACGCCAGCGTGATTATTTACGGGCCATTACTTATGGGACAGAAGCAAAATCTCTCTCATGGTAAACGAATGCGAGATAAAAGCTTGTGCAGGCTGACAACCCTAAGCGCTACTCCTCGTAGTCAATTCAACACCGTAACCGACAAGAGTCTACCGACTATTCCTCTTTTGAAGAGATTATGGAAGATCGCAACCCACAAAAATGTTCGCTTCTAACAAAACGAATGGAAATTTGTAAAGATTGATACCGCTAGAGTGCTGTATGACCCGCTTGCCCCAGCGCATCGACAACATCCTGCTGCGTTAAGTCGCTAACTGGGGAATGAATTTTGTACGTTTTAGGCGGCTGAGTCATTACTGCAATCACCGTTTCTACCGGCGGGCACCCCGGTTCGGTGCAGCGCAGCTGGCTGATTGAGACTGATGTATCAGGGCCTAATGTCAAAGCCTCATAGACCCAGCTTTTGAGCTGCTGTATCTGGGCGGTAGAAACTTTAGGTGTGGGTGCGCCAAACAAAGACAAAGCAAAACCTCCCGCAATAACCCAATCAACACGCTCGACTAGCGAAACGGTGCCACAGGTTATCTCAGGAGGTCTGCTTGCAGTGAACAGTTGGAAAGGGTCGATTAACGCTTTGCCAACTTCTTCTTCGGCATTTTACGCAGACGAATGGACTCGGGGGTGACCTCTACCATTTCATCCGGGCCGATGTACTCTAGGGCTCGCTCCAGGCTCATTTCTTGGGGAGTCTGAAGCTGAACCAGCTCGTCTCCGCTGGCGGCACGGTGGTTGGTCAGCTGCTTGGCCTTGCACACGTTCAGTTCCAGATCCTGGGGTCGATTATTCTCACCAATAATCATGCCCTTATAGACCTTGGTGCCGGGCTCGATGAAGAAGACGCCCCGATCTTCTGCGTTCTTTAGTGCGTAGAAGGTTGCCACACCTTCCTCAAAGGAAATCAGCACCCCGTTACGGCGAGTGTCTACCTCACCGGACATGGGGCGGTACTCCAAAAAGCTGTGGTTCATGATGCCTTCGCCGCGCGTCTGACGCATGAAGTCTCCCCGGAAGCCAATCAGGCCACGGGCAGGAACCACAAACTCCAGCTGGGCACGACCGTTGCCGTCCACCATCATGTCCTGCATTTCGCCCCGGCGCTGGCCCAGGCGCTCCATACAGGAGCCGACAGCGTCCTCGGGTACATCCATTACCAGCTGCTCGTAGGGTTCGCAGGGCTGGCCGTTGACTTCGCGGAAAATGACCTGCGGCTGGGAGACTTGAAACTCGTAGCCCTCCCGGCGCATGGTTTCGATCAAAATGCCCAGGTGCAGCTCACCTCGACCCGAAACGCCGAAGCGGTCGGGGGAGTCAGTTTCTTCAACGCGCAGGGCAACGTTGGTTTCTAGCTCGCGCATCAGGCGATCGCGAATCTGCCGGGAGGTAACAAACTTGCCTTCTTTACCGGCGAAGGGCGAGTCGTTCACCGCAAAGGTCATTTGCAGGGTGGGCTCGTCTACCTTAATCAACGGTAGGGCTTGGGGGTTCTCTGGGGAAGTGATGGTTTCGCCGATGTTGGCATCGCCAAAGCCTGCCACGGCTACTAAGTTACCGGCAGTTGCTTCTTCGACTTCAATGCGCTGGAGCCCCTGGAAGCCCATCAGCTTAGAAATTTTATTCTTGACGATCTTGCCATCGTCTTTGACTAGGGCAGCCTGCTCCCCGGCGCGGATAGTGCCGTTGTGCACCTTGCCGATGATGATGCGACCCAGGTAGTCGGAGTAGTCCAACGTGGTGACCTGGAGCTGCAACGGCTTTTCGGGATCGCCAATCGGGGGCGGAACATGGTGCAGAATTGCCTCAAACAGCGGCTGCATGTCCTTGTCTTCGTCGTCGAGCTCGGTCTTAGCGAAGCCCGATAGACCCGAAGCAAACAGGTAAGGGAAGTCGCACTGGTCGTCATCTGCGCCCAGCTCGATGAATAGGTCGAGCACCTTGTCTACGGCGTTCATGGGTTCCGCCTGGGGCCGGTCAATTTTGTTGACGACGACGATGGGCCGCAGGCCCTTTTCCAATGCCTTTTTCAGTACGAAGCGCGTCTGGGGCATCGGACCTTCGTTAGCATCCACAATCAGGATGCAGCCGTCGACCATGCCCAGCACCCGCTCTACCTCGCCGCCAAAGTCAGCGTGGCCGGGGGTGTCGACAATATTGATGTGCGTTTCGCCGTAGCGAACAGCTGTGTTCTTGGACAGGATGGTAATGCCCCGCTCCCGCTCCAGGTCGTTGGAGTCCATCACGCAGGTGGGCACGTCTTCCCCTTCTCGGAAGATGCCGGACTGCTTTAGCAGCGCATCAACCAGGGTCGTTTTACCGTGGTCAACGTGGGCGATGATAGCGACGTTGCGAATCGGGAGACTCATAGGGATATATCGTGTGGATCACTGTGCTTAAGCCACCGAGTGTATGTATCCCCCAAGCGCAGAGCGCTGTGTGACTGTAAAACCTGGGATATCGGCAGCGGTTTCTAATGGAGGGGGCATCGCGCTGCTAGTCGTGGCGCACGAGGTCCCGCAAGAAAGCTTAACAAATTGTAGCGCAGTTGACCCTAAGACTGTTGCATTCTCTATTCTCCTGTGGATGAATAGAGCGACTGTGATACAGCCGACACCATCTAAGGCAGGCGGAAGATGTCTACCAGCACAGACGCTTCTGACAGCCGACGCTCATCCGGTGAGTCGTAGGCGATCATTAGCGCGGCTTCATCTTCTAAGCATGGGACGATGGCTAGCCCCTCGGCATGGTCGCTGCCAGTGGTCAAGGGTAGGTCAAACAGAACCTCTAGCTCGTCAGCATCTTGGTGCCAGAGCGTGTCCTTGCTATGGTCAAGAACGGACTTAAGCCGAAAGACCTGCATTGCGCCTGCGATGGCCATGGTGGGTCCAGCCAAAATGATCAGGTCGCCTTGGTATAGGCACAGCTCACGAATGCCCTGGCCGTTGAGGTCTAGAAAGTGCTTCTGATACAGGCAGCCGTTGTCCAGCTCTTTCAACGTCAGCGTTTCTGGTGTCGGGTTGTCTACCTCAATCTCTATCACCATGGCCCAGCCCCGCAGCACGGGACCCCGTAGCCCTAGAAAAATTTGATTTCCTACAACGGCGAGGCCTTCTATATCTAGGCCGTTGTCTTTGGAAGGAATGCCCGCCTGCAAAAAAGGGCCAATATGGTCATCGCTCATCAGCGCTTCGATGAGCTGATTGTGATTTTCCACGGATTGGAGGCTGGCGGCAGTCAGGGGCGTGCTGTCCTCAGCATCCGAACGGGCATAGGTCGGGACGATTTCACCGTTTAGCACGGGCAGTCTTGCCAGCAAAAAGCGGTTGTCGTCACGCTTAATCTTGGCCAGGCGGGCGATGTCCTTGGCTATCTTGTTGCCCTTGGTCTGGCTCCGTCTGAGGCTATGGGAGCCGATCACCCACAGGTAGCCATCGGCGTAGTCCATCCCTTCAATGTCGACTTCAGAACCGTCGCCTGCCAGCGTTAGATAGTCCTTGAGGTGGAAAGGTCGATGGGCTCCGTAGATCCCATCCCCCATCGGGGACAGTCGCTCAACCGTCAGGTATTCGTCTGAACCAGCCCAAAGATTGCCTTCCGGCGTGCGCGTAATGGCAGAAATTTCATGAATGAGGTCTTTGTCGTCGCTCTGAAACTTCAGCAGGGCTCTACCGAGCAGGAAAGCGTCTGGCATCAGGAACTCTAGTACATGAATTTTGTCAGTTTACGTCAAACAGTTCGTCTACAAACAGTTCCTGGAAGCGCGTAACGGTATTAACGCTATTTCTCCGTTTCAGGCAACTGTGTCGAGGCCGAGGCTTTAAGTAAATCTAGAAATGCATAGGCTGCTGGAGACAGGAGTGCATCGGTCAGCGTGGCAAAGCAAATGTGGCGGTACAGCGGCACCGGCAAACTGTAGACCTGCACATTCGGTGGGATGGGCTCTGCAGCCAGTTTGGGGCTGATCGCCGCGCCTAGCCCTTTATCTACCATGTTGACAATGGTGGCGTCAGAGCGAATGTGATAGGTCGGTTTTAGCATTGCGCCGTGGCGGGCGCTGTGGTCGTACACCATGGCATCGCAGCTATCACCCTCTGGGGCCATAATCAGCGGATAAGACTGAATCATGTCCCACGTAAAGGCATTGCCCGTCAACTCAAAGTTGGGCGGCATTAGCACGACAAACTCGTCCCGCTGGAGCTCCCACACATCCAAATCGGGGCTGGTAGGCAGGTAAATGATGCCGACGTCAGCCTTGCCCTGCTGCAAATCGGCCTCGACGTCGGGGCGGTCGTCGTACTCGGCAATGCTAATGGCGATCTTGGGGTAGCGCTGGCAGAACTGGGCGATCACCTCTGGCAGGATGTGGGTGGCGGCGCTGCGAAAGGCTGAGATGCGAATGGACCCCCCACCCAGCCCCTTAGCCCGGTTGGCCTGGTCGGCAATATCGTCCATCAGCGTGAGGATTTGCTGTGCCCGTTCGACGATTTTGTCCCCAGTTGGTGACAGGGTCGCCCCGTGGCGGCCGCGAGAGAAGAGAACAATGCCGAGTTCGTCTTCTAGGGTTGCGATCGCATAGCTCACTGCCGACTGTGACATTTGCAGCTGTAGGGCCGCCTCACTGAAGCTGCCATAGTCTGCCACCGCACACAGAATCTTGAGATGGGAAGGTTTTAGCACGTCGCGATGGGGGTGACCCAGGAGAAATTGCGAGATTGTAGCCTCAATGCTTTGATTATCAGCTAGTTCTCGTCATCCATCTATAGGAATCACCGATGCTCACTTATCAACCTGCTGCTGTACCGTGTCTCGAATTTCGTCCTTTAGCCGTGCCAGGGTAGCATCGCCCTTGGCCTCAGACAAAATCTGTTTCATCAACGTGTTGATGCCCTGTTCGCCCCAGCTACAGCCCGCCTCTAGGTAAGTGCGGGCCACCTGTCCGACGATGAAGGTGCCATACCCGGCTGCTGCCGCCTGGGCACTTACTGCCCCAGCATAGGCTGTGAAACCACTGGCGCTATCAAACAGGCTCCAGATGGCCGCACCGCTTTTTCCCAGGCCCAAAACCAAACTGCTGCCGAGCTCACCCAAAATCAACGTACCTGAGCTACGGACGATGGTGCCCCAGAGCTTGTTCGCCTGGTAACCGGTCATGGGTAAACCGTAGAGCTTGGCCAGGTTGCGAATCATCATCAGGTCTGACGCGACACCGCCGAGCACGTCGAAAATAGCAATGGGGTTGAGCGCCACTGCCGCCGCTTTGTACTTGGCGTAGCGCCAGATCAGCGCATCGGCATCGGTTTCGTGTAGTTCTGTTGTGGCCGTGGCAATCTGGGTTTCGATACGGCCCGCCTGATACAGCGCGTTCAGTGCGTTTAGCGTTTGCCCCTCAGTTTGAATCAGGTCAATCAGCAGTGTTTTAAGGTCGTCGATTTCTGCCGGGGGTGTCTCGTATTCTTCTGTGACGCGACCGTCCGGCCATTCTGCCCGGACCAGCACAGGGGCAGGCTCAGCCGCTACCATCGCAATTTTGTCGACCACGCGACTCTCTGAGGGAAGCTGCGATGGCGCATCGTCTGCCTCGGCAGACGGAAGCTGTTCCCACAGGGTCTGTAAGTTGTTATAAATCGCCGCTCGATCCACGTCAGGATAGAGATCGGTTTTGTTGAAAACTAGGATAAGTGGCTTGCGAGTTGCGTACAGCTCACACAGGGCTCGATATTCTGTTTTGGTGATATCACCAGCAACAACAAAGAGAATCAGGTCGGCCTGTCGGGCGACTTCTTGCGCGACGTTGCCCCGCTCAGCGCCTTCGATTTCATCCAAGCCCGGCGTGTCAATCAGCTCAACCTTGAGCTGTTCACCGTCGGCTGCACCGTCAGTCTCTATCTGGGGCTGCCAATAGATCGACCGAGGCCACTGGGTTACGCCATTGAGTGGTCCTGTTTCCAGAATCTTTTCCCCTACCAGCGCATTGAGTACCGCCGACTTACCCCGACTGACCAGGCCAAACACCGCTACGCGGATTAGGGTACTGTCTAGCTTTGCCATCAAGGCATTGAGCTGGTCAATGCCCGACTTGACCGCAGCCTGACGTTTCAAATCCTCATTACTTGACGGGTTTAGCTTGAGCTGAGGAATATAGCGGTCGATGGCCCGTCGCAGGCTGTCGCGGGCCCGGATCGTCAGCGTTTCACCCGGTGGGGCAGAGGCCGGGGACACAACCGTCTTTTCGATAACCTCACTTGCAGCGTCAGCAGTCACAGCAGCTAGGCGACCTCAGCGGGCGCAGCTGACGTAGGCAGATGAGATAGCGGCAGATGAGATAG
>CAWUKV010000226.1:0-8282 GCA_963923025.1 uncultured bacterium
AAGACTATTTTAACCCTTGTTAAAACTCCAGGTTTCAAGATGGATGAGGTTTAGACGTGTGTCTCAATCTGTTGAATTAGCTTTTTTGTACGTGGTTTCTCTCTTTCGATCCATAGATAGCTAAGAACATTTTTCTAAACTTATAAGCGTACTCCAAGAGAGGTTTTACCTATGGCTCTGATGAAATTTAAAGAAGCGTATCCCAACTATCGCACTGAAATGAGCGATGATCGGGCGGCGCACTTCGATGACTACAGCGTATACGCTGGCGATGACAAAGTTGGCTCCATCAAAGATGCACTGTTCGAGTCCAACACTGGCAACATCCGCTACCTGATTGTTGACACTGGTTTCTGGTTCTTTGGTAAGCAGGTTTTGCTACCCATCGGTCTAGCAAACTTCGATTACGATAACGAGCGGATTTACGTCAATGATTTGACTAAGGAACAGGTCGAAAACCTGCCTGAGTACAGCGATGACATGACTGTTGATCACGACTACGAAGAGCGTGTTACCGCTGGTTATCGCGACTTGGGCGAGGCTCGTACTCGCCAGTTCATGGGCAAAGAATACAAGGTTGATGAATACCGTGCCTACCCCGGCAGTGCTGGCCTTTACGGCGTAACCGAGCACAACGCAAGCGCATCTGCGCCTGTTACTGAGCCTACCGCCGAGCCTATGGCTGCTGACCTGTACGACTACGATCGCGAGCCCGGTCTATACGCCATGGACGAAGGTGCGCATGCTCCTATCCGTCTATACCAAGAGCGCCTGATTGCTGACAAGGACCGCTATCAGACCGGTTCTGTAAGTGTTGGAAAGCGGGTAGAAACTGAGACTCAGGAAGTATCTGTTCCGGTACAAAACGAGCGTATCGTTATCGAGCGTTCTGCACCGGGTACAGCTACTCCAGTTTCTGGTGCGCCTGACTTCCGTGAAGGCGAGGTCGCTCGCATGGAAACTTATGCTGAAGAAGCTGACATTCGCAAAGAGGCATTCGTACGCGAAGAAGTCAACATCCGCAAGGAAGTGGATCGCGACGTTGTTACCGAGCGTGAGACTCTGCGCCGTGAGGAGCTAGAGGTTGACGCCGAAGGTACGCCTGACGTCGTCACTCGCTAAGTTTCAATACTGGATTGTCCAGTTACACCTAAGATCTCTAGCAATAGATTATTTCTATCAAGATCTTTGTTAAGAAGCGGTACTTTCGGTCAAATTGGCTGAAAGTACCGCTTTTTGTTAAGGGTCTGTCTACGGTCAGATGCCGTTGGGCGCACGGTGCGATAGCATCCGGTCAAACATAATCTAAATAAACAACCGTTATGTCAGCCCAATCTCCACTTACAGGTCCGGTACTGGTCAGCTGCGCAAAAGCCAACCTCACTGCCGGGATCGAAACTGCGGCTCAAAAATGCGGCTATGGTGACGATGTAGAAGGCTTTAAAGCCGCGCTCAACACCGCATGTTCAGACATGGGCGTAGAGCTTGAAGAATTCAGCGATTTGTTGACCGATCAACAGCAGGTCAAAGTTGAAGGTGGGCTAGAGGTCGCGCCAGAAACCCCGACTGAGCTGTAGCTTTGCCTTGTTTCTGAGTCGGGACTGGCTAATTACCGGATCTGCCACTGTAGTCTGTGCCATTGATGTTCTGCACTGAGTGAGGCCATCCCACTCAGTGCAGAACGTAATAAGTCGCGGCTTTGCCGTAGCGGATTGGGCGGCTACTACGCAAGGCAGTAGCTCTGAAAAGAAAAAGCCTAGCGAGCTGACCTCGCTAGGCTTTTCTGCCAGGTTAGAGACTTGCTCTAGGCCGCAACAGGATCAGCCGTCTGAACGCGACCTAACATGTCCCTGAGTGCGCTTCCCTCAATCACTTCTTCTGATAGCAGCTGTTGAGTGATTTCTTCGAGCAGGTCACGGTTTGCTTTGAGAATTGCCAGAGCGCGATCGTGGGCGGTTTCGACAATGCCCTTGACCTCAGCATCAATGGCCTTAGCCGTTTCCTCACTGACCGAGCGGCGGGCGTTGGGCATGCCGTTGTCCAAGAACATGTTCTGTTGCCCTTGGTCGTAGGCTAGGGGACCCAAAATGTCGCTCATGCCGTAGGTGGTGACCATTTGCTCGGCAATGGAGGTAGCCCGTTGCAGGTCGTTGGATGCGCCGGTTGTCACCGAGCCAAATACCACTTCTTCTGCGGAACGGCCTCCCAGCAAGGTGGCAATTTGTCCCTTTAGCTCTTCCTCGCTGTTAAGGAAGCGATCTTCCGTGGGCAGCTGTAGGGTGTAGCCTAGGGCTGCCATCCCGCGAGGCACGATGGAGATTTTTTCCACCTGTCCGCCGCTTGCGGTTACAGCACCCACAAGGGCGTGACCCACCTCGTGGTAAGCGACGATCTTTTTCTCTTTCTCGTTGAGGACGCGGCTCTTTTTCTCTAGCCCAGCAACCACACGCTCAATCGCTTCGTTAAAGTCTGCTTGAATGACGGCTTGGCGGTTGTTACGGGCAGCGAGAAGTGCGGCCTCGTTGACCAGGTTAGCCAGGTCTGCCCCGGCAAAGCCAGGGGTGCGGGTGGCGATGGCGTTTAGATCAACCGCGTCGTCCAGCTTCACCTCGGTGGCGTGAATTTTGAGAATCGCTTCTCGCCCCTTCAGGTCGGGTCGGTCCACCAGCACCTGCCGGTCGAAGCGGCCTGGACGCAGCAGCGCCTGGTCGAGGGTTTCGGGGCGGTTGGTGGCCGCTAGTACGATGATGGTATTCTCGCCCGCAGCGAAGCCGTCCATTTCGGTGAGTAGCTGGTTCAGCGTTTGCTCCCGCTCATCGTTGCCGCCGTAGAAGCCGCCGGATGAGCGCGATTTACCAATGGCGTCTAGCTCGTCAATGAAGATGATGCAGGGGGCCTGCTTTTTGGCCTGCTCGAATAGGTCACGGACGCGGGAGGAGCCCACACCCACAAACAGCTCGATAAATTCAGAGCCAGAAATGCTAAAGAAGGGAACTCCGGCCTCACCGGCTACGGCCTTCGCCAGCAGAGTTTTACCGGTTCCCGGAGGACCCACCAGCAGCACGCCTTTGGGAATTTTGGCCCCAATGTCGGTAAACCGCTTGGGCGTCTTGAGGAAGTCGACGATTTCGACCAGTTCGGTCTTGGCTTCTTCGACCCCGGCTACATCGTCAAAGGTGACGCGGGTAGACTCGTCATCGGCATAGACTTTGGCTTTGCTTTTACCAATGGAAAGCGCACCGGGCGCACCGCCACCGCCGCGAGCCAGGAAGAAGCGCCACACCGCTACAAAAATCAGCGGCGGAATCACCCAACTCAGCAGGCCGCCAATCCACTGGTTGCGGGCCGGGGGCGGGGCCGAGAAGACCACACCGTTGGCTTCTAGCACGTCTGGCAGTTTCAGGTCAAAAATAGGCGTCGTCGAGTACACCTGCCCAGGCTCACCATCATTGGCTTTGAGCTGGTAGCGGATTTCGTTCTGACCCACCGAGGCACGAGCCACTTCGCCCTCCTGCACCTGGTGGAGGAACATACTGTAGGGTGTGCGCGGCGTCTGGGGGCCTAGGATCGCTGGCAGCAGCGTGTTCAAGATGAGCAAGCCGCTGGCTACCAGTAGGACGATATTGATAATCGACCGGGAGCGCGGCGGTTTTGGCGGTTCTTTCACAGGCATAGGATGCGTTTCTCCTTCTTTAGGTAGAGTGCTGCGTCATCGTTAGTTTTTGTATGGTCTTACCCTAGCAAGGTTTTAACCTGCATCCTGGGACTGAAAACCGTACCGGATGTGTCGGTTTGTAACAGAGATAGAAAAAGTCTGACAGGGCGTCACTCGAAGGCGCGATCGCACCTGTGATAGCGTGCTAATCGCCCCCAAGCTCCGGCTCTGGCAGCAGGAGCACTGCAATCCAATGTCTAGACAACCCTATGACCCTAAGCTTCAGAAACCCTCAGCTGCTGGCCCATCAGGTTGAACTGTCGGGTGAGGTGGGGGCGACGCTGCACATTGAACCTGCTGACAATCCTCGGGCAGGCGAACCGTCGGTCACCTGGTTTGCCCTGGTAACCCAAGGGGGCCGTCCAGTGCCGCTGGCTGCCTGTGACTGTACCCTTGCCGTCTACACGCTGCCTCGCCAGTCTGATGATGCGCCGGTTTCAGAACCCGTACTCAGCCCCCTCTCCGCCGAGGGGTATGAGGCCATTCCCTCCGCTGAAATCACCTTTCCTGCTGTTGGTGAATACGAACTGCTGCTAACGGGTAGCGCAACTGGCGACCCCGCCTTTGAACCCTTCGAGCTGAGCTTTGATGTACTTGTTGCTAGAGGTGCGCAGAGTGACCCGTCGGTAGAGACCACAGCGGAGCCCTCAGCCGAGTCAGAACTGCCCGCTGCTACGTCGGAGGCTACAGAATCTGTTGTGGAACCTTCGACAGGTGAACCTGTTGCTAGCGAAGGCTTTAGTCCCTGGCCCTTAATAGGTGTTTTGTTGTTGGGCGCTATAATTGGCGGTGTAGCCTATATGGCCCTGAGAAATAAGATAAGTTGACCTATGGGACAACCCCAAAGCCTTCTCACGTCGGAAAGAGGGCTTTGGGGTGTAGATGCTCTTTAGTGGCTTCTCGGAAGGTAGTCTACATATCTGCTTACCGCTGGTTTGTAACTATCCAACCCAGCCGTTCTCAGCCTGCGATTTCACATATGCAGCCACGTTCTCAATCTGTTCCGGTGTTAGGCGACCGCTGAAGGCAGGCATGGCATTCTTACCGTTCGTGACCTGATAGACAATGGCTTCTACGTTGTGATCGGTACCAAAGTTCTCCAGATACTGTTCTAGCGCATCCTGCTTTAGCGTTTTCATGCCCATGACCACATTGCCGCCGCCCATGTGGCAGGCGGCGCAGTTGTTGGCAAAGACCTGACGCCCCTGGGCAATATCGCCATCGGCAAAGGCGGGGGCAGGTAGGGCAAATAGGGCAGCGGCAACAATTGCCACTACCGCAGTAAAAAAGGCTTTCATGTTAATCCTCTCAAAGCGTAAGCCTTTGTAGTATGAGAAGCGGCTTTGTTGTCTGTCAAAAGACAAGCCGTCAGAGTATGGACTGTTGTAACTGTGGGAGGGCTGTGTGAGCCCCTCAGGGGAGAAGGGCAGACGCCCTAGCGGCTTCTCAAAAAGTGGGCTCAGAAGATGGCGACTTCAGTACCATAACTTGAGCACTACTCTCCTAGTCTACAGTCCCCATTGACTCTCCGGCGTTGTCAGAAACTGTTGTTGGTTGGGGTGGTGTCAGCTTGCACTCCAGCGAAACTTTGACGCTGCATTCTACAGAGTTTGAGGCAATGTAGGGGATTTGCAGGGTGGTGTCTAGGCCAATGCCAAATTCGAGGGTGACTTTTTCGACTTGGACTTCGGTGAGGGCGGCGCTGCGAATATCTTGGATGACGTGGGTGGTGTAGGTTTTGACTAGGGTGCCGACGCGCTGGGCTGGGGTGGGCATGGTGGTGCGCGTTACAGGTTCGCCGGAGTCGGTGACGCCGTGACGGTTGGAGTAGCCCGACCAGCCTTTACTGGTGCGGCGGCGGACTTCGGGTTCTGCCCCTGGTTCGTTGGGCAGCTCTAGGTCGTCTTCGGGCTCGTTGGTGTCTGGGGCGGGCTCTAGGGACCGGGCGATGTCGGCGCTGTCGATCTCGTCGTTGGTTTGGACATAGATGATGGTGTCGTCATCGAGTCGGAAGGGTTTAATCTGGCCCATGTTGTGGTGCTGAGGAAAGAATCTGTGTGAAATTGTAGAGCTGGGGGCGGCGCAACTGGCCGAATTTTAAGGGTTTTAACCATTACGAGAAGACGAGCGCCAGGGCAATGTTTCCCGAAGCAGCAGGTTAAGCTAGGAATGTCTTGTTCTGCCCCCAAGTTTTCTGATAGTTCAGCTATGTCTCTGACCTTTTCATTTGCGCTGGGTCAAAACCAAACCTTCGAGCTTCGTCATCAAAACCGTACCCGTTCCTTGCCGCTACCTGAGCTGACTGAGCTAGTGGACTGGTCAGAAGCAAGTTACTACAGCGTTAGAAACGTTGATGAACCTACCCAGTTAGTGGCGGTAGGGCGCACACTCTACCACTGGTTAGACGGATCTGACGGCTGGCTGCGAGGGGCGCTAGCTAACGGAGAGCCGCTGGACATTTGTCTGGATCTGGTGCAAACGATGGAGGCTGAGGCGCTAAATCCAGAAACGCGGCGGGTGGCGCTGGGGCTGGCGCATCTGCCCTGGGAGCTGCTGCACGATGGGCAGGGCTTTTTACTAGGGCGACAGGATGTAGACGTGACCCTTGCCCGTCAGGTACAGCGGCGCAACAGTGCTGTTGCCGGGGCACAAAACCGGCCACTGCGGCTGCTGTTTATGGCAACGGAGCCCGAGGCCCCTGGCATTGTCAGCCTTAGCTACGAGCAAGAAGAAGCCAATATATTAACTGCCATTCAAACGCAGCGACAGACCCTAGACTTTGTCCCCGAAGAAAGCGGCTCGGTTGATGAACTGGGCAGTCTGGTGCAGTCGTATGCGGCAGACCATTTCGACGTCTTTCACCTGACGGGACACGGGGTAATTTACACCCGAGACCGCTATGGTGAGCCGCCAACGGTCAGCGGTAGACCCATGCCAGACCACACGCCTTGCTTTGTCACCGAAGACGAGTTGGGGCAGTTGCTGCTGGCGGCGGTGCCAGATTTAGCCAAGGCGTTTCGCAACCGCTGGCCGAGGGTCATTTTCTTATCGGGCTGTCACACCGGGCAAGTGGCAAATGGGGGAACGGTGCCGCCTATGGCGGCAGGGCTGATTCGGCAGGGGGCCAGTGTGGTGCTGGGGTGGGCCAGGCCAGTGTTTGACGACACGGCGATTGTGGCTGCTACGGCGCTGTATCGAGCACTGGCAGCAGGGGAGACGGTAGCGGCAGCGGTACAGGCCGCCCAGCAAGAGATGCTGGCTCAGCATTTGGCAAATCCACAGTTCTGCTCTGACTGGCATCTGCTGCGGATGTACCGAGACACGCGCCCGGTCAAGAGTTTGGTGACACCGCTGCGGACACCCAAACGCGAAAAACTACAGCCCGTCAAGGCCGAAGATGAGTTTTTGGATGACCAGAAGCAAATTAAGGTGGCTAGTCGTTACGAGTTTGTGGGACGGCGACGGCCCCTACAGGCCTGTCTACGGGCCATGACCGAAACTAGCGACCAAGTTGGCGTGTACATCTATGGCATGGGGGGCTTGGGCAAAAGTACGCTGGCGGCACGGGTCTGTAACCGGGTCGAGAGTCAGCGTCCTGAGTTTCAACAGGCGGTGCTGGTGGGGCCATTAGATGAGATTGGCTTATTAAATTTGCTCTCTCGCAAGTATGAGCGGTATCCAGAGATTCCTGCCCTGCTAAACCAGCCCAAAGTAACGCTAAAGGGGCGACTGCAAAACTTTTTTGAAGCAATTGAACAGCTGGGGCAGCCGCTGCTGCTGGTGCTAGATGACTTTGAGCAGAACATTCCAGTAAGCAACGTACAGGATGGGTCGCTGCGGCTGGCGCTGAGCGCCTATGAAGCGTTAGATGCTGTTACGACAGCATTGGTAGACAATCAGGCAATCAGTCGGCTGATTGTCACCTGTCGGTACCATCAGCCCGGCGAACTACCAACAAACTGCCAACGGCTCCATACTGAGTCGTTACAGCGGATGTCTGCGACAGCCATTGAGAAAAAGTGTCGCCTGCTGCCCACAGAAGAGCTGCGAAATCAGTCTCAGGAACAGCAGGTTTTAGACATTGCTGACGGCAACCCGCGGCTGCTGGAATGGCTGACCGAGGTGTTGGCCGAAAAGGTTTTAGATGAGGCAAAGCTGCTAGACAAGCTGACGGCAACCGCCGCAGGGTTTCGAGAAGACGTGCTGGCCCAAGAGCTGTTGCAGGTCTTGACAGAAACAGAGCAACAGTTTTTAGCCCAGGCCAGTGCTGTGTGGCTGCCCGTCGAGGTGGCACTGCTGCCCAAAGTTGCAGAACGAGAGTCTGTACTGTCTAGGCTGACAGGGCTAGGGCTAATCGAGCGCAGCAAAGACAGCTACAGAGTGAGTCGCATTTTGGAACCCATTTTACAGCCTGTGCTGAGCGAGGCAGCGTGGAAAATGAGCTATAGGGCAGCGGTACAGCGCCTCTACGAAGCGTGGTGGGAAGCCGCAGACCGCTATAGTGAAGCACAAAGGCTGGAGATGGTCCGTCTAGGGCTGCTGGCAGACGAGCAGGAGATAACCGTCG
>CAWUKV010000227.1:0-8276 GCA_963923025.1 uncultured bacterium
GCCTTACCGTTGGTTGGATATGAGTCTCGACGACAGTAAAAATCGACATTCATTGACTTGAATAAATACAAGTCACTCCTTCCATATATTTAAGTTTATTCTAAAAGTCACGAAATTTCTCCAACTTAAGGTGTAAAAAGCGTCTGTTTTTACACATCCAAATCATAAGCTTGACTTATTCCTAAACTTTTTAGCTATGCCAAAAATGAATACTTGGGCAAGCTTCTTCAAACCTGAGTTTTTCATGAAAAAAGCCCTGATGCTTCTACATCAGGGCTTTCAGAAATATGGTCTACTAAAGCTACGTCAGCCCATTAATCAATGCCCAGCGGTAGCTCCATCGTAGGGGAAGGATTATCTGCCGCACTAGATGGCTCAGATGAAACGTTGGGGGCTGCTGCGGTTTGCGTAGGGGGCACCAGGTTGTACCCGGTGATAGACACCAGCAGCCCCAATCCGATACCCGCCAGAAAAGACCAACCATGGGAAGGCTCTAACGAGCAAAGCAAGCGACGATTACAGTCATAAATGTGAATGATCCAGCCGTTAGCTGATTTGTATTCTGTTGTCTGATTAAGCTTTTGCATGGCTACGCCTGAGTGGGGTGACAGATACATCGAACGCTCCCTAACCCTATAGCCACTACCCCTAGTTCGTAAGCCTTAATCCACCACCACTATAACGAATACAACAATCACTGAGGACAACAATAGGTTGAATATTCTAAGCCCAAAGATTGAGAACAACAGATTGTCTAGACAAAGTTTCCTTTTCAACAAAGTAACAAATGCGACGGCACAGCCGTATGCCGAATCCACAGCCAATGCCTTTTTCACAATTAAGCTAGTCAATAAGCTAGTCGGCCTTCTCCCGCTGGATCAGACGTCGCCCCAGAGACAGTAAGACGCCTAGACCGATGGCTCCTAGGGCAAAGCTGTTGAGACCGACCATCATTCGGGGCCATAACGACCGCCGCTGGGCGGCCGTCACAAAGTCTGCATGGGACCCGGCATAGACCACCCTAGCATCGAGACCGGTGCTGGTATCGACGTTACTGTCGCTGAAAGGTTGCTGAGTGTATTCAACGGTTTTACCCACAGCTACAACGGGCTGACCAGGATTAAGGTAGCGGACGCTGTTCTCTCCAAAAGAGTCCCGGTAGCGCGGCCAGTTCAGTGCGGTGTAACCGAGATCGCTCACCGATACCACTTCTCCCTGATTCTCAACCAGCAGGCTCAGCGGCACCCATCGCTCCCCTTCACCGACGTAGGCCACATACGCCTTGTCACCTTTGGACGTCAGCTCATTCTCATCACTGACCCTGCCCGCAAATATGGCAACGCGGTCGTTGCCCAGTTCTCGCAGAGCCGTTGCAGATAACGCTGGCAGCGTGGTGCTAACGGCTTGTAGAACGTTCTGTATGACAAAGGCAACAAACAGGTTAACCAGTAGCCCCAGCAGAACAACGGCAAATGCCGGGAGTAACCGCTGGCAGAATCCTGCCAACCCTTTGACAACCCGGCCACCAACCTTAAACAAAATCGCGGCAAACCCCACCGCAAACAGCCATATAACCGTACTGACCAACGGATAGCTGGTGTAGGCAAACTGAATCTGCTTAATATCCATCGGTGACACGGCGCTCAGCTTAGGAACTCAACACCAGCGGGGGCTAACGCTGATGCTCCATATCCGGGAGAATAGTGCCCATCTACATCCCCAGACCCAACATCACCGACCTAACATCACTGAGCAGTATTTTGCTGATAGAGTGCCATCTGCCGCCAGCTGTCCGGTCCCACTTCTTTTTCAAATTCTGCAATCACCCAGTCTTCTCGTTTACCGACGCGTCGGGCACTTTTTCTTAGGTATTGCAGAATGAGTAGCTGCTCTTCCCAGGTGGGGCTGGCCCCAAACAGCGAACCATAGCACCATTCGGGTTTGGGGCTGCGGCTACACTGCTCGTAAAAGGCCCGGTCGGCCCAGGTAGTGGCGTAGCCCCGACGAAAGGCGCGGCGACGGTGACCGTGGTAAAGCTGAATCAGCGTAGGAACGTCCTTAATCTGGCTAGCCTGCTCGTTGGAATAAATCTCGACCATATCTTCGAGAAAGATCGGTCGGTCAGAAACCCACTGATGGCCGCAGTCTGGACATTTGACAATAAAGGAGTAAACAATCCGGCCACAGGCGGGGCAGGGCTTTGTCGGTGCGGGGCCACCGCCGCCGGACGACTGCTTGCGGGTGGGCAACGTGTACTCTTGAATGTCTTCGGGAAAGCCCAGTCGTTGTAGGTTGCCAGCCTGGTCCAGAATAATGCCGTACTCTTTGCCCGTCTGGGGCGAAATCCGCATGACGCGGCCCAACTGCTGAAAGTGCAGCGCGGAGGACTTGGTTGGGCGCAGCATCAGCCCCACTTCGACGCTGGGCTCATCAAAGCCAATGCTGATCACGTTACAGGAGGTCAGCACCGTTAGCTCCCCGGCCCCCAGCGCGTCGTACATCTCCCGGCGCTCTTTAATCGGCGTGCTGCCGTCTACCGTATCAGCGGTAATGCCCTCTTTGCGGAAGGCTTCTGCCACGTGGCGGGCATGCTCCACATCCACACAGAAGGCAATGCTGCGTTTGTTGGGCACCAGCCGGAACCATTCATCGACAATGCGCTCTACCAGTTCAGGGCGATCGCAAGCGTTTTTGAGATCCCGCTCGTCGTATTCGCCGCCCTTAGTGCCCACCTCCTCTAGGTTGGCCATACTGTCCATGGGCATGCTGTAGTACTTCAGTGGAGCCAGGTAGCCCATCTGCTGCAAGTCGTTAGGCACGGGTGAGGCCACCAGCGTCTCTAATACGTCGCCCAGCTGCTCTTTGCCCAACCGCAGCGGCGTGGCCGTCATGGCAAAATGCACGGCATCCCCGTGGGTCTTGTGCAGCACCTTCTTGCCGATCTGACTAAATAAAGTAATATGCGCCTCGTCGTAGAACACCACGTCAGCAGGCCAGGTCTTCCACCAGCTGCGCTTGGACATGGTTTGGATGCTGGCAATCTGAATAGGCGCGTCTGGATCTTCGGGCCAGCCGGCTTTAATAAAGCCGCACTTGAGCCCAAAGGACTTCATTTTTTCGTAGGTCTGTCCCACCAGTACATCTAAATGCACTAGGAAGAGCAGTCTACGCCCCGCCGACTCGGCATGTGCACAGATTTGCCCACTAATGACGGTCTTGCCCGCCCCGGTCCCGGCAATGATGGCAATCCGCTTATAGCCCTCACTCAGTTTGACGTAGAGGTTATTAACCAGATCCACCTGATAAGGCCGCAGTCGAGGCGGATCTGGCGGCGGCGCTACTGCGGGCTCAATTGTCAGCTCAGTCGTTGACTCGACCGTCATAGTGGGGTGAATTTGCAAATAGATAGAACAGCTGTTCCCTGGTCAGGATAGCAAAGCATTCTCAACCGTCAGTGCAAATCCTTCGATTGGCAACCGTGATTGTACCGAGCTAACGATAAGTTTGTAAGAAATCTTGAATATTCCGTACAAAGTAGAGCTATGAAGCAATTTCGCCATTATGACGGACTGCGCAATATCCGTGATTCCTCGGGTAAATGTGCGTAATCTGACAGCAGATGGATCCGTTTAGCTTTGTCCCACGATATATTTTTATAAAAATAAGGAAAAATCATAAGAATTTTCCCTGATCCGCCCCTTTTGCCGTCATCCTGTAGTTCATATGCCGCTCAGGTGGCCATTCAATTCAGTGATAAAAAGCTCTACTTCCATGGCATCATCTACCCGAGTTTGTACTCGCATCCAATTTTTGGCTGGCACTGCAGCCCTGGCAACCCTAGGCTGGGCGGCACCGGGACTGGCCTTTTCGCTGGGTAGCGCATCAGGTTACAACGTCTTTGTCCTGGGCGACTACGACATGCAAAGTACAGATATCTGGGGCAAGTTGGCTGTGGGCGGGTCCCTAACCGCAGATACCTTTGGGATTGGTACTCAGCTAACGGGTGATGAACACGGCACCACCCTAGCAGTGGGCGGTGATGTCACCCTGAGCAACGGCAAGGTCTACGGCGATGCAGTGTATGGCGGAACAGCAACCGTTGCCCAGGATGTGGGATTCGAGTTCCTGGACGAAAACGGTGCCATCATTCGACCCGCTAGCCTGACTCAGGGTAGCAGTTTGGACTTTGAGTCAATCAATAACGAACTGAAGTCCATTGCGACTTCCATCAGCCAAAGTGCATCCAGTGCTATGGGTGGCGTCACCCTGGAGGAGTACGGTAGCGAGACAACCCTAGTCACCCTAACCGGCAGCGATAGCAGTCAGAACGTTTTCAACCTGACGGGCGACCTCTTCAGTAGCCTGCGCAAGCTCACCTTTGATGTCCCCGATACCTCCGAAATCATTGTCAACGTATCTGGCACAGCGGCCAGCGTTTCCGACTTCGACTTCTACTTTGGTGACGAGAGCTGTGAAGGGGGTAACAACCAATGGTGTCGAGATCGCGCCAGCAACATCTTGTTTAACTTCTCTGACGCAGAGCTGCTAGACATCACCCGTGTTGGCTTTGTCGGCAACATCCTGGCTCCCTACGCCGACATCGACTTCAACAACGGCCACATCAACGGCACTCTGGTTGCTGGGTCACTGGCCGGCGATGGTGAATCACACCTGGTCGGCCAGCCCGATAATCCAACCAATCCGACTACCCCCACACAGGAAGTCCCCGAACCTGCGGCACTTGCAGGGCTAGCTCTGCTGGGTCTCAGCCTACGGCGGCTGAAGCAGACAGCGCAGGTGACTACCGCCGCCTAGTTCAGTAAGACATGCACGATTGTGCAGAGGCCCAGCGGTTCAATGAACCGCTGGGCCTCGTTGTCATCTGTCAAGCGAGAAACGCTGTAAACTCGACGGAATCTAAGCGCCTGCCTGGAGCTGAATGTTGACTAGATCCGTATTAAACACTTCGGGGTCGAAGTCGCTGCCAATTTGGTCCCAGCGCGTCAGGTACTCCGGATGGCTGGGGTCGTCTAGCAGGTCTAACAGTTCTTCGTAGCCCCAAACGCCACCGCTGCCTTCAGGGGGACAGGCCCGCGCCCCTGTGACGCAGTGGGGGTAGGTGCCGTTGGGGTCAGCCGGTAGCACCATCTCCAGCTGCAGGGTGTGAAACCAGCCATCGCGCGGGTCATAAACGTAGGTAATAGTGGTCAGGTCATCGCGAAAGATTTCGCTCAGCGGCATCTTCAACAGGACAGGCTCTGTATCGGAGCGGCGCTTGCTCAGCCGGTAATGGTAGGGCGACAGATTACGCCAGCCCATCGTGATTTGCAAAATGCGGTGCAGGCCTTCCAGCGTCGTCGTCGATGGAATCAGCAGCCGTCGCCAGATGGACGGGTCACTATCTGCGATCGCAACCTTAAGCTGATAAATCCGGCGGTCTGACATGCTAACTCATCCCTCGCAGCTACACCGGGGTGACAAGCACCCAAAGCGTACTGAAGTGTAGCAAAGAAAACAGATGAAAAGCTGACTATAGCGCCTCACCGTGCGCCTCAACCCAGTCGGCCCCCAGCTGAATCGTAATGTCTGAGTCGAGGTTGCCCGTGCTCTCAACACGAACCTCACCCACGTCCATAACCCGACGAATCAGATCGGCGCTAGCCCGGTCGCCTCGCTGGGCCACCACCCGCGATTCGGTCAAGGCGCGATCAAAGTCACGATCCACAAAGACGTTGCGATAGCCGCTGTCGTAGAGCGTATCGATCAGCGACTGCACCGCCAGGTCATCGTCGGTACTGTCCTGAATAGCAATTCTGACGTAGGCCGGATTTCCAGCATCGGCCAACTGGGTATCGCCCAGCTCAAAATACTGCTCCACCATCTCGTCAATGGTGTTGTAGTGAGGTAGCCAGTAGCTCAACGCGTACTCATTGGGGTTGCTAAATTCGCCCGGCAGCATCAGCATCTGCACCTTAGAGCGGTCCAGGTTAGAGGCATAGCCCACCAGCGCCACCAGTTCTTCCACGGCTAGGTTGGTGTCAACGTGGGACTGAATCACCCCCAAAATTTTAGGCAGGCGAGCAATGGTTGCCGGGTTCAGGGCCTGCTCAACTACAGCCCGCATCATCATTTGCTGCCGCTGCACCCGGCCAATGTCGCCAAACTCGTCGTAGCGGAAGCGGAGAAACTGAAGCGCCTGATCGCCGTCCAGCGTCTGCTCGCCCGCCTTCAGGTTGATATACAGGTGCTGGCTATCATCCTGGTACTTCATATCCTTGGGCACGTTGACGGTCACACCGCCCAGGGCATCTACCAGCTTTTCGACCCCCTGCACGTTTATACGAACATAACGGTCAATGGCGACCCCACCTAACAAATCGCTAATTGACTCTGCCGCCAAAGCTGGGCCACCGTCACGATTGGCTTCATTCAGCTTGGTGAGCCGACCGTTAACTCGGGTCCGCGTGTCACGGGGTAGCGACATCACCACCAATTCTTCGGTACGCGGGTTAAACCGAATCAGCAACATAGTGTCGGACAACCCCTCAAAGGAGTTAACCAGCGCGTGGTACCCCAAATCTTCGTATGCCTCGGCCCCCTCTTCTAAATCGCTGCTGAGAACCTTGACCCCCAGCACCAAAATATTGACGGGGCGGGTCAAGCGAGGCAGCCGCAGACTGTTGCCAGCCGCAATGGGGTCATCTTGGTTAAAGACCGCCGCTTCTTCTGGGGTCAGCTGGCTCTGTAGCAGCGGCGTTGTGTTGAGCGACACTGCCATCAGTGCCCCCGCCGTAGCAGAAATTGTGGCAACGCCCGCCAGTGCCACCCCTAGCCCTACCCACTTAGGTACCTTGACCGGCTTACGATTGGCCTTTTTACCCGCAGCCCTGTTCACAGGTCTAGAACTGCTCGACGACCTAGAATGGGACGGACCAGAAGGGTTAGAGCGCGGCACAGACAACCTCAGGGTTAGGATTTGGACAGGAATGCTATCGGTAGAAGCCGCCGGTTTGACGGCGCGTTCTTTTAAAAGTCTTTAAGTTTTAGCAGATACTATCAATATTTATTGGGTAATTTTCCAGGGTTTTGCAACTTATCCATAAATTTACGGAGCTAACTTACGGTGTCCTGACAGTTCTGCCCCAGCCATCACGCCAGATCTAGAGCAACCGATCAAGGCAACCGTCGACTGGCCGCACTAACAACCGGCAACCTAATCGACTTACGCTGCCAAACCCGCCACATCAGCCAGAAATTAGCCAAAAAGTAGCCGGTGCCGACAAAGCCGTTAGCCAGCAACAGTCGCATCGTTGCCCAGTGCGATAGCGGCAGGTTGGCCCCTGCGCTCAGTAGTACGGTGGCACTAATCCAACTTAGGGCTAGAACCACTGCCGTGCGGCTGGCGCTGCGCAGGGTAGGCTCCGCAGGATTAGCCTGATACAGCGTCCATAGCGAGGGTACGATTCCCACAACAGGCACTAAATTGATCAGGGTTCGGAACCGATAGCGCTCGTCGTTGGCATCGGCAGGGCACTGTGGCCATTCCGAAACAACCTCGGGCAGGCCATCAGGGGAACGTTCGGGGGGATGGACGGGATGCATAGCGGCTATTTAACCCCAAAACGACCGAAAGATTAACGGGAAAACTAATGAATAGGACCGGCTCAGATCTAACCCCAATATCCTTGGGGCCCCAGCGGCAGCCCTTCCAGCTCCTTAATGCCCTTGCAACCTGACGAACTTTGCAACCTGACGAACTTTGCAACCTGACGAACTTTGCAACCTGATGAACCCTAGCGGGTAAGCGGTTTAGACTCAATCAATTCCGGCCAAGCCTGCTGAGTTTTTGCCTGGGCATCCTGCAAAGCTGCCTCAACCGAACGCCCTAATAGGGAAGCTTCAATCGCCTCGCCCAAGTTTTCGGACAGTCGGCCATATTTCTGCACAATTGGTCTGGCTCTGGCCGCACTCATTTGGGTCAGAAAGACCTTAACCTGCGGATTTTGAGCTAGAAATTGCTGGTAGGCAGGCTGGGCTTGCACGGTACGGTTAGCAGGCAGGTAGCCGGTTTGAATGGCCCACGGTAGCTGAAACTCAGGACTGAGTACGTAGTCGAGGAACGTGTAGGCTGCCTGAGTCTTTTCGGGTGTGGTTCGAGTCAAGAAAAAGTTTTCACCGCCCAGGACCGCAGCAGCATTTTCACCGTCCGCCGTGTCCACCGTAAACGGCAAAATGCCGTAGTCCACCCCTTCAGCTGTTAGCGTGGGCAGCACCCA
>CAWUKV010000228.1:0-8138 GCA_963923025.1 uncultured bacterium
ACCCTTGCCCCAGGTATCGCGGTAGGCAATTTCTTCGAGGATGTTGGGCTTCTTGGTGAAGGTGTCGCCGCCGATCTCGATATCCATGGAGAAATCTGCACCTACGTCGAAAGGTGGGTCGATGTATATCAGTTTCAGCCCGCCCTGCGCTTCGATCTCCTCGCGCAGCGGCCCGTTTTTCAATGATGAGAGGATCAACTTGTTGTCACCCCAGATCAGCTTGTTCGTCCAGCCCTTGAGCTGCCGCCCCCGCGCATCAGTCGAGAACAGATCCAACTGCGCCGTCGTCTCCTCTGCCTTCTCCGCCCGTGGCTCATCCACCTGCTCGATGGTCTGGAAGGGTAGGATTAGATTGAAAACCTCGTTCGTCTTCCCGTTCCAAACCAGCTCCACCTCCCGCTTATCCTCGAACAGCAGAAAGCGATACTTCTCCGGTAGCTCCTTGCCCGCCTCAATGAAGCGCACAATCTCCTGCTTCTCCTGTTCAGTCAGTTTCAGCATGTATTGTCCTTAAGTTTTTTTGACGCCGCGCACACATGGTTTAGAAACATAGCTATATACTCAACGTCAAATCTGCCGAATAACAGCCTAATATTCCCGAGCTTAATCGGCAAATTTGCTGGATAATATCCTTCTTCATAGAAGTTATATAGAATTATTGCTGTATGAGTCCGGGAAATTAGGGTGTTATCCGTCACTTCTAACAAGTAAGTACGAGATTGGAGTACTTAATCTGGCAAATGTGCCGTATAAGCACCCATATTCTGCGCTTATACAGCCTTTAGCATAACGAGACCTAGACTACCCAAATTGCTCGATTAGGGTCGAGTCGCTAGCCGACAGCAACACTTCAGCCAGTTTAACCAAAAGTCCTTATTCACTGCATTTATAATTCCTTAAGGCTCCTGCAGAACACTCTCTACTAACGAAAGCCGTTAGGGGATAGTATCTGAAACAACAATCATGCAGCAGGCGGCTCGGATGTCGATTGAGACAAAATCTCGCTGGCCTGCTTGACCTGTTGTTCAAGTTCTGTGGGGGTGAGGGAGTCATCAAAAATAGAGATACCCCATGTGCCCATGTATTCCAGCATGTCTAGCCTAGACATGTCTAACAGGCTGGCCGCCTTGCCGCTGCTGATTTCTCCTTCTGCAAGCAAGGTCATAACGTAAGCTTCTCGTGCCTTTGCTAAAGCTTTCGCCTGGGCAGCTTCAGAAACGTTGTTTACGACAAGGTAAAAGGATATCTGCAACGGCGTTGGTTGACTGTGGCGCTGATTTTCAGTTGTCATGATTCATCCTCATGGCCCTTGCTATACTGATCCTAGCACGGCTACCTATAGCCATTCAGCCTTACAGACCCGGGTCAATTCAAACGGCGCTACACCGGCAGCACCTTGCCTCGCAAACCCGCAGGCCCCTCCAACCCATACCGACTCAACACCGTCGGCAACACATCATACAATTGCGCCCCCTCCAGCACCTGCCCCCCCTGAGGCCGCGCCGGGTCATGAAATATCATCAGCCCAAACGGCGCATGGTTCGCATCATCCGGCCCGGTATCATTGTTCTCCACATGCAGGCCCCCAGCCCCCACGCTGCCCACACTGCGCCAGGCCAAATCGTCAAAGTACACAATCAGGTCTGGGGCTCTGCCGCGTACCTTTTGGTAGGTCTCCTGGGGAATGTGAGCCTTAATGTTCATAGGCGTCCCGTCCGGTCGGGTAATAGACTGGAGCGACTCGGCCAGGTGGGCGCGGAAGTCTTTGAACTCCTTTAGGGGAATGGTGCCCTCCGGTTCTCGGCCTTGCACGTTTAGAAACACCCGCGCATAGTAGCCGCCTGCGCCCCAAGCCTGGGTCTGGCTCCAGTCCACCGCCACCTGGTCTAGCGGCGTCAGCCCATCAGGCTGTTCTTTTAACGTCAAATAGCCCTGCTCAATCAGCCACTCGTTGATGCAAATACCCCCCATCAGCGGCTGCGCCCCGTGGTCCGACACCACCAGCACGGCAGTCCCTGGGTCACACTGGGCCAGCAGCTCACCCACTCGCGCATCCACATGCACGTAATAGTCGTGAATCGCCGTCGAGAAATCCATTCCCGGCTCGTACTGCGGGTGGCGGGGGTCCATCGGCTTCCAAAAGGCGTGGTGGATGCGGTCTACCCCCATGTCTACCAGCATCAGAAAGTCTGGTGCGTCTCGGTGAATCAGCTTTTCGGCCAGGGTGAAGCGCTGGTCGCAGAGCTTGTAGATATTGTCGAGAATCTGTTGTTTGTCTTCCGAACGAAACTCTGGCACGTCCAGCATAAAGTCCGGCATCCAGTCGAGAATCTGCTGCCCTAGCTCAGGGGGATGGGTAAAGGACGTCTGCGGGTTAGGTGTCAGAAAGCACGACACAAGGGAGCCATTAACCTGATAGGGGGGAGAAGTGCCCGGTACGCTCAGCGCGGCAACGGTCCACCCTGCCTCTCCCAGATAGTCCCACAGGCGGGGAAACTTAATCGCCCGTCCATCGGCAATGGTCATCTTCTGGTAGTCGCGGCTGGCCCGGTTGCGAAAGCCGTAGACCCCCAGCTCCCCCGGGTCACGCCCGGTCATCATGCAGCTCCACGCCGGAACCGTAATAGCAGGGATAGAGCTTTCGAGCTTGCCATAGCTGCCCTGGGCCATCAGCCGCGACAGATTGGGCAAGTCTTCTCGCCACTGGTCGAATACCAGCGAGGGCTCCATGCAGTCGAGGCCAATGATGACCAATCGAGGAGATGCCATAGCTACCTAGCGTTGACGGGGGTGCGGCGATGACGGAGGAACAGCGTAACCGCAGCCACCACCACGGCAGCCGCTGACAGCAGGTGGACCACATTAAACGGTGTCCCTGGAAAGAACCAGGAATCTGTTCTGAGAAACTCAATAAAGAACCGACCCAGCGGATACCAGAGCAGATAGCCCAGCGCCAGATCCCCTGGCTTGAGCTGCCGCTGGAACTTACGAGAAATGTAAAACAACAGCCCGAATCCAATCAGATTCCATACTGACTCGTACAAAAACAATGGATGAAATCGGGTGGATTCGGGATAGGTCACCAAGTCGTTGTAGGGCGCAATGCGACGAGACGGATCGATGCGTAGCCCCAGCGGCATTGTCGTCGGCGGACCGTACAGTTCTTGATTGATAAAATTTCCCCAGCGGCCAATGGCTTGGGCTAGGGGCAGCCCCACCGCTGCCGCATCCAAATACATCAACGTCGGCAGCTGGCGAATTTTGGTAAACAGCCACAGGGCAATGCCGCCAAAGATAAACGCCCCAAAAATGTGAATGCCCCCGCCCCAGATTTGCAGAATTTTGCCGGGGTTGCTGAGGTAGTAGCCGATGCCTTCTGAGGTTCTGGGCGACTGAATAAACACGTAGTACAGCCGTGCGCCGATAAAGGCAGGAATCAGCACCCAGATCAGCATGTCCCAAAAATCGTCAGGATTTTTGCCCCGTCGGGCGATCTCTCGGCTGGCAATCCACGAGCCCGTCAGTACAGCAGTAGCCATGAGTAGGCCATACCACCGCAGGGCAAAGGGGCCAATTTCAACAATTGTAGGGTCTACGGGAGGGTACATACGCTAAAGAACGTGGGTGCGGCAATACCTATGGTACGGGGTTAGGGGCGATATCGGATGCGGGTGAGGTGGTGGGGCGGTGCTGGCCTTCAGACCGTTGGACACAAACGTCCTTTACCCACGCCCCATTCCCTACTCCCCATTTCCTAATCTTCTAAATATCCCAAATCCTGCAAGCGGCGACGCACCTCTGGGTCATCGAACCCGGTTGCCCGAGCCTGGGCGTAGACGGCCTGATGCTCATCGGCATCGTTGGAGAAGGCCGCGAGAGATTCTTGCAAGGACTCCACCTGTTCAGGAAAAATCTCGCTCAGGTCTAGGCTTTCCTCTGGATCGTCCTGTACGTCGTAGAGTTCTAGCGAGTCGTCGCCGGTTTCGATAAGCTTGTGGCTGCCGGACCAGACAGCGCGGCGGGCCTGGTCGCAGGCGCGGCGGGTGATCAGTTCGGGCTGACGCTTTTGAATCAGGTTCAGAACGTTTTGGGGCGTGACCGCTTCGGCAAAGACGGGGAGGTCGGTGTCCGTTTCAGGTCTTTCATGTTCTAAACTCTCTTCGGCTTCTGTTGTTGTTGCTAGACCAGCAGCCGAGAGTACGGTATGGAAGAGGCAGCGGGTTGAAACCACATCTTCTCTTTCTTGACCCTGCTCAAAGTGCCCGCTGGTGTCGCGAATGATGAGCGGGACCTGAATCAGCTCGTTGTAGATGGACAGGCTGTGGCCCATGAGCTGCTTTTCGCCCAGGTGCTCACCGTGGTCGGCGCAAATAACAACCATTGTGTTGTCCAGTCTGCCTGCCTGTCGCAGATTCTCGAAAAAGTCCCCAACCTGAGCGTCCTGACCGGCTACCTCGGCATCGTACATGCCGTCTAAGGTCTCTTTTTGCTGCTCGTCTAGGTCGCCCATAAGCGGCGCTAACCAGCCGTAGACATCGCTGTTGAAGCGACGCAAAAAGGTTCTCGCCTTGCGGTCTTTGAGAAATTGGGGCGCAAACCGCTCAATCTGTTCCCGAGGGGGATGGTAGGGCATGTGAGTGCCCATCAGATTGATGAAGGTAAAGATGGGCTGGTCGGATTCAACGCCCTGGCGGTGGATGTGCAGACGGGCGGCATCGTCCAGCGACTTGGGGGTGTTGCCCTTAAAGCTGAGGGCCGTCTGCCACAGGGGCACCATCAGCGGTGTAAAGGACAGCGACAGCAGCCAGTCAGAGCGGGCAAAAGCGTCTTGAACTTTGTTTAGTGCACCAGCGACTAGCCGCTTAAACACCTGGCGGTATTTGTCGAGCAGGTTAGAGGGAATGCCTGCCTGGTTAGGGCGCGAACTCATCAGGCCGCTGTAGTTCAAAAAGCTGTAGAAGCCGCGCCGCAGACCGTTGTTGATCACGCCGACCAAGGGATTGTTGCAAAATGCTGCTGTGTAGTAGCCGCCAGCCTGGAGCCGTTCTGCCAGGGTTTTGAGGTGGGGTGGCATGACGGAGTAGGACTGCAGCATCTGGTGCTGGGAGGGGTACAGTCCGGTGAACATGGAGGCGTGGGAGGGAATGGTCCACTGGGCCGGTGCGATCGCATGTTTGAACCGGGTGCCCTCTGCCGCGATCGCGTCAATATTCGGACTGGTCTCCCGCTCGTACCCATAGCAGGACAGGCGATCGGCCCGCTGCGTATCAAGGACAAGAAAGATAATATCCGGCTGGTTGGAGGGCATAGGGGCCAAACCCGCGAAACGACGTGTATACCCCAGTCTAAATTATTGCCCCGATTGTCGGTGTATCCGTAGGGGCACAACATATTGTGCCTGTGTCTATGCCCGCCATCACGACCGCACCGCGTCCACCAGTAGCCCGCCATCGGTAAACACCGACCCCATCAGCCCCCCCCGCACCGGGTTCGGAGCCATGCCAAACATCTGCACCATCGAGCCAATCAGCTCTGGCGTGGTCAGGGTATCGGCCAAAAAGCCCGACCATTTGTCCTGGGGCAGCTTAAAGAAGGTGTCAAAAAACTGACAGATGCGGGCCTGGTCAAACCGCATCAGGGTTTCTTGCCCAAACAGGTAAATGTAGTGCTTGCGCAGCCGCTCGCTGGGCCACAGCGCCTGCCAGGCCGCGCGGGCAATGGTGTGGGGTGAAGCGGTGCTGTCGTGCAGGGTAGCTGCGATCGCACCTGCCACATCCGGTAATCGCCGCAGCATCGCCCCGAGCATATACCCGGAGGCCGGGTGCACCATACTGGCCGACCCGCCAAAGCCGACCACCGGCTGGGTCAGCACTGGCAGTGGTGAATTCATCGGAAACAGGCACTTCTCGACGTGGTGCACCTCGGTAATCTCAATGCCGTGGTGGGCCAGCCGCTTTTCTAGGCGTCGTTTCAGCACATCAAAAGAAATTGCCGGTTCGTAGGCCAACGACGTTTCCTCAACGAAGTACACCCCCTCGCCAAAGTCCATGGTGTAGACAAACGTCGGCGGCTCCCGCTGCTCGGCAGGGGATAGATGATCGGCCCGGTAGTCCATCAGCACAAACTGGTTGGGGTTTGTCGGCGGCTTGGAAAACTTGCCCACCACACCGTAGGCCGACTGATAAGCAATCGGCGTATTGCGCTGACGCTTGACCAAGACCGGCTTGTGCCCAGTGGTATCTACCACGATGCGAGTAGTGAGCACATCACCGGACTGGGTGGTTAGCTGGGTCACCTGCTGAGAATGTTCAATGGACCGAGCATAGCCGGTTCGCCAAGTTGTCCCTTCGCCCTTGTCTAGCAGGTAGGCTTGCAGCTTGTTTTTGTCAAAAAGGCCGTAGGTACGGGGTAGCAGAACTGCCTCTGGACCAAAGTACGACACGACATCAGCCCAGCGGTAGCCCAGTACCTCGGTCATGCCCAGCGCTTCGAGTTCGTCGACCCACACACCGTAGGTATTGGGCCAAGGGGCAGTTGGCGGCTGCGGCGCTAGCCCGCCCACGCTCAGCCCTGCCTGGGTCAAGGCTGAGGCCATCATCAATCCAGCGGGACCAGCACCGACCACCAGTGCATCAAAAACAGGCGCGTCAGACACCTGGACTACCTCCCATACTCCCTGCCCTCAATCTATCATTTTGCTCTGTTAGATTGAATATCGCGTCGGCTTTTGGCGAGACGCTGCGGTGTACTTACAGCCCGACTTGGGTGAAGCTGTCTGGGTCGCCGGTCACTTCCAGAATCACACTGTCTTCAACCACCGAAACCGACTTGACCGTCAGGGCTACCGGCAGGTCCGATAGGTCGACCAGGGGGTTAAGGATCTGATTGAGCTGTTGGGCGGCGACGCCACTGACGTTGAAGCCTGCCGCGCGAACGTCTGTTACGTTAATACGGACCTGACTGCCGCTGCCGACCAGTTCTCCGGTCACCGAAAGGGTGATGCCGTCGGGGATAGGGAAGCTACCGATAACCGGCGTGACGTCTAAGGTTAGGCGGTTGGGCGGGGAAAGTGCGATCGCGGCTGTACGGATATTCGGATCTTGGGCGATGAAGTCCGATAAGTCAGCCGCCTTGACCCGCGCGGCCGCCCCGGCCGTAATCACCTGCGTGAGTCGTCCGGCCTCCCGGTCAAACTCGATGCCCTCCAGCGCTAAGCTCAGCTGGTCAATTACTGGTGACCCGTCCGGCCGCACCCGTTCCCCCACCATCGTCAGCCGGTCGGCCTCGTTGTCACGGACGCGTAACCCTTCAAGCTCAACGTCATAGCGGTCGGCAGGGCCAATGTATTGAGGCAGCTGACTTTCGATCTGCCGCTCGACCAGTCCAGACGGGGTACAGCTCACCGCCAGTCCGACGGCGAGCGCGGCACAGATCTGCCCCACTCGCCGTTTGATACCCCGTTTGAGACCCCCTTTAATGTCATAGCGGGCTGGTCGAAGGGGTGGAAAGCGATGCTGTGATGAAAAGTCCATGCCCATTTGCCTTACCTGGCGCATCTCTATGGTAAACCGCGACTTGGCGCTTTGCGGGCTTTGGGGCATGGCCTAATCCGATGTCCCAAAGCGATAGCCTTTGCCGTAAATCGTGTGGATTAGGGTTGTTTCGCTGGGCTGCTCAATCTTCCGACGGAGCAGGCGCATTTGGGCGGCGAGGGCGTTGCTGCTGGGTTGCGCGTCTTTGCCCCAAACAGCATCGTAAATTTGGCTGTGGGTCAGGAGCTGGTCTGGATGGGCCATCAGATAGTGCAGCAGCTGGGCTTCTTTGTCAGACAGGTCAATGACGCGGTTCTGGCGGCGGGCTGTTTGGGCGTCGAGGTCTAGGGTTAGGTCAGCATGGGTTAGGCGAGATGGGGTGGTGGCTTCGGTAACGGGCGGGCGACGCAGCAAGGCCCGAACGCGGGCCAGAAGTTCGCGGAGTTCAAAGGGTTTGACCAAGTAGTCATCGGCTCCCGCATCTAACCCCTCAACCCGGTCATCCAGCGTGTCTTTGGCGGTCAGAAACAAAACGGGGGTCGTAATTTGGCGCGATCGCAGCCGCTGGCACATCTCTAGGCCACTCAGCCCCGGCATCATCCAGTC
>CAWUKV010000229.1:0-8119 GCA_963923025.1 uncultured bacterium
AGGTCTTTCCCCGTGAGCAGAGCTATCTGGGCACGCTAATCGACGACCTGTGTACCAAAGACCTACGTGAACCCTACCGCATGCTTACCAGCCGGTCTGAATATCGTCTGGTGCTGCGTTCCGACAACGCCGACCAGCGCCTGACGCCGTTAGGGCGAGAGTTAGGTCTGATTGACGACCGTCGCTGGAACCTGTTTACCCGTAAGCAAGAAAATATTGCGGCTGAGAAAGAACGTCTCCACAGCACTCGCGTTAAGGCTCATGAGCCAGTGGGTGAGCGGATTATGAGTGATACGGGGCAGAAGATTAAAGATGCGATCGCACTTGCCGATCTCCTTCGTCGCCCCCGCTTCCACTACGTTGATCTCGACCGTTACGGCCTCGGCAACCCCGATCTCCATCGCGTCGAAAAAGAAGGTGCCGAAATCGACATCAAATACTCCGGCTATATCCAGCGCCAGATCAACCAGATCGAGCAGGTCAGCAAACAAACCAACCGAAAACTCCCCGCAGACCTCGACTACATGACCATCGACACCCTATCGATGGAGTCCCGCGAAAAACTCTCTGCCATTCGCCCCCTCACCATCGGCCAAGCCACCCGCATCGGCGGCGTCAACCCAGCAGATATTAATGCGCTCCTGGTGCATTTGGAGGTACGCAGTCGGCAGAAAGAACTGGCTGAGCAAGCGTGAAAGCAGGCTGCGTGATGTCGGGTCTCGTACCTCGACGCCAGCCTATACCCTACATATCCAGCAACCGTTGTGCTTACTAACGTCGCCGACTCAAAAAACACAACTGCTCATACAACATCTCCATTTTCGGCACCGCCATCCCCATCTCTTTTGCTGCCCGCACTGGCGCACCTAAAATAGCTTCAATCTCCAAAGGCCGCCCTTCATCCCAATCGATCTTCATACTTGTTCGATAGGGCCGCATCTGGTCTGTTGTTGACAGCATTTCTTCAATAAAGCCTGTGGGAATCTCTCGCCTGTGTTCTGAGTCTGTCGTTAGTTTCTTACCCCAAGCGTTAGCCGTACTGACCACTTCTGCCATGATGTCTTCGATGAGTGATCGCACGCCCTCATCTGCCATCATCTCTTGGGTTGTCGCATTCAACACCACAGAAAGTCCGTTGTAGGGAATGTTCCATACCAATTTCCGCCATCGAGCTATTAGCAGATCGTCTGTCAGCTCAATCGGCACTTGTGCCTGCTGAAAGTCTGTCGCAATTTGCTTCATCACAGATGTGGCAGCACGGATGCCACCGTCTGGACTGTAGGCCCCAAGCAGAATCTTGCCGTAGTCTAAATGACGAATGTGCCCTGGTCCAACTTTATTGGAACAGATAAAACAAAGGCCGCTGAGGATGTTCTCTGGGGCAACGCTACCCGATAGAAGCTCAGCGATTCTACCGTCTACGCCGAGCCCATTTTGCAACGTCAGCACCACTCCCCCCGCTCGAAGCGGTGGCATTAGCTTGGGGAAAAGGTCGTTTTGTGTCGTCTTTAGGGCCAAAATAACCACATCTACCGGCGGCATCTGCGTCGCATCTGCGTATGCATTAACCTCCGTTAGCGTAAAGTCCCCTGCGGCTGACTCCACCACGAGCCCCTGTCGCCGCACGTGCGCATAGTCACTGCGGAGCAAAAAATGCACTTCACATCCGGCTTGCTGTAGTCGAGCCCCGTAATAGCCGCCAATGGCCCCAGTGCCAATGATGGCGTAGCGTCTGAGGTCAGTCATCACCACCTAGCTTTGTAACAGCGCTTCTATCGATAGCACAACAAACTGCGTCACACGAGTTAAGAAATCTAGATCTAGACTGTCTACCGTATCCGTCGCCCGATGATAGTTTGGATTCCGAAAGTCTGCCGTATCCGTCACCATCACCGCCCCAACACCCTTCACCCAAAACGGCGCATGATCGCTCCGAAATAAATCTGGCAAAAGTACAGCCGCACTCAATGGCACGGGCAACGTAATCACCGGCAGGTCCAGTTCAGTCACTAAATCATCAGCGTCAGAATCATGAGTGTCAGACCCTTCTACGGGCTCATCTACTATCCCAGCTCCAAACGCCGCCAACAGCTCTGGATGCTGCGTATCCCCAATTACCCCAACAAAGTCACCTATTTCACGTCGATTTTCCAACTCTAACCCTTCTGGATATTGCTGGCACCCTGGCACGTCGCAGGTGTACCCCAGCATTTCTAGAATGACCGCACCCTTAAGCCCGGCCAGATTCTCCTCATTCAAAACAAACGCGCTACTGCCAATAATCCCTTCACCTACTGGTTGACGCTCTTCCTGATCAAAAAAGACAATCTTCAGCGTCCCTGGTGTCGGATACACGGCAAACAACCGAGCTACCTCCAGGGCTGCCGCTACGGCACTCGCATTGTCATCCGCCCCTGGCGATCCCGGGACCGAATCGTAATGCGCCCCAACCAGCAACGGCCCGGCGTCGGCCGCCAACCCTGGACGCGTCGCGACCAAGTTCACCCCGGTGACCCCCTGAAGCTCAAAATCTTGAGACTCAACCTCATACCCAGATTGGCTCAGCTGACGACTTAAGTAGGACCGAACCTCAACCAAATCCTCATCGCTGTAGCGCTCGTGGGCCAGCACTGCCACATCTGCCATTAGCCGCTCGCCCTGTACCTGTAATGGCGCATCTGCGCTAGAGGTCGAAGACTGACAGCCGCCCCAAATCAGCAGCCCCATCACACACATTGCCAATATCAGCCACCGTCTCCACCGCATTGCCGTTGTCCCTTGTCTTGACTGAACGCTATTTCTCTAAACTGTCAGAAATTGAGCCCGCCTTAGTTGTAGCGTCTAGAGAGCCAAAGTTGAGCAAAGTCCAGCATGTCCAGCGCTAATAAGCCCGCTTCTTGGGGAACAAACCTGCTAGCCGCAGTGTACGGCGGGCTATTTCTAATCATGCTGTGGGCGGCCTACAACGGCACCCTACCGGTTGGGGCACTGATTGGACGCGTCCCCTACGCCGACAAAGCTGGACACGTCATCCTCTACTGCATCGCTAGCTATTTAGGGCACCGTGTCTTTCGGCTACGACACATTCGCCGCTGGTCTGTGCCCCTACCCGTTTTTCCAAGCTTGTTCGGCATCTTCACCCTGGTTGAAGAAGTGCTACAGGGGCTTTCGCCCAACCGTTCTTTGGATGCTATTGACCTGGTGTGCAGCTTTATTGGGGTCGCGTTGGGTTACGGGCTGGCGGAACGGCATCGGGTTAGACAGTAAGATTGAGGTAGCAGCGTAGGGCATCTCGGACAGAGCTAAACGCGATCGCATCCATTTCAATTGCTTCTGGCTCTAGCCACAAATACCCACCTACATCATCGGCTGGCACAATCTCAGGCTGCTGCGCTAAGCGAATCAGAAAAAACATATCCAGCGAATGGTATAAAATCCCTTCGTAAAAGTATTTATTCACTGAAGAACAGAAATACCTGCCGCAGTCATCCTCCGCCAACGACAGGCCCAATTCCTCCTTTAGCTCACGCACCAGTGCCTGCTCCAGCGATTCACCAGGGTCGACAAAGCCCCCTGGTAAATCCAACATGCCACGGTCTGGTTCCTTGGCCCGCTGCACCAGCAACACCTTGCCTGCCGCCTCAATTACGGCACCTGCTGCTGCCGCCACATTTTGAAAGTAAACAAAGCCACAGTCGTTGCATCGAAGCTGCTTGGCATTCACCGACCGAAAAGCATCCGCACCGCAGGTCGGACAATATTTCAACGTGATGTTCTGCATGTTTGCACCCTGTTGTTCTGCGCCACAGTCATGACCTATCTCCGCCTCATTTGATACGTTTGTTTTCAATCTTTTTCAAAAAGACACATACGGGTGCGTCTATCAAGAAAATCTGCTTGCATGGTGAGTAGTACCCTCCCCCTTACTTGCTGTATTGAGCCCCCCTTTACGGTCTCTGTACAATCTCTTTCAGGTAAGCCAATATGCTCTCAGACATTCAGCTCGTCCAAACTTTTGTGGAAGACTCTTTGCGGGGTCGAGAAGCGCTGCTAGCCAATAAAGCGATGATGGCGGAATGCCGCTTTGGCAGCAATCAGCTGATGGGCAAACAAACCGGACTGTTAGCAAAAATCAACATCAAAGAGCAGCCGTTGCTGTTTCAGGTGCGCCAGGGTACGCCGTACCAGGCGTTGCTCGATGAGACCCTACAGCGCAATCAGTTTGTAATTGGTGGCGAACCTGACAGAGACGGATTTGTTAGCTATAGTTACGCATCTGTGAAGGAAGGGTATACCCTCAACCAGCAACCTGCTCGGGCACTTTGGAAGAACTGGCGCACGCTCTACCGCATGCAGGAAAACCTCGCCAAGGCTGAAAAGTTGCTGATTCAGAATGGAGAAGATTGGGAGGCGATTCAGAAGATCACGATGAGCAATCAGATGATGTTCATTGAGACAGAGTCGGGTGAGACGGTTAGCCATATGAACGATGCGATCGCATGGCTGAGTGAAACCGCTACCGAGACGACCGACGCCGCCCAATCCGCTGCTCGTATCCCCCATCACCGACGCAGCCAACCCGATAATTTGGGTACGAGTGGTGGCTTCTCCGACAGAGCTTTGTAATGTTCCAATGCGCCTTGCGGGTAACTCTGGTGTGGGCGGTGGTTTCTTGGCTGGCGTGATTAGTGGAGTTGGGCAGTGCCCAACCTAAGAGGTTTTGACTTTTTGCTGTTTGTACCTCTCTTTAAACACGGCCTGCTGGTGTTTATGGCTGACCACTGGTGCGGGGTAATCCGTTCCCTCCAACTCTTGCTCGGGAATATCTCCAGACAGCAGCGCTCCGGTGTCAATGTGGCGAATCTCTGGCAGCCACTGGCGAATGTACTCACCGTCGGGGTCATACTTTTTGGCCTGACTGGCTGGGTTAAAAATGCGCAGCGGCTTTGGGTCCATGCCGCTAGACGCGCTCCACTGCCAGCCGCCGTTGTTGGCTGATAGGTCCCCGTCGTAGAGCTTTTGCATAAAGTATTTTTCGCCCCATTGCCAGTTGATGATCAAGTCTTTGGTCAGGAAGCTGGCCACAATCATCCGGCAGCGGTTGTGCATCCACCCCGTCTCGTTGAGTTGGCGCATTGCCGCATCCACAATTGGGTAGCCTGTGCGTCCCTCGCACCAGGCTTGGAATAACGTCTCGTCGTTATCCCAGGGAAAGTCCTTTAGGGGATCGCGGTACGGACCGTTTGCCAGTGCCGGGTAAAAATACATCACGTGCTGGTAAAACTCTCGCCAGGCCAGCTCTTGCATCCAAGTTGTGATGTTGCCCCGCGTTTCGTCACTGCGGCAGCGCCCATAGGCTGCCTCGGCTCGGTCCCACACCGTGCGAATGCCAATCGCTCCAAACTTTAGCGCTGCGCTCAGCATTGATGTGCCCGTCTCAGCTGGATAATTGCGCTGCTGGTCGTACTCGGCAATGGCCCGATCTTCCCGACAAAACTCTACCAATACATCCATCGCCGCCTGCTCACCCGGCTCAACCGGCAGCGGCGCGTCCCATTCAAAGCCCAGATCCTTCAGCGCCGGCAGGTCGATGACGCCCGCATCGTAGGCGTTAGATTTCTCCTTGGGGGCCAGCCCGGTAAGTCCCTCTAGATCCGCTGCAGGGGCAGACTTTTCCTGGTCCCGCCAGTTTCGCCAGAACGGCGTGTAAACGCTGTAGACGCCCCCAGAACCTGTACGCACTGAGCCCGGAGCATGTAGTAACTGGTCCCAATGCTCCCCATAAGGTTCAATCCCTTTTGCCTTCAGCGCCTCTGCAACGGACGTGTCCCGTTCTTTGGCGTAGGGTTCAACGTCCTGATTCCAGTAGACGGCAACTGCCTCTAGCGCTTCGGCCAGCTTGATCAAGGCTTTCTGCGGCTTGCCCTGGACAATTACTAGCTCACTACCTGCTGCTTTGTATCTCTTCTGCAACGCCTTTAGGCAGCCCAGCATGTACTTCACCCTTGCCGGAGCTACATCGTCACTTTCAAGAATGCCAGGATCAAGACAAAAGACCCCAACTAGCTTACGGCTGCGCTCCTGGGCCTGGGCTAGCCCCACGTTGTCGCTGGCTCTCAGGTCACGACGGTGCCAAAACAAAACCAGATCAGACATGGGCTAGGGCGGATAAAACTGCCTGAATAGCCTAGCGTGAGGCGTGAAGTCGTGCCAAAGTACACCCATTGCCCTGGCCGAAAAACATCATTGCCCCGCAACGCTAGTCCAGGAAAAGTCTGTGAATTGATGTTCTGATCACTACGAAACTGTCGCCAGTCGTACTCGTTATCGACCAGCATACAGACCGTAAATGTCGGTTGCTTGGGTGTGCCAATATAGCGCCGACCGCCAGTCCCTAGATAATCTGCAATCCAGTATTCTGGAATGCCCAGTGCCTCATAGTCACCGAGCTTGATCAGATAATCATCGCGCCAGTTAGTCGAAACGACTTTCACAACCAACTTAACGGTCTGGCTTCGGGTAATAATAGATTTCCGCTCCTAGCGAGGCTCACTCGTGAGCTGCGTTTCATCTAAAACAACAATATCCGGCTCATATCCAGTGTCGTCTGAGACTTTGATAATGCACTCTCTAGGAATAAAAAAGGGCTGCTGGGCTTGACGAAAGACCGTGCCCAGATCATAGGCTAAGTCGCCAGCCAACCTAGAATGCTTTCCCTTTGGCTTAGGCATTTCAATGACGACCCCTCGTCTCAGTTCGTAGCGGCAGCTCGAATCCTGCGGGTACCACTCAGCAAACTCGTCGAAGGACATGCGAGGCCGATCAATTGCCGCAATCATGATGATGGCTCTCCTGATGCAGGCTGTGTTGCATGTGCCCCAACTCCCTCGACCGCTATAAGTAGATAGCCATAATTACTTGACGGCATGTCATTCCGAGCGAAGTCGAGGAATCTCTCAGCGTCTAATGCTTTCGCCGAGATGCTTCGACAAGCTCAGCATGACACAGGCCATGATTTACTTACGGCCATATACTTACCTAACATACTAAAGCGACTGTCCTTTGTGACTCTGCCGCTTTTTAGGGGGAGCAGGTACGGCGGCAATTTTTTAAGTCCCGATGACCGATGCCGGGAGAAGCAACGGCCTCTCCCGGCATCATTATCATCAGTTACTCAAAACATCCGGCCAGTTCTCATCTGCTTTGGCAATGTTGCCAGGAATGTCTTTCTCCCAACGCTTCTGAATGCCGTCGCTGTAGTTCAGGTACAGCTTGCCATCGACAATCTTCCAGGCTGTGGGGTCAATGGATGCGGTCTGGCCCTGGCTAACGGCCCAGGCGCAGAAGCCACCGTATTCAGGCGCGTAGGCATCCGGGTCGGCAGCGAAGGTGTCACGGTTCTCAGCGCTGGCAAACTGCCAAGTTGCACCTGAGTACTCATGGGTAAACTCTGCGGTGCCCGGCACATACTCACCCTGGGTGAAGTAGGCGACGGGGTCCGCGCCACGGATGGCAACACCGTCTTCTATAAAGATGGTCTCGGCGCTGGAGCCAGTATCAGCGACAGCATCCGTTGCCACCTCAGCTGCAGTTTCAGCCGGCACGTTGGTGGCCGGGTCGTTAGCACAGCCAACGGCAAGGGCGGCAGTGGCAAGTACGGCCAGGGTGAACTTTTGCATGGGATGTAGCTCCAAACGGTTTCGCTAATACTGTGATACGGGGTGAACCTGAGCCAAGCCTGAGAAGCATATTGGAAGTTTGTGATGTGTTAGGGGCGCAACGATCCCCACGGAATGAGAAGATAGGATTTGACGCAGCGACAAGAGGTGGTCATCCATGCCCGACACTAAGTTTCCTATCGATCTGAGCGCCTACAAAAAGGTGCAGCTTGACCCCAGCAATTCTACTTTGACCGACGAGCAGCGCGACGCTCTAAAAGCTAACATCCAGCTCTGCCGCGATGCGATTGTATTCTTCACCGCTACCGGCGCAGCCCGTGGCGTCGGCGGCCATACTGGCGGCCCCTACGACACCGTCCCCGAGGTAATGATCCTCGACGCCCTGTTCAAAAGCCAGCCCGACAGCTACGTCCCCACCTTTTTCGACGAAGCCGGTCACC
>CAWUKV010000230.1:0-8109 GCA_963923025.1 uncultured bacterium
CTGTCTTCGCGGGCGGCTGTTTCTGGTGCATGGAAGCCCCTTTTGACAAGGTCCCAGGCGTCTCGGATACGACGTCGGGTTACACCGGTGGTACTGTGCCTAATCCCTCCTACACTCAAGTTTCCAACGGTAATACCGGCCATGTCGAAGCCGTTCAAGTGACCTACGACCCAGACATGGTGGACTATGAGCAGCTGTTAGACGTGTTCTGGCAGAATATTGACCCTGTAGATGACCGGGGGCAGTTCTGCGATAAGGGCAGTCAGTACCGCTCGGCCATATTTTATACCGACAGCCGACAAAAAAACGCTGCTGAACAGTCTAAGCAACGGGTTGCGGGTCAGCTTGAGCAGGTCGTCGCAACAGATATTCGTGCTGCTGCGACGTTCTATCCCGCAGAAGATTATCACCAAAACTATTATCTGACGCATCCCGTTCGTTATAAGGTCTATCGGTTTGGATGTGGGCGGGATCAGCGGTTAAGTCAGCTCTGGGGTGGAGCAGATGCCGATTGATTTGCGCAACCGACCCTAGTAGCTGGCCCGATGGAGGATATAGAGCACAATGGTAATATTACGGAGAACATAGGCGAGTCAGGCATTCAATGGCAATGCACGGACTTTGCCCGGTGTTCGGGTGGCCCATATGGGCCATCGTTGGCAGCTTAGGGAAGCCCGTCCCTAGTGGCTGGGTGATTTGGCTGTTCCCCGGAGCTGTTGGGATCTATGGATGTAGGTTCCGTAAGTAGTACATCCCCTGCCCAAGTTTGGGTTGACCTCTATGGCTCGAAATCTTCACTCACAGGCCGCTCAGCGGTCCGAGCTTGACACCTTGGAATATCCAGGCGCACCACTGGCTGTGGGCTCGCCGTTTTATATTGAGCGTCCGCCAGTAGAGCGTCAGGCGTTGTCCCAGCTGACGCTACCCGGTGGTTTGTTGCGGATTAAAGCGCCCAGGCGTATGGGCAAAACGTCCCTCGCCTTTCGCCTGATTGATCAGGCCCGACAGCTGGGTTACTCGGTTGCAGTTGTGGACTTTCATCAGGCCGAGGCCAGTACGCTATCTGACCTGGACAGCCTTTTGCAGTGGTTTTGTAACCACATATCGCGTCAGCTCGGTCTAACAGCCCGCTTGGAGGATAGCTGGCGCGCGAGTCTGGGCAGTAAGGTCAACGCGACGTTGTATGTTCAGAGTCAGATTCTACGTGTTTTTGAAGCGCCAATTGTGGTGGTGCTGCGCCAGGTGGATGCGCTATTTGCCTATCCAGAGACCGCTAAGGAATTTTTGCCGCTGCTACGAGGCTGGTTTGAAGATGCCCGCTGGCAGCGGTCCTGGCAAAAGCTACGCCTAGTGCTGACGCATTCAACAGATTTGTATTTGCCGCTTAAGCTGCATCAGTCCCCGTTTAACGTGGGTTTAGCTTTGAAGTTGCCACGGTTCACCGTGGCACAGGTGCAAGCTCTGGGTCGGCAGTACCGCCTTCAGGAATTTAGTCCTGAGCAGGCTGAAAGCTTGACCCAGTTAGTAGATGGGCATCCATATCTGGTCGCGATCGCGCTTTACCACCTTTCCACTGGGTCAGTTCCCTTTGATCAACTGCTGGAGCAAGCACCGCTGTCGGGCGGTATCTACAGCAGCCATCTCAGGGAATACGCGAACTTATTTGCGGTCAATCCCTCACTGTTGAGTGCCATTCGTCTACTGCTGGATGCCCCTACCGGCACGGTCCTCGACCCAATTCTGAGCTACCAGCTTGAAAGTGCTGGCCTGATCACCCTAGCAGGCGATCGCGCCACCCTTAGTTGTGAACTGTATCGTCAATACTTAGTTCGGTACTACGCCAATCAACTTGCCGCTGTGCCGGACGTGTCCGTCGTTTTGACGCCCAACCGTGATTCTAAGAATACGAGTGACTCTATTAGCATGCTGACGCAGCGGCTGCGACTGGTTGAGCAGGAGACCCATGAGCTTCAGCAGCAGCTCAATGTGGACGATGCGACCCAATTTTTGAAGCGGAATCCCTTTCTAGGGCATCTAGCTCAACTTTGGCCACAGGCAGAGCCGAACGGCCCGGTTACCCTGATGCTGTGTAGCGTTGACTATTTCTCGGTCTATATCGAAGCCAACGGATTGGACCGGGGCGATGCTTGTTTGAGGATGATTGCAGACGTGATCTGCCAGACGGTCGATCAGCCGGTCGAGCATTTTGCCCGTTACGGCACCGAGTCTTTTTTGGTCTACATTGCTGGCGCTGATGCTAGCAGTGCTCAAGCCACTGCCCAAAAGGTTCGGACAAAGGTGGAGTCGTTGCAAATTCAGCACGCGCCGCAGTACCTGGGGTTACCTTTGCCCGTCGTGACGGTCAGCATTGGTTTGGTGACGGTCTTGCCGGGTACAACACCACTGAGTACCGCCCTGGATCAGGTTGACCAAGCCTTACAGCAGGCCATTCGCTTGGGGCACAACCGCGTTAAAGCCGCTGCTTAGTGTGAGGTCCTGACCATTCGTAGCAAGGGCAGGTCGTCAGGCTATTAGTACAAATAAACTAAAATTATGGTATGCTACGGGCAGAATTTGGGAGGTCAGCGATGCCCAGCCTCATACTCAAACCTGGAATGTTTGTCCGACTGAAGCAGCAGCCCTGGGATTTACCCGATTTTGTTTTGGACTATTGGCACGGTGATACGGGCTGGGTGCGTCAGCAGTCTTGGGGGCCAGAAGTGTGGCTACGGGTTAAGCTGGCTCAGCTGGCTATTCCTGGTGCGAAGCCAGTGGGTACTACCCCAAACGCGCTAAAACTCATTACAGTAGTAGGGCAGCGCGATGCGCAGGACACTATCGGCAGCAATGTTGAGGGTGGCAGCGCCAATCGCGATATCCCCAATATCGATAGCACTATTCGCCAAACACCCCACTGCCAAGCTCATCATCAAGCAGCAAGGCTGGTTAGGTTGTGTCGATAGTGTGTCCCAATCTCATTTGACTGCTGTACCCAACGCTATTCCAGAAGCCTCATGACTGCCGTTCAAACCTCTGCCCGCGAACTGTTTCGTGCTGCCTACGAAAACCGCTACACCTGGGATAGCAACTTCCCAGGATACACAACAGACGTTATCTACAAACAGGGCGACCAGACCTTTACCGGGACTGCCAGGGTGAATGCCGACCTGACAGCAGAAGTGTTCGACATCAGCGATGAAGACGCTCAAAAGGCGGTGAAGGGGCAGCTATGGGAGGTGGCGATTCACCGAGTACGGCGGGCCTTTGAAGATACTCACGGCAAAAACAAGTTTGCCTTTGGTGATACCGACGATAACGGCGCGGTGCAGATTTTAGTTGAGGGCAAGTCTGCTGGCGACCACTACCGGGTGCGCAACGATGAAGTGGTGTTGGTACACCGCCACATTCACGGCGTTGTTGTCACCATCAACACCTTCAGCACCCACGATACGGGTGCGGGCTACCTATCCCATACCTACGATTCGGTCTACCACGATCCGAAAACGGGCGAACAAAAGCAGGGTCGCAGCAACTTCACCGACGAATACCAGCAGGTTGGCGACTATTGGGTTCTGACCCGCCGTCACGTTGCGTCGGAGGACGGTCCGGATCTGGAGTTTCTGTTCTCCAACATTCAGATGTTAGAAGGTCAGTAGCGAGTTACCGGCCACAGACTTCGGCTAGCCCCTGGAGCTTACTGGGGATTTCAGCTTCTGATTGGACCTGAAGCGTCATAATTTCCTGCTCGGCTTCTGGGGTTGGTAGCTGGCCGGGATCGGCTGGAATTAGCTCGCTGGCTTCGTAGCGGATGTCAGAGGCTCTCTGAAAGGCTTCGACCAAGTCATCCTGAGCGGGTTTGAGCTTGGGATGGGTGATCTCTGGCTCGTACAGTGCCTGGGAGCCTTCTGAGTAAAGGATGGCAACCAGGCGCTCGTTGTCGGCGCTGTAGGCTGCATCGCTTTCGGCGTAAACGGCCATAACCTGGTCGAGGGTTTCATTGGCTGTGGTCCGTAGGTACTCGCAGTCGGCTTGGCTGACGGGGCCGCTACAGCTAGCGAGTAGTAGGCAGCCGACTCCAGCGATGAGCCTGGATGGGTTTCTTGGGTCTGTTTCCATAGGGTCAAGATTATAGCCTTGGTCACTGTGCTCAAGCCTCTTGATGGGGCTGTTCCTTTTGGCGCACAGTGCTCCGTGACTCGCCATCCGGCTCGCCCTTTTCGCGGATGGCCACAACGGGCGCGATCGCAAGCGGGCTATGCCGACAGCGCTAGAGCAGTTCATCCCTAGCATAGCGACTGGTCTAGCGCCTGAGTTATTGAATGAGACGGCTAAGAATAGGGAGCCCCTTTAGGCTGAAGCGCTGCGCGACTTGCCGTCCGATCTCTTCGCAGGTTGCTATAAGCTGCTACCAGTGCTGAAAGGAGCAGAGGCGATATGCGAATCGGTGTGCTGGGGACCGGGTTGATGGGGGCACCCATGGCGCAAAAGCTGCATGACGCAGGCCATGAGGTGATGGCCTGGAACCGGACGCCTGAAAAGCTAGCGCCGTTGGCCCAGCTAGGGATTCAGACCACGCAGCAGGTCACCGAAGCGATCTCGCCGCTGACGGTAACCATGCTTAGCGACAAGCAGGCGCTTCAATCGACGCTGTTTCCGCCGGATGGTGCGCCCAACCTAGCGGGCTGTACCGTCTTGCAGATGGGGACGATTGCGCCGAAAGAAAGTCAGGCCTTAGCCCAGCAGACGCAGGCGGCGAGCGGTGAGTACTTGGAAGCGCCAGTGCTGGGCAGCATTCCCCAGGTGAAGTCGGGAGAGCTGATTTTGATGGTGGGGGCGACGCCAGCGCAGTTTGAGCAGTGGCAGTCGATCTTGCGCTGTTTTGGTCCTAACCCGCTGCTGCTGGGGCCAGTGGGGGCGGGCGCAGCGGTAAAGCTGGCGATGAATCAGCTGATTGGCACGCTGACGACGGCGTTTAGTATGAGTCTGGCCTTTGTGCAGCAGGAGGGCGTGGCGGTCGAGCCGTTTATGGACATCGTGCGGCAAAGTGCCCTGTACGCGCCGACGTTTGACAAGAAGCTAGGGCGGATGTGCGATCGCAACTTCTCCAACCCCAACTTTCCCACCCGACACTTACTCAAAGACATGCGCCTGTTTGCGAACGCCGCTGTGGCAGACGGGATTGACACGCAGACAGCGGACGCCGTTGCCCGCGTGGTTGAGCAGGCAATGGGGCTCGGTCTGGCTGACGCCGACTATTCTGCGCTATTTGCGGCAGTTGCTGGCGATGAGCAGCTCGATGACTAGACCGCAACGGGCTGGGAGACGGGGTTTTGAGTAACGCTGCCAAATCTGCGATCGCGGCCTTGGTAAGCCTGGAGGGCTTTGTAAAACTCGGCTCGGTCAAACTCGGGCCAGAAGGCTTCGGTGAAGTACATTTCGCTGTAGGCCAGCTGCCAGAGTAGGAAGTTGCTAAGGCGCTGTTCACCGCTGGTGCGAATCAGCAGGTCTGGGTCGCTACAGCCATCGGTAAACAGATGACGCTCTAGCAGGTCCTCGGTGATGGCCTCGGGGGCTAGCTGCCCCTGCTGGACTTGCTCGGCCAGCTGTTGGCAGGCCCGCGTGATTTCGTGGCGACTGCCGTAGTTCATGGCCACGTTAAAGGTAACGGCGGTATTGTGCTGGGTTTCATCCATCGATCGCTCAATCTCGCGGCGCAGGGAGCGGTTGAGGCCCGACAGATCCCCGATGAAGCGAATGCGCACGCCTTCTTGGTGCATCTCTGCCAGCTCTTTGCGGAGCAGGCGCTCAAACAGCACCATCAGAAAATCAACTTCTTCATTGGGGCGACGCCAGTTTTCGGTTGAGAAAGCGTAGGCCGTGAGCGTGCCGATGCCCCAGTCTTTGCAGCAGCGCAGCAGTTCTTTGAGAATACGCGCGCCGCGACGGTGCCCGGCAATTCGCGGCAACCCTTGGCGAGTAGCCCAGCGTCCGTTGCCGTCCATAATCACGGCCACGTGCTCGGGTAGCCCGTGGGGATCAAGGTCTGTCGGTAGCTGACGCAGAAATTGGGTTGTCATAGGTTTGTTGGTATGCGGGTCTGAAAAATCTAGAGGTGGGGTGGGTGAGGCTGCGATCTGTCTATGTCCCGTCTGTATCAACAGAGACATGAGAGAACGGGTGACGGGAGTCAGGTTGCTCTAGTCATGGGGTTGCGCTGGAGAGGTCGCAGTGGAGCGCACCAGGCAAACAAGTTTTGCCGTGTCCGGGCCGCAAGCGGAGACATCCTCATGCCTGAATCGGGTCTGAGCCGGTTCACAGAAAGTTCATGACAGGGCCCTGAGCGTTATGGCTGCTTTACAGTTCGAGGCTCTCCCAAGAGTTCCCTCAACTGGTCAGAAGTTAGACGGTGCTGCCACTGCAAGAATCGCTGTAGGACTCTACCGAATGTATACATCAAAGCAGCTTGATTTATAAAGGACCAGTCCGTCCACCGTAGTGTCTGAGTCATTCGCCGTAGCGTGTGGATTAGGCTGCCCTGAATCTGCGGATTTTGCCACTTTTCTCTCAGGCTCGAAAAGACGGTGTGCCCGGTGGTAAACAGCGATGCTTCTGGAAAAGCCCAGCGACCAAATCCCCAAAATTTCACCGTGTGATTAATTTCATCAATCAGCAGTTCCGACAGCACCGCCTGTAGCGCGCCTGTGGTGTGTGCCATCATCCACAGGTATAGGCAGGTTGCGCCGTATTCGGTGGCGACGCGGTGGAGGCCATGGCGATACAAGTCGGCCTCTGCCTGGCGCGTAGGGGTATAGGGTCGCGCCGTGTGGGGGGTGACAATCGGCTCCTGCCCGCTCAGCTGACGGTACATGCGCTTCAGGGCTGGGGTGTGTCGCCGCTCTTCTTTTTCCCACAGGCCGGGGACGATTAACTGACCGGTGCTATTCACCTGTCCCCCCACAAACTCAGCCATACGGTGATCGAGCGGCGTTAGATACTGACGGCTGGCCTGGGTGTAGCCGCGAATGGGGGCCTCGGTGTTGATGGTGCCGATGAGGATGGCCAAAAATACGTCACTATCGATACCTATGATTTGTTCGGGGGCAATGGCATCCCAATCAATCGGTTGCCAGTTGCGAGGCTGCGGGTTAGCAAACTGTTGTGGCAGATCCGTCAGTCTCTCGTTGAGGTGGGACAGGGGGAGGTGCTGCTCGATTAGGTGGTCGATGCGGTGTTGCAGTTGGCTGGGGCTCAATCTGGTGCGTGGGGTTGCGGCCGGTGACGGACGGCAGGGTAGGGTAAGCATGGCGCTGGGTGAATTCGTCGAGTCCACTCTAGGCACTCCCGTTGACGGTGTCCGTCTGGAATCGTAGGCGCTGGTGGCAATTTAAAGGTCTGAAAAAGTCGGGACCTGAGCTGCGAAATGGGTGGGAGCCTCGCAGTAGCCTTACAGTGAGACTGTGGGAGAGAGTGAAGCGACCGATGGGGAGTGACCGCGCAATTGAGTTTACCGATGCTCTTCTCTACGAGCATACAGGGCAGCATTTAAGCGATTTGCAGTACTGCATTCTGCAACATCCCAGTAAAACCTATCGTGCGATCGCGACCCTAGCGGGCTACAGCGAAGGCCATGTCAAAGACGTGGCGGCCCAGCTGTGGCGGGTGCTGTCAGAGGCACTGGGGGAGCGAATTACTAAAGGCAACTATCGCTCTCGGCTGAAATATTGGCTGAAGCGGGCCAAACATAAAGTGGTGACTAAGCTGGTCTCGCCCTCTGCCCATGTATTTCCCCGGCAAGACGTGCAGGTTGCTGAGCGCCCTCCCTCTCCGGTCCCCACGCTGCCCTACTTTCTGGGACGTCAGAGCGCTTGCGCCACGCTCGACGCGCTGAGAGTACAGCACCGGCTGATCGTGATTCAGGGCGAAGGCGGGCTCGGTAAAACAACGTTGGCTCAGACCTATCTGCACAGCCTGGGCTGTAGTCGGGTGCTAGAGCTGATGATGGCAAAGGAAACGGCCAACATTTCTCCGGTGGAGCGGGTGGTCGAAGAGTGGCTGCGGCAAGACTTTGAGGAAGAGCCCGGTCTAGACTTTGGCGTGACCCTAGACCGA
>CAWUKV010000231.1:0-8105 GCA_963923025.1 uncultured bacterium
AAAAGACACGCCCCATAGTTAGCTCTTGCGTATTGTAGAGATCTGTAGGTTAGCGTCGTTGAGGATGGCCCCAGTTAGCTGAGCGCTTTGCAGGTTTGCATGTCTCAGGTCCGCACCCTCCAAGTTTGCACCGCGTAAGTCAGCATTTTTCAGGTTGGCTCCTCGTAGGTTGCTGTTGCGCAGGTCAGCCCCGGCCAGCTCAATCGCGGATAGGTTCGCCCCAGGGGCATCGATGCCGCACAGCGGTACCCCGTCGGCCAACAGGTCTTGCAGCGCCCGGTTTCGTGCAAAGCTGGTGGCCCGACGGCTGGCCGCAGCCATGTCGATGACGCGCCAGGCCTCGTAGTGTTTTTGGGCGCGTCGGTCCGGTGCGCCTTTGATGTAGAGAATCACGGCCACCACAATGGCGATAGATTCGGCATCGTCGAGTAGGACACGGGTCACCAGCCTGGGGTGGTTGATCGCCTCCGGCAGGGAAGAGATTTTGGCATCTGCAATGTCTTTATCGACGGCAACAATCAGCGCCGCCAACAGCAGCACAGAAACGCCCACGACCAGCCAGGTGGGAATCGATTTAAGCGATTCTTCGAGATGATGGATCGTTCGCTGCGGCTGCCATTTCATGAACGCTGTTTCCCAACGGCTAGTCTTTCAAGTGCAAAAAGCTGGTGCAGGCAGGGTGAATCCGCAGCTGCTGAATATTCTCCAGGTTGATGGTTGGCAGTTCGTAATGGCCTCGGTAGGCCCCGGACGAGGTATTTGCTCCATTGGTCCTACCGGGAGCCTGGGGCGACCACACCTTGAGAAAGCCAATCTTCCAGAGAATGCCTTTGAGTTCAATATTGTCCATGCCCACCACCCAGCTAGATGCCCGCTCGACGTCGTAGTCGCCGCATACCACTGCCAGCAGCAGGTCATCTAGGGTCTCTTTATCGTAGTGGCTCCTTTTTCCGCGAAAGACCTCGAACAGGTCTAGCAGATGCGGGTATTGAAAGCGATATTCTGAGGCGAGGTCGCGAGTCTTTTGCTCAGAATAAAGTTCTTCCGCCGCGCTAATGGCGCACTCGTCAATCTTGCGTTTTGCCCTGGAATAGTCGATGTAGTCCAGGCACTGCTTGCAGAACTGGAGCAGCTCACGGGGGCGGAGCTGGGTCCGGTCAATAATGTAGTCAATCGATTCGATCCCTGACGTACTCAGCTTTGCCACGAAGATAGAGGTCCAGCGTTCCCCTGCCGACAGCCGATCCGCTTGCGGGAAGCAGTGAACAATTCGACGGCCAATTAGCTCCAGTAGCTCGTTTTTGCCCCAGCGCAAAATCTCTACGTCTTCGCGAATCTTCTGGGCATCTTCGTAAATCTGGGGAATGTTGTCGAACAGTTCCTGGCGAATCGAGACGTAGATTCGCAGGTTTGGATCGATTAGATTCAGCTTTTGTGTGGCCTGAAACAGCCCTGCGATAAAGTACTTGGCATCTTCGGAGTTGTCCCAGCCCTTGTCAAGCTCGTCGACGAAGACTTTAATTCGCGTGCTTTTCAGTACGTTTTTGAGGCTAGGAATCAGTTCCTTGATGGTCTCTAGGCTGTAGACTGACTGCAGTTCACTAGAGCGTATGCCGCCTCGAAAAGACTGAAATTTGACCTGCTCAATTTGCCTTAGATAGTCGATCAACAGGCCAATAGAGCCCCGCTCTTTGTGGATGCCGTTGTCGTAAACATACTGATAAATGTTTTTTTGTGCGCCCAGCAGCAGCCCTCGCTTCTGACCGGCAATCTCTTTGAAGATCAGGTTGTAGAGTAGATACTGCCAGGCGATGGAATAGGCGCTTTGCTTACCCCAGGAGCCCTCTGACTCACTTTTGAGATAGTCGGCTAGCAGCTCGTAGGAATACTCTTCTGGGGAGAGTTCGAGGACTAGATTGCCCTTGCGTCTCTCGGTACGGGCGATGTACTTAAATATGGCGCTTTTGCCCGCGCCCCGGTTCCCCACCAAAATCGTTTTACGGCCATTGGCAAACTTGTTGTAGGTGGAGTTTTGGTAGAAGTAATCAACTAGGCCCAGATCAATATCGCGTTCAGCAGAATCTGAGCCCAGTTCCAGATTTTTGACATCTAATTGCATCGGCTAGACTCTGAAGCTGAGTAGATGGATGACAGACCATGCCAGCGCAATAACGGTAGGCTCAGGTTGTGCTGTAGCAATCCGCGAAAAGGGTGAGCTGGATTGCGAGTCACGGAGCGCTATGCGCTAAGCGGTACAGCCCCGTTAGGAGGCTTAAACAAAGTGACCAAAGCAATAGTAACCTTGGCAGTTGCTCCAAATTCTAGCCTTGGATTGTAGACAGCAAAACCCGTACAGGCATACTCACACAACGGCGGCGAGTCCTGTTATGTCCGGGGTTGCACAGGTTGGGCCAACGCCGGGTTAAATCGCGATCGCGCGTTCAGACTGTAATGCCTCAATCCGCTCTAGGCTACCGATAGGAATCGCAGAAATCAGCTGTTTGGTGTAGTCCTTTTCGGGATGGTTGTAGATGTCGTCAGCGGGGCCAAGTTCCTCCAACTCGCCCTGGTTCATCACCATAATGCGATCGCTCATGAACTTCACCACGCTCAGATCGTGGGAAATGAAGATGTAGGTCAGACCAAATTCGGCCTGGAGCTCCTTCAGCAAATTCAGCACCTGCGCCTGCACCGACACATCCAGCGCCGACACTGACTCGTCGCAGATGATGAACTTGGGGTTTAGTGCTAGGGCACGGGCAATGCACACCCGCTGCCGCTGCCCACCGGAGAACTCGTGGGGAAAGCGGTTGATGCAGCCGGGGTCGAGCCCCACCCGCTCCAGTAGGTAGCTCACCCGTTCCTTTAGGTTTTTACGGTTGCGCACCACACCGTGAATTTTCAGCGGTTCAGCGATGGCTGCCCCCACGCTCATGCGCGGGTCTAGAGAGCTAAACGGATCTTGGAAGATCACCTGCATCTCGCGCCGCAGCTTGCGCATTTCCCGCCGGTTCAGCGCCTGGAGGTTGCGTCCCTCAAAAAAGATGTTGCCGTCCATGGGCTCTACCAGCCGCAGCAGCGCCCGCCCCAGGGTGGTTTTACCGCAGCCCGATTCGCCCACCAGGCCAAAGGTTTCACCCCGGTACACCTCAAAGGACACGTTGTTGACCGCCATCACGTGGCGGGTTGTTTGCCCAAACACACCCTTGACTGGGTAGCCCACCTTTAGGTGCTGCACCGTCAGTAGCGGTGCTTCGGTCTGGAGCTGGGCCAGTCGTGCCTGGGTCTCCGCCGCGGGAATCTCGTCGGGGGTAATGTCGCGCTGCTCTTCGGGCAGGCGAGCATAGATCTTTAGCTCTCCGGCTTCTTCGGTGACGCGCATGAAGTCGGCTACGGTGGGCAGCTGTCGTACCCGCTTGTCAGGCGTGGGGCGGCAGGCTAGCAGGCCCTTAGTGTAGGGGTGCTTGGGGTGGGCAAAAATCTCCAGTACCGAACCGTACTCCACAATCTTGCCCCGGTACATCACCGCTACCTGGTCGGCAATTTCGGCAATCAGGCCCAGGTCGTGGGTAATGAAAATCATCGACATCTGCCGCTGGTCGCGCAAATCGCGCAGCAGGTCAATAGTGCGGGCCTGCACGGTCACATCCAGCGCCGTGGTGGGCTCGTCGGCAATGAGCAGTGACGGGTTACAGATAATCGCCATGGCAATCATCACCCGCTGAATTTGCCCGCCGGAGAGCTGGTGTGGAAAGCGGTTGAGCAGCGATCGCTTGCGTTCTAGTACATCGCGCTGGATCTGGCGCTCAGTTGCCTGGGGCTGCTCTGCCTTGATCTGCGCCGCCATCTCGGTATCGGTCGGCAGCAGTTTCACCTCTTGTAGGCGGGCCAGCACCTGCTTCTCGGCCTCGGCCTTGGATACGTTTTGATGCTGTCGTAGTGCCTCAATCAGCTGAAAGCCGCAGGTATACACCGGGTTCAGGGAACTCATCGGTTCCTGAAAAATCATCGATAGTTCGCCGCCCCGATAGTCCTGCATCCGCCGGGTAGAGACCTGGCGCAGGTCTACGGGGTCCTGCCCCGCTTGGTTGAAGATGATTTCGCCGCCGGTCATGCGTCCCGGCGGGCTGGGCACTAGCCCCATCACTGCCAGAGAGGTCACGGATTTGCCCGATCCTGACTCGCCAACGATGCCCAATGTTTGCCCGCGTCGGACCTGGAAGGAAATATCGTCTACGGCATGGACCACGCCACTGTCGGTTTCAAAATCAACCTTGAGGTTACGGACATCCAGAATAACGTCGGCTTGGTTCATGAGGGGATCGAGGCCCAGGGTGGTATTGCGTCTTTTAACCGAAGCAAAGCGCCGCTCCGGCTGCTATAGAGTTGTATAGCTACGCCATACGGGTTAGACCACCGAGTTCGGCGATCCCGCTCGGTGTGGCGGACGGCCTTACCGGTCACCCGATCCTATGGCGCAAACTATAATTCATGGATCATAGCAGCGACCGATTGCTAGCTGCTGATCCGGGTCACTGTTCCCTAATACCATGATTCGACTTGCGATCGCAGTTCTGATCGTCATTATTGGTTCCGCCCTGTGCTCGGGCACCGAAGCTGCCCTGCTCTCTATCCCATTGCTCAAGGCCCGGCAAATGGCGCAAAGCCGCAGTGCGCCCGCCTTAGCACTGCTAGCTATTCGAGAGAAAGTCAATCGGCCTATCGCGGCGATTGTTATCCTCAACAATATTTTCAACATCGTTGGCAGCATCGTCATTGGTAGCATTGCTGCCGCCGTCCTGGAAGACGCGCTGATCGGCGTCTTTTCTGCCATCCTCACCTTTCTGATTATCCTATTCGCCGAAATCATTCCCAAAACCATTGGCGAACGCTACGCCGAGCAGATTGGCCTAGTGATTGCCCTACCGATTCGGACTTTGACGCTGCTGCTTACGCCGGTGATCCTGCTGCTCGAAAAGATTACTGCCCCCCTAGTTGCCGGTAACCAGCGCCCCATTACTAACGAGTCCGAAATCAAGCTGTTGGCAATGCTGGGCTACCAGGAAGGGCTAATTGAAGATGATGAGGCCGAGATGATTCAAAAGGTGTTTCGCCTTAACGACATCAACGCCGCCGACATTATGACGCCGCGCGTCGCCATTACCTACTTGGAGGGGCAAGACCGGCTCAGCGACGTACAGCAAGACATTATTAACTCCCAGCACAGCCGCATCATTGTCATAGGCGAAGACCTCGACCATGTTTTGGGGGTTGCGCTGAAGTCCGAGCTGCTCAAAGAAATTGTCCAGGGCAATGGCGACCAGCCCGTGCAAAATTGTATGCGTCAGGCCCGCTACATTCCTGAAACCGAGCGGGCCGACCGCCTGCTCAAAACCTTTCAAACCGCCCGCGAACATCTGATGATTGTGGTAGACGAGTACGGCGGCGTTTCTGGAGTGGCTACCCTAGAGGATGTATTGGAAGTGCTGACGGGCGAAATTGTGGACGAAACCGACCGCAACGTAGATCTTCAGGCCCTGGCTCGCCAGCGGCGGCGAAGATTGCTCCAACGGCGGGGATTTGGCACCGATCTAGGGTCTTAGCGCAGCCGTCAAGAATCAAGTGTAGAGCCCTGGCACAAATCGGGATGGCGGGATTCGAACCCACGGCCCCCTCGTCCCGAACGAGGTGCGCTACCAAACTGCGCTACATCCCGATGAGCGGGCAACCGCTCAGGATTAACAGGTTAACATAAGACCCCAGTACGGGGCTGCAAGGATTTTGGACTGGGTTTGTATAGCAATCTGCGAAAAAGTTGAGCCGGATTGCGAGTCACGGAGCGTTATGTGCTAAGCGGTACAGCCCCGCTAGGAGGTCCAAGCAACGTGACCAAGGCCGTAGCTTAATTAGCTAGTCGGTGAGCCCCATGCGCAGTCGCATCAGCTTTGCCTGGACCTCCGGGCTAAGTCCGCTAGATAGAAAGCGCTTTTGCGATTTCTTGGCTGGCTTTTGGCGGCGCTTAGTGCCACTGACGGCGGTGTTGACTTCGTTTGCCAGCTGAAAAGCCGACATCCACTCCGCCCCGTAGCCAACCACCGTAAGCCGCTGTGCTCGGTCCGAGGTGGCGACAATCAGCCGATGCCGAAATTTGCGGGCATCTTGTCGAAACTTGGCGCAGGAAATTTCAATGTAGGTGTCTGCGGTTTGACCCGCTGCGGTGTAGTGCAGCGAAAGGCGCTGGGTAACAGGTTCTGTTTTCTTGGGCTGACTCTGACCGTAGGCATCGAACACCAGCCAGGTTTCGTACTCTTTACAGGCGCTGTAGTTCGCCATCAGCTCCGTCAGGTGTTCCCGCGCTGCTGACAGGCTATTGTCATCCCGCAGTGCAATTAGCTCTGGCCATGCGCCGATGATATTGTATCCATCGACGAGCAGAATGGCTTGAGGGGACGGCGGCTTCATAGGGCGGGTGACAGCATCAACGCTTTTAGTAACGTCTTTTAGTAACGTTTTGTTTGATAGCACGTTTCTACCAGTGTACTGTCTGCCCTAGAAGTGGCAAGTTACCAGCGAACGATTGACCGGTATCCCTGAGGCTGCTATTGCCCCCATTACTGCCCCCATTACTGCCCATAGTGCTGCCGGAGTCGGGGTTTGATCTCCTCGGCGTTGCCTGTGGCGACGACCTTTCCCTGGTCGAGTAAGAAGGCGCGATCGCAGTAGTCTAACTCCGCCAGCCGGTGGGTTACCCACAGCGCCGTCAGCCCCTTCTGCTTTACCAAATCTCGCACCTGCGCCACCAAATCAATTTGGCTGTCGGGGTCCAGTAGGGCAGTGGGCTCATCCAGTAGCAGTACCTGACAGTGCTGGGCCAGGGCACCTGCGATCGCAACCCGCTGCTTTTGCCCGCCGCTAAGGGCGTAGATGGGCCGCCGCTGTAGGTGCAGCAGGTTTACCTGAGACAGGGCATCGGCCACCCGCCGTCGCACTTCGTCGTAGGGCAGATTTTCTTTGACCAGGCCAAAGGCGACATCAGCGCCCACCGTAGGCATCACCAGCTGGTGGTCCGGGTTCTGAAACACAAACCCGACCGGATAGGCCATGTCGATCTGGCCCTGCTGCGACGCCAGCAGCCCCGACAGCAGCCGCAGTAGCGTAGACTTACCGCTGCCGTTGGTGCCCAGCAGCATGCAGAATTCGCCCGGTGCCACCGACAGTGAACAGTGGTCTAACACCACTGCCCCGGACGGCCAGCGAAAGCTCAGATCGTCTACCCGGATGGCGCTGTCTACTGCCTGGAGCTCTGGCACGGTCCTATTACTCGGCTGTTAGTGCAAAGAAGCCTGGTGAACGGCCTGAGGACGAGGCACTGCCCGACTTTTCATAGACCTGAACAGCAGCCAGTTCACTGACCAGTACAGAGACTCGCTTGCCTTCTTGCTTTTCGCAAGTCATCTCCAGAATGACGGGCTTGCCTGTTTTCAGGGCATCCAGTGCCGAGTTATACGCTGTGGTGGCGTCCGCCTCTTCTTTCTTTTGGACGGTCATCGGTAAGGCCGTATGCTTCAGCGTGAGTTCGACAATATACATAACGTGTTTTGAGTGGGTGCGTTTTGGGTATGACTTGCGCGATCGCAGACGGTGGCGCAAGCAATGGGCAGAAACCAGTATGGCAAAAAATTACCCCTGTCGTAGATCTATCCATCAATTGAGCTGCCGCTATGGCTTGCGCCCAAAGGATTAATCGAATCGGTAATATTCGACTTTCCTTGATAATCTTCCTATAATGAATACTAAGGTAAAGTTAGGTAAACTCCTGCTCATAATCCTGCATCACTCTGTTAGTGCTTAACTAACGATGCTTGCTGCATTAGATCCATATATCTCAGAGCGGAGTGCTACGCCTAATTTGAACCTGGCCTTTGGTGTCATACTGCACACCAACTGGTTTGTCGGGTTGTTTTTGCAAAGCGTCAGACTCACTTTTAAGGATCTGACTGACGAGCAGAGCAGCCCGTTTTGATGACTCTGACTGGAGAACTCGTACCCAATGACCATTGCAATGGGTCGCCAGCAGTCGCAACGAGGGTGGTTTGACATCCTCG
>CAWUKV010000232.1:0-8100 GCA_963923025.1 uncultured bacterium
CTAATTATTAAGGCTGACACCTTTGCATTACTATTGAGTTCTCCTAGTTGAGCGCTTATGTCGCGGGTGATATTGCCTCCAGTGTAGAGCGCCAGGATCTTCTTGCCGAGGCTTGAGATACTCCGCTGATGCTTGGGTTCTATCACCGACTCGAAGCTGCGACTGTAGTCTTTGGGATAGATAGCTCTAGCTTGACGCTCTGGTTAAGTCCTTTTTTCGACGGCCACCCGCTACCACCTGCCACCTGTCAAAAAAGCCTATCCATACCGATCAAAAGTAAAGGGCGGCCATCTTGGCCGCCCTTTAAGGAAGTTTTGGCACAGGGCATACAACTCCTGAGCCCTCCTCAATTATCTAAAACTGACTGCGAATCTCCTCGATTCGCTTCCGGTTCACGCCCAAGTCTGACTTGCCCAGCCGCGCAGCCGCTCGTGCATGAATTACCCCGGCACTGGGGTCCACAAAAAACTCTATGTCGTCGCCAAAGCCCATGATCTTGCTAAAGAACTCGGCATACAGGTAATTGTCCGTAGTTTCAATTACCGTGCTGCGCTCCATGCCTTCAACAATGGACTTGAGCTTGTTGATTGCCGCCTTACTGTCGCCGCTGTAAGCAATAGGCTTAATATAATGTTCCTTATCGTCAGGCGAATCCTGGCTGCAAACGCAATTCGGTGTTCCTGGACAGGGCTTTAGCCGCCCATCCTTTACACCCAGATCGTCGGGGCGATCGCCTGAGAAAGAAAATAAAGACATTGTTCACAACCAAGAGGGGCAACCGTTAGCGTATCATTTTGCGCCCCACCCGTAGCGGCATAATATATTGTGCCGCATTGTGCCGCTACGACATGACAAACCCTATTCGCCCATCTGCGTCTTCAAAATATCGCCAACCCGCAGCGCATTGGCCACAAACGTCAGCGTTGGGTTCACCGCACCCATCGTCGGCATAAAGCTAGCATCCACCACGTACAGATTTTCCACATCGTGAGTCCGGCAGTCCAGATTCAGCACGTTGGTTTTTGGATCTTCTCCAAAGCGGCAGGTACCCGCCTGGTGCCATACCACCGGCATACCCTGGAAGCGATGCCAAAAGGTATGGAAGCCGATCTGACGCAGGTGTGTTTCTAGTTCGTTGATTAGCCCTTGGTGCGCGGGCATGTTGTTGGGCTCGTAGATCACCTGAATGCCACCTTCGTCGGTGAGCTGTACTCGGTTCTCGGGACGGGGCAAGTCTTCCGTGGTTAGCCACCAATCAACGGAGTGCTCGACAATGTGTTCCAGCATCTCTTCGGGTACAGAACCCGACGCCATATGCTTCAGCCGCTCTTTGTTGGCCTTACCCGTCAGCTGAATCTGGCCTAGCGGATAATCTTGCTTCGGTCCATTAAAGTAGTAGTCATGAATGCCCAGTGTCTTCTGAAAGCCCGTGGGGTTCGGCTCATCCGCCACAGCAATCAGTGCCGAATGCAGGTGGAACATCAGGTTGCGGCCCACTTGGTCAGAAGAGTTTGCCAAACCGTTGGGATGTTGTTCGTTAGCAGAGCGGAGTAGTAACGCTGCCGAGTTGATGGCACCACAGGCCGAAACAACAATATCTGCACTTAGAGAAAAGGTCTCCCCATCACGAGTCACTTCTACCGCGCTGACTCGCTGACCGCCCTCGTCCGTATGTAGCTTTTCTACATAGGTGTTGGTCATTATCGACACGTTGTCGTACTCCAGTGCCGGGTCTACACAGACCGTCTGGGCGTCGCACTTGGCATCGATCAGGCAAGGGTATGGGTCGCAGGTTTCGCAGCGAATGCAGGGACGGTTGCGGGGATTCTCTACATCGCGGTTGAGTGCCAGGGTTAGATGAAAGGGATGTAGCCCCCGCTCGGCAAGCTGGTCCGATACCTCTTGAATGCGCGAGGAGTGGGGCATCGGTGGAAAGGGATAGGCCGCCGACATCGGCGGCTCAGTGGGGTCTTCACCCTGCTGCCCGTGAATCATGAACAGGCTTTCGGCACGGGTATAGTAGGTCTCAAACTCGTCATAGCTGATGGGCCAGGCTTCAGATACGCCATCGCAGTGCTGCATCTCGCCAAAGTCTTCTTGGCGCATGCGCTGTAGGGTCGCGCCGTACATCTTGGTATTGCCGCCAACGTTGTAGAAGGCTTCGGGGTTAAACGGCTGCTTCTCTTCGTCGTACCAGTGCTCGTCGGTGCGGTAGCGCTGCTCTTGGAAGATGGCTACCGGGTCCCAGTTGGCTTTTTCTTTGGGAATGTAGTCGCCGCGCTCAATAATTAGAATGCGTTTGCCAGTGGGAGCCAAAGCATAGGCTAGGGTGCCACCGCCTGCGCCTGCACCAATGATGATGACGTCGTAGCGGGTGTTTGGGGCAGTACTCATCGCAGACTCCTGGACAGCGGTAGGGGTGGAAGCTTTACATAAATTAAGTTAGGTACCCCTCCGCAGCATCGTCCGTCTGGCAGAGTTATAGCAGCCGCCAGTGACCCTAAGACACCATAGGGTTTATGCCAAGCAGGATCGCTGTACTCGGTGTCCTGACCTATATGGCGCTGGCTATAAAACTGCCATCGGGAAAAGAATCAAGCAGAACTGAAAAAGAAAAGAGACCCTGACGATATCAGAGTCTCTAAAGACGAAAGATGTTTGAGTTTGTTTGTGGTACAAGACTACTGCGGTACCACGTTGGCTGACTCGGTTTCGTTCCACTGGGCGTGGAAGACGCCGTCCATGTCTACCCGCTCGTAGGTGTGGGCACCGAAGTAGTCGCGCTGGGCCTGGGTTAGGTTTTGAGGCAGGCGATCGCGACGGTAGCTATCGAAATAGTCTAACGAGGCGCTGAAGGCCGGGACTGGGATGCCCTGCTGAGCCGCAAGAGAAATCACCTCACGCCAAGCATTCTGACGGTCCAAAATGGTCTGCTTAAACTCAGGAGCTAGTAGCAGGTTCGCCAGCTTGGGATTCTCGTCGTAGGCCTGCTTAATCTTGCCGAGGAAACGGGCGCGAATGATGCAGCCGCCTTTCCAAATACGGGCGCACTCGCCCAAATTCAGGTCGTAGCCGTAGGTTTCAGAAGCGCTACGCAGCAGTGCCATGCCCTGGGCATAGGAACAGATCTTCGAGCAGTATAGGGCATCGCGAATCTTGTTGATCCACAGTTTGGTATCGCCATTGAACTGGGCAACGGGGCCACTGAGTTCTTTAGAGGCAGCAACTCGTTCAGTTTTCAGGGCCGACAGCACACGGGCATTAACTGCCGCGCCAATAGTTGGAATGGCGACTGCTTTTTCAAGCGCGTCGATTGCCGTCCAGCGGCCCGTACCCTTCTGCCCGGCTTTGTCTAAAATCAGCTCTACTAGTGGGCTATCGGTACCCTTGTCGTCCATCTTGGTAAAGATGTCGGCAGTGATTTCGATTAGGAACGAGTCCAGCTCTTCGGTAGTGTTCCATTCTGCAAACACCTCGTGCAGCTGCTGGTGATTCAGCCCCAGTACGCTCTTCATCAGGTCATAGGCTTCAGCAATGAGCTGCATATCACCGTACTCGATGCCATTGTGGACCATCTTGACGTAGTGGCCCGACCCACCAGGGCCGATGTAGGTAACGCAGGGGCCGTCATCTACTTGGGCCGCAATTTTCTTAACAATGGGCTCGATGGACTCGTAGGCAGCGCGGGTGCCACCGGGCATTAGACTGGGTCCCCACAGGGCACCTTCTTCACCGCCGCTAACGCCCATACCGATGAAGCTCAAGCCGCTAGATTCTAAATCCTTTACGCGGCGTTCGGTGTCTTCGTAGAGCGAGTTGCCGCCGTCGATGATCATGTCGTCGGGGTCCAGCAGCGGCTTTAGCTGACTGATGACGGCATCCACCGGGCCACCGGCTTTAACCATTACCAGAATGCGCCGGGGTCGTTCGAGGGACGCGACAAACTCTTCTAAAGAGTAAGCGGCCACGACATTTTTGCCCTGGGCGCGCTTTTCCATAAATGCCTTGGTCTTTTCGGGCGAACGGTTGTAGACCGCAATGGGGAAACCGTTGCGCTCGACGTTAAGCGCGATGTTTTCCCCCATGACGGCCAGGCCAATGACGCCAAAACTCTGTGCCATAATTTCTGTCCTGCTATGTCCTGTATGGGGAGGGCCGCTATCAGGGTAAGCGCGGGATCAGGGAAGGGGGGCTGAAGTAATAGGTTTTCTTTAGTTCATCGGTCGAAAGGCAAAAGGCAAAAGGCAGAAATTGAACTTAATTTAGATGAAGGGTGGACTGCCAGCCTGCCTCGACGCTAGGAGCAGTCGCTGGGTTGGGGAAGATGTCTCGGAAGGCGTCTTCTCGTTCGGTGACGGTTTCTGTGTCGGAGAGCCAGAGGGTTTCGTAGAAGAAGAAAGAGACACCGGCAAAGTTGCGATCGCGAACCGCTCGTACCTGCTCCGCAATCCAATCTGTCCCCACTGGCCGTCCCCTTAGGCCACTCAAAATACCAATGCCCGTGGGAATATGCCGTCGCGCCATCTCCGCCGGGTCGCGGTTCATCTCCCATACGAACCGGCCTAGGTCGCTGCGGTACAGCTGAATAATCAGCTCTTCTACATAGCCGCGCTCCACCCAGCTCTCCCAGTCTTGTAGGTAGTACTCGTAGGCGAACTCTTGGGGGTTAGGCGATACCGAAATGATGGCATCCGGTCGCCGCTGTTTGACGACCTGGAATACCCGCGTCATAAAGTCTGAAATCTTGTCCGCCCGCCAGCGGGTCCATTCGGCGTCCTTGGCATCTGCCGGGGGAGACGCGCCTTCGTGCTCGGCCTGGTACAGCGCCACCGTGTAGGGGTCGTAGCCATACTCGTAGGGCAGGCCCAGGTGGTCGTCCATCTGCAAGCCGTCAATGTCGTAGTTAGCGGCCAGCTCGCCGATCATCTGCAGTAGAAAGTCCTGCACCTCGGGGTGGAACGGGTTCATCCATACCCTCGGGTGGCGACCTTCGTTGGCTCGTAGTGTGCCGTCCCGCTTCTGGGTCAACCAGTCGGGGTGACGGCGGGTCAGGTCCGACTCTGCCGGGGCCATAAAGCCGAACTCGAACCAGGGAATCACGCGCAAACCGAGGGGATGGGCAAGGTTGATCAGCTCCAGCAGCATATCGCGATCGCCCTGGGTGGCCTCTAGGTCATCTAACCGCTGCCCAGTATCCTCCAAGTCAGGATACAGCCCCTGTTTGTGTCCAATTACCCGCTCTGCGACCGAGCTAGGGAACAGCGTTTGCCCCCAGTTCCAAACCGTGGGATAGACGGTATTAAAGTTGAGGTCTGCCAGGGTTTCCAAGGCAGGCGCTAGGCGATCTCGCGAGAACAACACATCACTGTCAATATTGGTCAGCCAAACGCCCCGTAATTCTTGTGAACGGGCGCTTTCAGGTGCTGATTCTGACTGTGTTGGGCGAATCGTCAGCGTTGCCGGAACTAGGCTCTCTCGCCCAGAAGCCAAACAAAGATATCCCGCGGCATCGGCTAGCATTGTTGATCGATTTGGTGAGAACCAGCGTCCGCCGCCGTCGCTGTACACCATACCTAAGGCCACCGCCGCGGCTACGCCTTCTCGGGCATAGCGAGGAATCTGACGGTAGTCCAGCAAATTGTCTTGCAGTACCTGAAGGGCTTCGGGCTGGTAGGGCAGCGCCGCACCGCTCGTCAATACCGTTAGCGCCTGTGCCCGAGAGAGAGAACCTTGGGGGTTGGCCCTGTCTTCGAGGGCAGCGTTTAAGAGCTGTTCTGTTTCTGTGTCACCATCGAAGGCTATGCCCAAACGCTCGTTCGCGGCAGCAAATGCCCCTGGAAAAGTCCTGAGCACATCAGCCGCAAAGTCTTGCTGTGGGATTGAGTCATCAGGCTGACCAACTTGCCAGGGGGCCGGACCCAAAATACCCTCAGCCGTCAAACTGACTACGCAGTCAGCCAGAGGATGGCCGGCAAAAGGCTGGGGAGCAGGACTTAGCGCGTGGCTCGGTAGGCTATTGAGCATCAGGGTGAGCAGCCACCCTAAGCAGCCCAATATGCCCCCCTGCCGCAACCGCCGCCTGCGCTGAATCCCCCGCATCTCTAGCCTCCGCTAATCTTTGCCTTGTAGCCCTGCTTGGTCAGCAGCTCGACCAGCTTTGGCCCGTGCTCACCCTGCACTTCTATGGTGTTGTCTTTGACCGTACCACCGGACCCGCACTGGGCCTTGAGGGTTTTTGCCAGTTTTGTAAGCGTCTCGGGCTTGTGCTGAAAGCCGCTGATAATGGTGACGCTTTTGCCCTTGCGGCCTTTACGGGAGACCTGGACCCGCAGGTCCTGCTGGTTTGGTGGCAGGTCAGGGACGGCACGCTGGGTTGCAGGATTGGTCCCAAATTCTGAGTAAACGGTACGATCTGTGGCGCGGGCAGTGGGGTCAGGTTTGCGCTTCTTGGGCATGGGTAACGCTCGGTTGAGACCTTTCCATTTTGCACTGCGAGGGAGCCGAGACAAAGGTGTTATAGCCGCCGCCAGATCTGTTAGGACAAGGCTGCGACGCCATTTTGTTCTACGCTAAGCGGGATCGCTGTACTCGGTATCCTTGTATGTTGAGAGGGGAAGCGCTAGCCATATTACAGTTTTTGGGGCTCCTAGGGATATCATGGCAGCCTTGGATCTGGAGAATTAGCCGATCATTCGATTCTTCTCTTCAGGGTCAAGCCTGAATGCTTAAGACTACGCAAATTTCGTGTAGCAGCTGAAACATTTTTTGACCCGACGTATTCGAAATATCCCTCATGTGGCTGAACCAAGCTGGTAAGTAGAAACTTATTCCTCGGCTGCTGCTTCAATCAGTGTATGGCTCGTCAGCCAGCTCTAGCTCTGACGGCAAACGCCATACTACTACTATCAGCGGCATGTTATGGATATTACCCAAGTTAGCTATCAGATTACTGAGGCCGAATCAGGCGTTTGTCTCAAAATCTGGGAGCCTGCCACAAAGCCACAGGCTGCTCAGCCCTACAGCTTCATGGCTAACTACACGGTCAAGTCAGTACTAGAGGCGCAGCGAATTTTGCAGCGCTACTGCGGTACAGGCATCAACGTGGTTTTGCAGCAGGTGGTTACCTAAACCACGTCTCGGAACTACGCCCCGAAACTACGCCCTAGGGTAGATAACGCATCAATAGGCTTGAACCGGCTGGGGGCTGTCCAGTATCGTCAAGACGACAGGCATGCGCTAACAGGTTGACCATGGTTCCACTCCGCGATGACAACCCCATCAAGATTACGCCCTACGTTACTTATGGGCTAATTGCCGTTAACGTCCTCATCTTCTTCTTTGAGACTTCTCTACCGAGTCGGGCGCTGACGGCCTTTTTCCATCAGTACGCTATCGTTCCCGAAGAGTTGACCCTGAGCTTCGAAACGGGGTTTAACTATCCGGCTTGGTCAGAGTGGCTTACGTTAGTCACCTCGCAGTTTCTGCATGGTGGATTCCTGCACGTTGCCGGTAACATGCTCTACCTCTGGATTTTTGGTAACAATCTAGAAGAGCAGCTGGGTCGTGCGAAGTTTCTGTTCTTTTACATTGCCTGTGGTGTGTTGGCTGGACTAACCCAGTGGTTTGTGGACCCGCTGACGGCGGTGCCATCGCTGGGGGCAAGCGGTGCGATCGCAGGTGTCATGGGGGCCTACATTTTCCGCTTTCCCCAGGTGCGCATCCTCACCCTAGTTCCCATTGGTATACTCTTGCCCTTCCGCATCCCTGCCGTCTTTTTTCTCGGCTTTTGGTTTGTCGAGCAGGCGGCCTACGGTCTGCTGAGCCTGGAGGCTCCGGCCAATTTGGGCATGGACGGCGGCGTTGCCTATTGGGCCCACGCTGGCGGCTTTGTCTTCGGCGCTATTTTGGGCTGGCTACTGGGCCTGTTCGACAAGCAGGATGAGCTGGAGTCAGTAGGCTAAACCCCTATGTGCGCGTCTTGCTCATGATTTTTCTACAGACATTTCGATGACGGTTTCCACCGTCTCTCCAGGTGCAGCAGTCAGCAGTTGAGTACCTGTATTCATGGCGTTGCGAGGGCTGCTCCAGGGCTCCAGACAG
>CAWUKV010000233.1:0-8016 GCA_963923025.1 uncultured bacterium
GACTTTGATAGTCACCCCACCTTTTCTGCTCGTTATCTCCTAAAGGGCAGCGACGAGGCCGCCATTAGAGACTGCTTTCAAGATGGGGTGCTAGCGTTCTACGAGCGGCAGCAGCAGGTCTGCTCAGAAGGGATAGGATCATTCTTGCTGTATTACAAGACCCGTCACAGCGTTGCACCAACGGACTGGAAACAGCTGATGGGAGCTGTCCTTGAAGCCCATGAGCAGTTTGCACAGCGCTATTGAATTTAATCTGATAGCCACAAACCCTGGTCGGGTCATCAGCTGAGCCAAGCAGCATAGGTCCAGACGAGGTTATCCCTATCGGAACACCGCTGCAAAGGGGCCGATGCGGTTATGCTGTAGCAGGTTTGTCTTCATCGTCACTGCTGAGTCTATGACCTCATCGAATACGGTTATCACGAAACCGTCTGCTGGGCTGGGAACGTTTGGCGGGGTATTCACGCCGTCAATTTTGACCATCCTGGGCGTGATCATGTATCTGCGCTTCGGCTGGGTGGTCGGGCATGTCGGCATGGTGCAGACGCTGATTATCGTGACGATTTCAACGTCGATCACATTCATTACGGCGCTATCCATTAGCGCGATCGCAACCGACAAAGTGGTTCGAGCCGGTGGTGCCTACTACATGATCAGCCGGTCGCTGGGGATTGAAACCGGCGGAGCCGTGGGCATACCGCTGTACTTCGCCCAGGCGTTTTCGGTTGCCCTCTACACTATTGGCTTTGCCGAAAGCGTGACGCAGATTTTTCCGCAGGTCAATCAAACCATTGTGGCGCTGGTGACGACGGTGCTGGTGACGCTGCTGGCCCTGAAGTCCGCAGAGATCGCCATCAAGGCTCAGTACTTCATCATGGCCGCGATCGCGCTTTCCCTGGTTTGTCTGGTCTTTAGCCACAGCGTGGATGTGCTGCCGACGGTGGTACCCCCCGGCACCGACCCGGATCTAATTCAAACCCCTGGAGAAGTTGGCTTTTGGGCGGTACTGGCCGTATTTTTCCCGGCTGTCACCGGCATTATGTCCGGCGTAAACATGTCGGGCGACCTGAAGGATCCGATTAAGTCCATCCCCAGTGGCACCATTGCGGCGGTGGTTGCGGGCTACCTCATCTATATGGCCATTCCACCGCTGCTGGCTTGGCGGGTCCCCGCCGATGCCCTGGTGAACGAGCCGCTGGTCATGCAGCGCATGGCGCTGTGGGGACCGTCAATTTTGCTGGGGGTCTGGGGAGCGACGCTCTCTAGCGCCATTGGCAGTATTTTGGGGGCACCACGCATCTTACAGGCCCTAGCCCGTGATGGCATCTTGCCCAACAAGCTGCGCTGGCTCGGTATGGGTGATGGGCCAGCGGATGAGCCCCGTCTGGGAACGCTGTTTACCCTAGGGGTTGTCCTAGCGGTTGTTGGCCTTGGCGATCTAGACAAAATTGCGCCGGTACTGACGATGTTCTTTTTGACCACCTACATGGTGCTAAACGTCGCGGCAGGTATCGAGGGGTTTTTGCAGAGCCCGTCTTTTCGGCCCACCTTCAAGGTGCCTTGGTTCATTTCACTGGTCGGGGCGGCAGGCTGCCTGGCGGTGATGTTCTTGATCAACGCGATCGCCACCATTGCGGCTGCGGTCATCGTTTTACTCATCTACGTTTGGCTAGAACGCCGCGAGATTCAGACGACCTGGGGTGATGTCCGGCAGGGGCTTTGGCTATCACTCGTCCGTACGGGATTGATGAACATTGCCGCCAACCCAGACCCCAAGAACTGGCGACCCCATCTACTGGTACTGTCCGGTGCGCCCACTAAGCGCCCCCACCTGATTGATATGGCGACCGCCCTTACCCACGGACGCGGCATGGTCACGGTGGCTAGTATCTTGCCCCCAGGTACCCGTAACCTGTCCCAGCAGGAGTCAATGGAAAGCGCCATTCAAGACTATTTGGAACGCCAGGGTAAATCGGCCTTTGTTAAAGTCATCACCGCCGCAGACCCCTTTGTTGGGGCAGAGCAGCTGATCGAGTCCTACGGTATTGGCAACCTGGTCCCCAATACCATCCTGCTGGGCGATACCGAAAACCCCGACCCAGAGATTCGCCAAAGCTTTTACAACATCATTGCCAAATGTCGTCAGGCCAAGCGCAACGTCATTATCTGTCGGGCCCAGCCCGAAGCAATGGAAAATTCGACGCGCCGTCGCCGCAAGCAGATTGATGTGTGGTGGGGAGGGCTACAGGATAACGGTGGCCTGATGATGATTCTGGCCTATCTGCTACGGACCAGCGGCCAGTGGCGTTCTGCCAACATCAACGTAAAGCTGGTAGTACGCAGTGAGAATGCAGCCGTCGCCGCTCACAACAACCTATCTGGGCTGATTGGACTGCTGCGAATTGGGGCAACCCCCAACGTTATTGTCGCGGAGGAAGACAAGCCATTTGAGAAGATCTTGCATGCCTCCTCTAAACGAGCTGACTTAGTCCTGATGGGGCTTGCCGTGCCGGACGAGCAGTTCGAAGAACGCTATGTTAGTCTGCAAAAAATGACTACTAACCTGCCGCCAACCGTTTTTGTACTGGCAGCCGAGGCGCTATCATTTTCTGATCTCCTTAGGAAAGATCGGGCGCAGAGTGAGTAAATTCTGGCGCTGGATGGTTCAAGTAAGCAGGCATTGCCTTGCCGCTTTGCGCCATCAGGTGTCGCGCAGGTGGCCTATTCAACTACTCGAACGCGTCCTTGATTCAGTGCTTCGTAGATTTGGTTAATTAGCATTTCGTCAGTTGCGCTGATGTTGCCACGCGAGAACATCGTCATCAATACGTGCTGGTCGCTACGGGTAATCCGTCGCGTCGCGAAGATCTTAGAAACCATTTCTTCGATGGATTGCGTATTCATAGTGGTATTGCTGGCGTCTTGCGCGACGAGAGTAGAGGGAGAATGCATGCCGGAATAAGTGTTAATTGATACCCTGCTGCTCAGGTGATCTACAGTATCAACTCTACAAGCTATGTTCTGTGCCTACATCGGTAGAATGTCGTATGTACCCGGATTTTGGCGGTTTTATAGCAGTCTCAAAGAACTTGGCTGATCATTCGGATTTTGCTGTGGTGCTGGTATAAAAAGCATGCAGATTTGAATAAGTACGGATGCAATGTCCGTACAAAGCCCAACCGTCAGCCCACGGACATCGAAAATTTGCCAGTGCTCAAAAAATGCTCCCCGCAGATCTATTGGTAGATCTGCGGGGAGCAAGTAGATATACTGAAGGTGGAACTCCGGGACATTTATTGAAACTTAGCCTGCTACTGCATTTGTCGAGTTGCTAGGGACAGATCCTGGCATTGACGTTCTCGACGCTGGAGCGCCTCGACGCAGTCAAATGCTTTAACCAACCTTTCGACTGCCACAGGCAGATCAAAGACGTCTCACTAGCACGGCTCGTGTAGGCTAAACTGCCGCTAGCTCAGGAACAGGGCGCTTGCTGTTGCGAATACCAGAAATGGCTTCAGCATAGTCCGGTGCCTTGAAAACGGCTGAGCCTGCGACAACTGCGTTAGCGCCAGCCTCTAAGACCTGCCAGGTATTGTGGGCTTTGAGGCCTCCGTCTACTTCGATCCAAGGGTCAAGACCCCGCTCATCGCACATGGCCCGCAGCTGACGAATCTTGGGCAGAACGCCGGGAATGAAGGACTGACCACCAAAACCAGGGTTCACGCTCATAATCAGCACCAGGTCGCAAATGTCGAGGACGTGCTCGATCAGCGAAAGAGGCGTAGACGGGTTTAGCACGACACCCGACTGCTTGCCCAGGTCGCGAATCAGGCCAAGCGTGCGGTGTAGGTGAGGTGAGGCATTATGCTCGGCATGGACGGAGATAATGTCGGCGCCAGCTTCAGCAAATTCTTCAACGTACTTCTCGGGCTCGACAATCATTAGGTGGACGTCGAGGGGCTTGTCGGTGACCGGGCGTAGCGCTTTAACGATCAGCGGACCGATAGTGATGTTAGGGACAAACCGACCGTCCATGACGTCAACGTGAATCCAGTCAGCACCAGCAGCATCCACAGCCCGCACCTCGTCACCTAGGCGGCTAAAGTCAGCCGACAGAATAGAGGGCGAAATAACAGTGGACTTTTTAGACGGGGTTTGCAGCATGATGGGAAAGCCTCTGTAATCACCAAATAGTTGTAATTATTGTAACAAAATCTATAAGTTTCCCCAAAACTCAATCTCCAGCTTTCATGACGCCCTTACAGAGTTAGAGATGGCATGTAAGCACCTGTTACAGGTTGTAATGCTCATAGGCTAGACTGCGCTAAACTCGCACAGAGCTGAGGCTGTAAAGCGCTAAAGCTTTACAGAGGCAGAGTTGCACAGATACTAAGAACGTTGACTAAAACGGCATGGGTAAATTCTCAAAGCGAATAAGCTGGCGCGGGGCAGCAGTAGGCAGTGGGCTAGCGCTAAGCCTGGGGGTGCCCGCGCTGGCGTTGACCGTTTCTGTCGGAGCCGACGGCATTGATGCCTTGCGGCTCCACGATGCCCCTTACAACCTCACAGGTGAGAAGATTGCAATTGGGCAGGTCGAAATTGGTCGCCCCGGCCAGTTTGGCATCGATAAACTGGCATTTGAAGACATGCCCTTTGGTGTCGCCCAGGCGCTACAGCTAGGTGGTCCCGCCGTTCCTGACGAATTCGTTGATGGTCACGCCACCAATGTGGCCAGCGTAATGATCAGTCAAGACAAGGCTTTGACTGGGGTTGCGCCGGATGCGGTACTGTTTGCAGCCGCAGTGGGGCCGCTGCCCGAAACCTCTGGGCAGCCAATTGAATGTTTGACCACACAAGCAGTGGCGCTACGGAACAGTGGCGACGTCCGAGCAATCAACTTCAGCTTTGGAGAACCGCTGATTCGCGACCCGCGGCCCGACCCAATGCTGGACGGTAACGCGCTGTTAACCCAGTGCATTGACTGGTCAAATCGGGTTCACGACACCCTTTATGTGATCGCTGGCAACCAGGGCGGTGGTGGAATTCCGATTCCCACAGATAACTTCAACGGCATCAACGTTGCCTATTCCACCGAGATCGACGGGCGATTCACTCGGGTTGACTATGCCAATCTAAGCAGCGAACCCGATTTTCCACCCTTTCGAGGGGGGCGACCCGAATCAAATACGGGTCCACGCCGGTCGATCAATCTGGTGGCACCGGGCAGCAACATTGAAATGTTCAACCCCGATGGTCGTCGCATTATCAGTAGCGGTACCAGCTTTGCGGCACCTCACGTGGTTGCCACAGTAGCGCTGCTCCAGCAGTATGGCGACCGACAAATCCGCGAGATGGGATGGTCCTTAGCCTCTCGTGAGCCGATGGTGACGAAGGTGGTCTTACTCAATTCTGCGGACAAGCTTCAGGACAACGGCGATGGTCTGCTGCTGGGCATGTCACGAACGCTGCTGGACGAAACCAATCGTACTTGGGTAGATGGCGACGCCTATGCTGACCCGGCGATTCCACTGCACAGCGAGCTGGGAACCGGTCATCTGAATGCCTTTAGGGCGTATCAGCAGCTCAGTGCAGGCGAGTACAGCGCAGGAGAGGCCAATAGCGGCCTGATTCCAGCGGTGGGCTGGGCTTACGATGCCATTGAGTCTGAGTTGCCACCGCAGAACTTGCCGGAGACATCTGCGGACGTTCTGGTCAAAGACTATCAGTTTGAGCAACCGCTGATAGCTGGGAGCTACCTGTCTGCAACGCTAGCTTGGGAACGTCAGGTTGTGCTGAACGATCAGAATGGCAATGGCCTCTACGACGAAGGCGAGTCATTTTCTGACCGGGGGTTAAACAACCTGGATCTGTACCTGATGCCAGCTGACAGTAACAATCTGGCAGACAGCATTTGGTCTTCGGTCAGCGAAGCGGACAGTGTCGAACACATTTTCCGCCAAATTCCACAAACGGGTGAGTACAAGCTGCGGGTGGTTTATCGGCAGCGGGTAAATGACGACATTGCCCAACGGTTTGCGTTGGCGTGGTGGGGGGTGGCACAGTAGTCCAGTCCCGTTACGCTCCCGGCGCTACCACTAAAGGCTGGCACTGGCACACAAAGGCTGGCACTGGCACACATCTGGACGCTTACTCTCGGGCTAAGTAGGTCTCAAAGTAAGGCATACAGCGGGCAGAAATGCTCCACAGGTTAATCGACCAGCGCTCTTCATCGGCTTGAACAACCCGGTGAAGATTTTTGCTGTTGAACAACACCACGGCCCCCGGCAGCAGCGTATATACCGTTTCTTCAACAGCTTTGGGCTGACGCGCTTCAAAGCCTGTATAGGCAGGGGTGTAGCCCCATTCTGTTGGCTGAGTCGAGAGGTTGATGCTAACGGCGGGCACCGCTGCGTAGGTATCGTCTCGGTGCTTCTTGATCCCCACCTGTCCGTGGGCGACTAGCCCCAAGTGAACCGCTCTGGGGGGCAGATCGGCCTGCAGAAGCGCCTGATGGTAAATGGTTTGACAAAACTCCCAGAGTCGCGGCAGCTTGGCCCCAGGTTTGTACTGTTTGCCGTAGCTGCCCAACACGGCCTGATGCTCTAGCCAAAACCGCTGCCGTCCAACGGCATACCTCGAAATATCTGACGCGAGGTGATGGCGATGCTGGTCGAGATATTGACGCAGTTTAAACTGCTGCTGATGCGGTAGCGTCGTGACGATTTTGAGCAAAACAGCCGGTCTGTGCAGGGACAGATGACATGTTACTGAGCAGATCCGCTCCTGCGGGTAGGGTAAGCCACCAAACCGCTAAAACTTAAACAATACTTAAGACGGGCATGGGGCAGTAGAGCGTATCCCGCTGCTGTGATGGACGACCGATGGAGCAGATAGCCGTATTCAAACTTGTCACCGTTTGACAGGTTCCCCCTTGGGCTCCGGCCATGCTGGTGATGTGCTCTTCCATAAGGGTGCCGCCGATGTCGTTGCAGCCCCAGCGTAGGGCCTCGGTGGCTCCGTCTAAGCCTAGCTTTACCCAGCTGGGCTGGTGGTTAACAATCCATTGACCTAAAAACAAACGGGCTACGGCGGTCAGCAGCAGTGCATCTGCCAGCACAGGCTGATCGCGTCCGACTCGGCGACGCAAGGGCTTAGGTGCGTCCTGCCCGACGAAGGGCAACAGAATAAATTCGGTGATGGCAACGTCGCCATGGCGCAGCGATCGCTGTTGTAGGTCGCGCAGCTGTTTGAGGTGGGCAATCTGTTGCGCGGGTGTCTCGATATGGCCCGACAGCAGCGTACAGGTGGTGGGCATGCCCAGACGGTGGGCCAGTCCCACGATTTCTAGCCAGGTGGCGCTGTTAATTTTCTCGGGACAGAGAACCCGGCGAACGCGGTCGTCTAACACCTCCGCAGCGGTGCCCGGCAGAGAACCCACCCCAGCGGCCTGTAGCGCTTGGATGACGTCGATATAGGTCAGACCATCTTCACGGGCAATAAACTGAATTTCTTGAGGAGAGAAAGCGTGGATGTGGAGCTGGGGGTGGGCCTGCTTGATGGTTTCGACCAGCTTGCAGTAGTGGGCCAGGCTGCTGCCGCTGACCTTTGCTGCTGGGTTAAGGCCGCCCTGCATGCAGATTTCTGTTGCGCCCTGCTGGACGGCTTCGGTGGCTTTGTGTGCGATCGCAGCCCAATCTAGCCAATACGCCCCCGCCTGTCCCTCGTCCCGCCGAAAGGCGCAAAAGCTACAGTGCTGCTCGCAAATGTTGGTGTAGTTGATGTTGCGATTGACCACGTAGGTCACCGTATCGCCCACCAGCTGTTGACGGTACTGGTCGGCAGCGGTGCGAATTGCCTCAAGTGCGGCTGGGTCGCGCTGCTGCAACAGCAGCAGACCATCGGCTTCAGTCAGATCTTGTCCAGCAAGGGCACGGTCTAGAACAGAGGTCAGGGGCATCGAACAGGGGGCAACAGTCAAAGGGGCTACAGAATTGAGTATAGCGTCGAGATTTTAGC